>CAXTHU010000038.1:0-17115 GCA_964244125.1 uncultured Sphingomonadaceae bacterium
CTGTTCGTCGGCCTGGGACGCCGGCTCGATGCCAGGGGGAGGGAGGGGCGCGCGGCGAGGTAGCCGCGGGGTGCTGCGCCCGCTAAAGGCGCGGCCCATGGAAACAGCCGCCGACCACGCCCCCGACCCCGCCCTCCTCGCCAAGGCGCGGACGCTGGTGGAGGCGCTGCCCTATCTCCAGCGCTATGCCGGACAGACCTTCGTGGTGAAATATGGCGGCCATGCGATGGGCGACGCCAGCCTCGCCCAGGCCTTCGCCCGCGACGTGGTGCTGCTGAAGGCGTGCGGGATCGACCCGGTGGTGATCCATGGCGGTGGGCCGCAGATCGGCGCGATGCTGAAGCGGCTGGGGGTCGAATCGCGCTTCGTCGACGGCCTGCGGGTGACGGACGCGGAAACCGCCCGGATCGCCGAAATGGTGCTGGCGGGATCGATCAACAAGGAGATCGTCGGCTGGATCGCGGCCGCCGGCGGGCGGGCGGTCGGCATCTCCGGCAAGGACGCCGGTCTGGTGATCGCCGAGAAGGTGCGCCGCACCGAGCCGGACAAGCTGCAAGGGATCGAGCGGCATGTCGATCTGGGCTTCGTCGGCGAGCCGGTGGCGGTCGACCGGACGATCCTCGACACGCTGTCGGCGGCGGGCGCCATTCCCGTGGTGGCGCCGGTCGCCACGGGCGCCGACGGCCACACCTACAACATCAACGCCGACACCATGGCCGGCGCGATCGCGGCGGCGGTCGGCGCGGCGCGCTTCTTCCTGCTGACCGACGTGGCCGGCGTGCTGGACAAGGCGGGCGGACTGCTGACCGACCTGACCCCGGCCGACATCGCCGCCCTGCGCGCCGACGGGACGGTGCAGGGCGGGATGATCCCCAAGCTGGAGACCTGCGTCGCCGCGGTCCAGGCAGGCGTCGACGCGGCGGTGGTGCTGGACGGGCGGGTGCCGCACGGGATGCTGCTGGAGATATTCACCGATCGCGGCGCCGGCACGCTGATCCGGGCTTGAGCATCACCTCGTTCCCCCCCCCCCCGGCCTCCGCCGGGGACGGAAGAAGGCCCCACCCCCCGAGGTTGCCGCCCGCGCCGCCCGCGCCTAGATCGGGCGGGCCGGCCCTGTGGAGACATCGAAACCCATGATCGACGCGCTTTTCGACATCGCCGGGCTGCTGCTGACCGTGCTGCTCTACATCATCATCGCCCAGGCGATCCTGTCGTGGCTGGTCGCGTTCAACGTCATCAACACGACGAACCAGTTCGTCCGCCAGCTGCTCCAGGCGCTGGATCGCATCACCGACCCGCTCTACCGGCCGATCCGCCGCATCCTGCCGGATCTCGGCGGGCTCGACTTCTCGCCGATGGTGATGATCCTGCTCATCATGATCCTGCAACGGCTGCTGCTCGGCGCGCATATGCAGGTCCTGTCCGCCTGAGATGAGCGCCGCGATCATCGACGGGAAGGCGCATGCGCTCGCCCTGCGGGAGCGGATCGCCGCGCAAGTGCCGGCGTTCGTCGCGGCGGCGGGCCGGCCGCCGGGCCTCGCCGTCGTGATCGTCGGCGACGATCCGGCGAGCCACGTCTACGTCCGCGCCAAGGCGCGGGCGATGCGCGAGGCGGGGATGGCGGGGTTGGAGCATCGCCTGCCCGCCGATGCCGATCCGGCGGTGCTGCTGGCGCTGGTGGCGGCGCTCAACGCCGACGACGCGGTGGACGGCATCCTCGTGCAGCTGCCGCTGCCGGCCCATATGGACGCGGCGGCGGTGATCGCGGCGATCGATCCGGACAAGGACGTCGACGGCTTCCACGTCGTCAATGCCGGGCGGCTGGCGGTCGGCGGGGACGGGCCGGTGCCGTGCACGCCGCTCGGCTGCCTCATGCTGCTGAAGGACCGGCTGGGCGATCTCGCCGGGCTGGAGGCGGTGGTGGTCGGGCGGTCCAATATCGTCGGCAAGCCGATGGCGGCGCTGCTGCTGGGCGAAAGCTGCACCGTCACCGTCGCCCACAGCCGCACGCGCGACCTGCCCGACGTGGTCCGTCGCGGCGACATCGTCGTGGCGGCGGCCGGGCGGCCCGGGATGATCCGGGGCGACTGGCTGAAGCCCGGCGCGACGGTGATCGACGTCGGCATCAACCGCGTCGCGACGCCGGACGGCAAGGGGCGGCTGGTCGGCGACGTCGATTTCGCCGGCGCCGTCGCGGTGGCCGGCGCGATCACGCCGGTGCCGGGCGGGGTCGGGCCGATGACCATCGCCGTCCTGCTGCGCAACACGCTGGCCGCCGCCCATGCCCGCGCCGGCCTGCCCGCGCCGGCCGTGGCGTGACGGCCGTGGCGTGATTGGGCCGCCGGCTATCGCCCCGTGGCGATCGCCGTTATCGCCGGGGGATGAGCGCGCTCTTCCTCTCCGCCTTCGTCACCTTCTTCGTCATCATCGATCCGCCGGGCTGCGCGCCGATCTTCGCCGGGCTGACGCGCGGGGCGGACGCGGCGCACCGCCGGACGATGGCGGTGCGATCGACGCTGGTGGCGGCCGCCATCCTGTTCGCCTTCGCGTTGATCGGCGAGGCGCTGCTGCGCGTGCTGGGCATCAGCCTGGAGGCGTTCCGCATCGCCGGCGGGATCATGCTGTTCCTGATCGCGCTGGAGATGGTGTTCGAGAAACGCACCCGGCGGCGCGAGGAGCGGGCGAAGGAAGTGGACGCGGCGGTGGAGGACATCTCGGTCTTCCCGATGGCGATCCCGATGATCGCCGGACCGGGATCGATCGCGTCGGCCATGCTGATGACCGCGCGCAGCCGGGGGCTGACCGAGACGGCGCTGGTGCTGACCGCGCTGGCGCTGGTGATGCTGCTGACGATGGTGTCGCTGCTCGCCGCCGGGCCGCTGATGCGCGTCGTCGGCCAGAAGGTGGAGGCGATGATTACCCGCCTGCTGGGCGTGCTGCTGGCGGCGCTGGCGGCGCAGTTCGTCGTGACGGGGGTGAAGGAGAGCTTTGGGATCTGAGGGCGGGTAACGGATATCGTCGCCCCGGTCCTCGCCGGATGGCGACTCAGGCCGCCGGCCGCGCCGGATCGATCAGCGCCGCCGTTTCCAACTGGTCCAGCGCGGTGCGGACGGCGAGGTAGCGGCGCGCCTGGGCGATCCAGGCGCCGGCGGCGGTGCGGCCGGGCAGGCGCGACACTTCGGCCAGCGCCTGGTCGACCTGCCCGGCCTGGAGCGCGGCGGTGGCGCGGGCGAAACGGTCCATCGGCGCGGCCGAGGCGGTGTCCGCGCGGCGCAGGACGATCAGGTTGGACAGTTCGCGGCGGATCGCCGCCCAGTTGCCGGCGCTCTCCCCGCCGCGGACCAGCGCCGGCTCCGCCTCCTTGAGCCCGGCCTGGAGCTGGACGAGCGCGACGGGCTGGCGGGCGGCGCTCAGCACCGTCGCCACCGCCTGCGGCTGGCTGGCGGCGAAATGCTCGCGGATGAGGCCTTCGAGATAGCCGAGCGCCACGCCGCGCTCGATCGCGCGCCGCGCGGAAAAGGCCACCAGCAGCCCCTCGGCGCGATCGGCGTCGCCGACGGCGGCGCGGGCGCGCCGGTCGACCTGGTCGAGCTTCACCCCGATCGCGTCGACCTGCTCGGCGAGTTCGGGCTGTGGCGCGGGCGCGGGCGCGAACGCGGTCCGCGGCACGAGGACGGCCTGCCGGACGATGCGAACCGGCCGGGCGGCCGGCGGCGGGACGAGGTAGCGCGCGGCGACGTCCCAATGCCGCACCGTCCACCCGGCGGCGATGACGCCGAGGAGGAAGGCGACGAGGGCGATCAGCAGCAGGCCGACCAGCCCGCGCGATTGCCGGGCGGGCGCCTGCGCGAAGCCTTCGTCATATCCGCTCGCCATCCGGCCTCCTCACGGTCGCACTCGTCGACTGGAACGTAAATCTCTCAACTCCTTCCGTGCCGGGCGAAGTCGAGGCACCGGCCGAAGCGCAAGCGGCACGCCCCTCGACCGCGCGCGGGACGGACGGGGAGCGAGCGAACGAGCACCGCCGGTCGTTCTCTAGTCGCAAATCCGGTCGCGAACAAATGCTGCAGCCAGCAGCGCGTCGTCGTCGGGCGTGGCGGCGCTCGCCACGCCGCGCCAGCCCGGCCCCGCCGCCGCCGCGACGGCGGGGCCGAGGGCGGCGACGGGGATGGTGGCAAGAGGGAGGCCGGCGGCCGTGACGAGCGCGCGGAACAGCCCCGCCGCGCGCGCCGAGTGGAGCAGCGCGATCGCGCCGTCGTCGAGCGCGGCCCGCGCCGGCTCAGGCAGCGTCGCGACCGCGTCGGCGGCGTAGACGATCCGGCGGATACCGCCCGCGGGAAGCGGCGCGCGATGCTCGCGGCCGGCGAGGTGGAGGACGGTGCCGCCGTCTCCCAGCGCCGCGACCAGCGCGGCGGCGTCCGGCCCGCCAACGCGCACGTCGGTGAAGCCCGCCGCCCGCGCCGCCGCCGCCGTCTCGCCACCGACGGCGTGCAGCGGCAGGCGGCGATAGCGCGCGAGGCCCGCGCCGCCATGGCGCGCGGCGTTGGCGCTGGTCATCATCAGGGCGTCGACCGCGTCTTCGGGCGGCGTCCACGGAACGGGCATGACGACGAAGAGCGGGGCCGTCACCGCCCGGATGCCCCGCGCCCTCGCCCTCATGGCGGTGACCGTGGCGCCCGGTTCGGGCCGCAGGATGAGCGCGGAAGCGTCACGCACGGTGGGTCACCCCCTGCCCCCCTGACCCGTGAACAATTCGCGCAATTCCGGCCGCGCATCCGCCAGCAGCTCGGCGGCCAAGCGCGCCGGAGCCTGCGCATCGTCGCGGGCGAAGCGCATCTCGCCCGCCCGGCGCGTGCTGCCGTCCATGGCCAATATCTCCGCGCGCAGGTGGAGCCCCGCGTCGGTCGTCACCGCCAGTCCCGCCACCGGGGACCGGCAGTCGGCACCGAGTGCCGCCAGCAGCGCGCGTTCGGCCAGCACGCAGGCGCGGGTGGGCGCGTGGTCGATCGCGGCGAGGAGCGCTGTCACCTCGCCCCGCGCCGCCAGCGCCTCGATACCGACCGCGCCCTGCGCCGGCGCCGGCAGCATGATGTCGATCGGCACGGCATGGCCGATTTCGGGATGGCCGAGGCGATCGAGGCCGGCGGCGGCGAGCAGCGTCGCATCCGCCTCGCCCGCCTCCAGCCTGGCCAGCCGCGTGGCGACGTTGCCGCGGAACAGCGTGATGGCGACATCCGGCCGCAGCCGCCCGATCTGCGCGGCGCGGCGCGGCGAGGAGGTGCCGACGACGGCGCCGGGCTTCAGCGCGACGACGCTTTCCGCGCCGATCAGCCGGTCGCGCACGTCGGCGCGCGGCAGGAAGGCGGCGAGCGCGATCGCCGCCGGCCGGTTCGTCTCGACATCCTTCATCGAATGGACGGCGAAGTCGAGCGCGCCGTCGGCCAGCGCGCGATCCAGCTCCTTGGTCCACAGCGCCTTGCCGCCGACCTCGGCCAGCGGCCGATCCTGGATGCGGTCGCCCGAGGTGCGGATCGGCACGATCGCGATCCGCTCGCGCGTCCAGCCATGCGCGGCGCACAGCGCATCCGCCACCATGTTCGCCTGGGTGAGCGCCAGGGGGGAGCCACGGGTGCCGAGGCGGAGGGCAATCATCGGATAATATCCCAACCGTTCGCCCTGAGTAGGGGCTGAGCCTGCCGAAGACCCGTATCGAAGGGCCAGCCCCGACGCATCCTTCGATACGCCACTTCGACAGGCTCAGTGGCTACTCAGGACGAACGGGTATCTTGTGATTGCCTAGCGGTTGCGAAAAGTGAAGGGAAGCCACCATGCCCCTGATCCTCGGCCTCGAATCCTCCTGCGACGAGACCGCCGCCGCGCTGGTGACGTCGGACCGGGTCGTGCTGGCGCATCGGCTGGCGGGGCAGGAGGCGGCGCACGCGCCCTATGGCGGGGTGGTGCCGGAGATCGCCGCGCGCGCCCATGTCGAGGCGCTGGGGCCGCTGATCGAGGCGGCGCTGGCCGACGCGGGGGTGGGCCTGGGCGCGGTGGACGCGATCGCCGCGACCGCCGGGCCGGGGCTGATCGGCGGGGTGATGGTCGGCCTCGTCACCGCCAAGGCGCTGGCGCTGGCGGCGGGCAGGCCGCTAGTCGCGGTCAACCATCTGGAAGGTCATGCGCTCAGCCCCAGGCTGGCCGATGCGACACTCGACTTCCCCTATCTGCTGCTGCTGGTGTCGGGGGGGCATTGCCAGCTGCTGCTGGTCGCCGGGGTCGGGCGCTACCGGCGGCTCGCGACGACGATCGACGATGCGGCCGGCGAGGCGTTCGACAAGACCGCCAAGCTGCTGGGGCTCGGCTTTCCCGGCGGGCCGGCGGTGGAGCGGGCGGCGGCGGCGGGCGATCCTCTCACCGTGCCGCTGCCGCGCCCGCTGGCCGGCACGGCCGAGCCGCATTTCTCCTTCGCCGGCCTCAAGAGCGCGGTGTCGCGCGCAAGGGATTCGGGGCGCTGGCCGGCCGCCGATCTCGCCGCCTCGTTCCAGCGGGCGGTGGTCGACTGCCTGGTCGACCGCACCCGCCGGGCGCTGGTCCACGCGGACGGCGCCACGGCGCTGGTGGTGGCGGGCGGGGTCGCGGCGAACGGCGCGGTGCGATCGGCGCTGGCGGCGGTGGCGGCGGAGGCCGGGCTGCGCTTCGTCGCGCCGCCGCCATGGCTGTGCACCGACAATGCCGCGATGATCGCCTGGGCCGGGGCGGAGCGGTTCGCCGCCGGCCTCACCGATCCGCTCGACGTGCCGGCGCGCGCCCGCTGGCCGCTCGACCCGGCCGCCGAGCCGGTGCGCGGGGCGGGGGTGAAGGCATGAAAATAGGGATCGTCGGGGGAGGCGCCTGGGGAACGGCGCTGGCCCAGGTCGCGGCGGCGGACGGCGCGCCGGTGCTGCTGTGGGCGCGCGAGGCCGGGGTGGTCGAGGGCGTCAACGGCGCGCATGAGAACCGCCCGTTCCTGCCCGGCGTGACGCTGTCGCCGGCGATCCGCGCGACGGCCGTGCTGGACGATCTGGCGGGCTGCGACGCGCTGATGCTGGTGACGCCGGCGCAGCATCTGCGCGCCGTGCTGGCGGCGATCCCGGGGAACGCGCCGCTGATCCTGTGCGCCAAGGGGATCGAGGCGGGCACGCAGGCGCTGATGTCCGAGGTGGCGGCGCGGGTGCGTCCGGGATCGCCCGTCGCGGTGCTGTCCGGCCCGACCTTCGCGCATGAGGTGGCGGCGGGGCTGCCGACGGCGGTGACGCTGGCCTGCGCCGATGCCGCGCTCGGCCGCGCGCTGGCGGAGCGGATTGCGCGGCCCGCCTTCCGCCCCTACTCCTCCACCGACGTCGTCGGCGCGGAGGTCGGCGGGGCGGTGAAGAACGTGCTGGCCATCGCGTGCGGCGTGGTGGAGGGGGCGGGGCTCGGCCGCAATGCGCGCGCCGCGCTCATCTCGCGCGGCTTTGCCGAGATGACGCGCTTCGGCCTGGCGCGCGGCGGGCGGGCGGAGACGCTGGCGGGGCTGTCGGGGCTGGGCGACCTGGTGCTGACCTGCTCGTCGACCGCCTCGCGCAACTTCTCGCTGGGGCTGGGGCTCGGGCAAGGCGCGGCGGCGGCGGCGTTGCTGGCGGACCGGCGGACGGTGGCGGAGGGCGCCTTCACCGCGCCGGTGCTGCGCGAGGCGGCGGCGGCGGCGGGCATCGACATGCCGATCGTCGCGGCGGTGGACGACCTGCTGTCCGGCGCCGGGGTGGCGGGGGTGATCGGGCGGCTGCTGGCGCGGCCGCTGCGGGCCGAGGCGTGATTCCGCCCCGCCCGAAGGGAGGCGCGCGGCCTACCGGCTGTCCACCGCGACGTAATCCCGCTGCGTCGGGCCGGTATAGAGCTGGCGCGGCCGGCCGATCTTCTGCGCGGGATCGGTAATCATCTCGTTCCACTGAGCGATCCAGCCGACGGTGCGGGCCAGCGCGAACAGCACCGTGAACATCGTCGTCGGAAAGCCGATCGCCGACAGGATCACGCCCGAATAGAAATCGACGTTCGGGTAGAGCTTCTTGTCGATGAAGTATGAATCCTTCAGCGCGATCTGTTCCAGCTCGCGCGCGGTGTCCAGCACCGGATCGCTGATGCCCAGCTTGTCGAGCACCTCGGCCGCCGCCTTCGACAGCACCTTGGCGCGCGGATCGAAGTTCTTGTAGACCCGGTGGCCGAAACCCATCAGGCGGAACGGATCGTCCTTGTTCTTGGCCCGGGCGATATATTCGGGGATGCGGTCCGGCGTGCCGATCTCGCGCAGCATGTTCAGCGCCGCCTCGTTCGCGCCGCCATGCGCCGGGCCCCACAGACACGCGATGCCGGCGGCGATGCAGGCGAACGGATTCGCGCCGGACGATCCGGCCAGCCGCACCGTGGAGGTGGACGCATTCTGCTCGTGATCGGCGTGGAGGATGAAGATCTTGTCCATCGCGTCTTCGATGATCGGATCGATATGATATTCCTCGGCCGGGACCGAAAAGGTCATGCGCAGGAAATTGCCGGTGTAGGACAGGTTGTTCTTCGGATAGACGAAGGGCTGGCCGACCGAATACTTGTAGGCCATCGCCGCGATCGTCGGCATCTTGGCGATAAGGCGATGGCTGGCGATCACCCGCTGCTGCGGATCGTCGATATCGGTCGAGTCATGATAGAATGAGGACAGCGCGCCGACCACGCCGCACATGATCGCCATCGGATGCGCGTCGCGGCGGAACCCGCGGAAGAACGTCGCCAGCTGCTCGTGGACCATCGTGTGGCGGGTGATGGTGTTGACGAACTCGGCCAGCCCCGCCTTGTCGGGCAGCTCGCCGTTCAGCAGGAGATAGGCCACCTCCATGAAGCTGGACCGTTCGGCCAGCTGGTCGATCGGATAGCCGCGATGCAGCAGGATGCCGGCGTCGCCGTCGATATAGGTGATCTTGCTCTCGCAGCTCGCCGTCGAGGTGAAGCCGGGGTCATAGGTGAAGGCGCCGGTGTCGGCATACAGCTTGCGGATGTCGACGACGTCCGGCCCGACCGATCCGGACAGCACCTTGTAATCGTGGCTCGCGCCGCCGAACCCCAGCTTTGCCGACTGATCGCCCATAGTTCACCCCCTGTCCAAGACCTCGCCGCCAGGCGGACGCCGGCGGCAAACACGCATCCGCCGGTCAGGCCGGCGCCGTCTCCAACTGGTCGGCCAGCCGGCCGAGGCTTTCCTCGCGGCCGAGCAGCACCAGCACGTCGTATATGCCGGGCGACGTCGCCCGGCCGGTCAGCGCCGCGCGGAGCGGCTGCGCCACCTTGCCGAGCCCCAGCCCCGCATCCTCCGCCACCCGCGCCAGCGCCGCCTCGATTTCGCCCGCATCCCACATGCCGAGCGTTTCGAGGGCAGCGCGGGCGGCGCCGAGCAGCGTCCTGCCCTGCCCCTCCAGCAACGCCCGCGCGCGATCGTCCAACTCTAGCGGGCGGGTGCGAAAAAGGAAGAGGGCGCCATCGGCCAGATCGTTGAGGTTGCGTGCGCGCGGCTTCAAGCTGGCCATGCCGCGCCGCAGCAGATCGACGGCCTCGCCGTCCAGCGCCATGTCCGCCTCGCGCGCCACGATCGGCGCGGCGAGCGTCGCCAGCCGGGCGTCGTCGGCCTCGCGCAGGTAATGGCCGTTGACGCTCTCCAGCTTCCTGAGGTCGAAGCGCGAGGGCGAACGGCCGATGCCGTCGATGTCGAACAGCGCGACGGCGCGGTCGCGGTCGACGATCTCCTCGTCGCCATGGCCCCAGCCCAGCCGCAGCAGGTAGTTGGCCAGCGCCTCGGGCAGGATGCCCATCCCGTCGCGATAGGCCTCGACGCCGAGCGCACCGTGGCGTTTTGACAGCTTCGCCCCGTCCGCCCCGTGGATCAGCGGCACATGCGCATAGACCGGCTCCGGCCACGCCATCGCGCGGATGATGCCGAGCTGGCGGAAGGCGTTGTTGAGATGGTCGTCGCCGCGCACGACGTGGGTGACGCCCATGTCGTGATCGTCGACCACCACCGCCAGCATATAGGTCGGCGTGCCGTCGGAACGCAGCAGCACCATGTCGTCCAGTTCGGCATTGCGCACCGTCACCGGCCCCTGCACGCGGTCATGGATGGTCGTCTCGCCTTCGCGTTCGGCTTTCAGCCGGACGACGAAGGGCCGGCCCTCCTGCTCCGGACCGCAGGCGCGATCCCGCCAGCGGCCGTCATAGCGCAGCGGCTGGCGGCCGGCCTTCTGCCCGGCGCGCATCGCCTCCAGCTCCTCGGGCGTCGCGAAGCATCGGTAGGCGTGGCCGGCGGCGAGGAGCTGGTCGGCGACCTCGGCATGGCGCCCCGCGCGGGCGAACTGGAACACCGCGTCGCCGTCCCAGTCGAGCCCCAGCCAGCGCATCCCGTCGAGGATCGCGTCGATCGCGCCCTCGGTCGAGCGCGCGCGGTCGGTATCCTCGATCCGCAGCAGGAAGCGGCCGCCCATGTGGCGGGCGTAGAGCCAGTTGAACAGCGCGGTGCGCGCGCCGCCGATGTGGAGATAGCCGGTGGGCGACGGGGCGAAGCGGGTCACCACCTGGGCGCTTCCCGTGGGTCGCGCCGTCACGGGGTCGGAACTTGCGCCCACTCAAGCAGTCTCCCAAGGTCCGGCAGGATGATCGACGAACCGGCGCTCGCCCCTAGCATGGACTTGAGCCCCCTTCAAACGGGTGGCGAGGCGGCCTGGGCGCGGATGGCCGGCCGGATCGAGACGCTGCTGGAGCGCGAGCGGGAGCAGTTGCCGCTGTGGCTGCCGGTGGCGTTCGGCGGCGGGATCGCGGCCTGGTTCGTCCTGCCCGACGCGCACGCCTGGATCGCGGCGATGCTGGCGCTGGGCGGGATCGGCGCGGGGGCGCTGGCGGCCGATCGCGGCGGGCGGTGGAGCCGGGCGGCCGCCTGGTTCGCGGGCGCCGCGCTGCTCGGCCTCGCGCTCGTCTGGATGCGGGCCGAACGCGTGGCGGCGCCGGTGCTGGCGCGGCCGACCGTCGCGCGCTTCGCGGCCACCATCCTCCGCCAGGATCGCCTGCCGGCCAGGAACAGCGTCCGGCTGCTGCTGGCGCCGGTCGATACGCCGGCGCTGCCGCCGCGCGTGCGGGTCTCCGTGGCGGCGGCGGACATGCCGGCCGCCGGCCCCGGCGCATTGTTGTCGCTGCGCGCGCGCATCGTCCCGCCGCCGACCGCCGCCGTGCCCGATGCCTATGATTTCGCCCGCGTCGCCTGGTTCCAGCGGATCGGCGGCACCGGCAAGGCGATCGGCCGCCCGACGCTGCTGCGGCCCGCCGAGGGCGGCTGGCGGACGCGGCTGGACGAATGGCGCGCGGCGCTGTCGGCGCATATCCAGGCGCGGTTGCCGGGCGCGTCGGGCGGGATCGCCGCGGCGCTCGCCACCGGCGACGTCGGCGCGATCCCCGAGAGCGACAACGAGGCGATGCGGCGTGCCGGCCTCGCCCACCTGCTCTCGGTCAGCGGGCTGCACCTGACCGCCGTCGTCGGCGCGGTGATGCTGCTGACGCTGCGGCTGCTGGCGCTGTGGCCGTGGCTGGCGCTGCGCGCGCCGCTGGTGCTGATCGCCGCCGGCACCGCCGCGCTGGCCGGCGTCGGCTATACGCTGATGACCGGCGCGGAGGTGCCGACGGTCAGGTCGTGCATCGCGTCGCTGCTGGTGCTGGGCGGGATCGCGCTGGGCCGCGACGCGATGACGCTCAGGCTGGTGGCGGCGGGCGCGCTCGCCGTCCTGCTGGTCCGGCCCGAGGCGCTGGTCGGCCCGAGCTTCCAGCTGAGCTTCGCCGCGATCACCGCCATCGTCGCCTTCCACGACCACCCCCATGTCCGGCGGCTGCTCGCCCGGCACGAGGAGGGGCGCGGGCGGGCGCTGCTCCGGGCCATGGCGGGGCTGCTGCTGACCGGGCTGGTGGTGGAGGTGGCGCTGGCGCCCATCGCGCTGTTCCATTTCCATCGCGAGGGGCTTTACGGCGCGGTCGCGAACATCGTCGCCATCCCGCTCACCACCTTCGTCATCATGCCGCTGGAGGCGGCGGCGCTGCTGCTCGATCTGGGGCATCTCGGCGCGCCGCTGTGGTGGTCGGCGGGCAAGGCGCTGGCGCTGCTGCTGTGGATCGCCCACGCCGTCGCGGCCGCGCCCGGATCGGTGGCGCTGATGCCGGCGATGCCGCGCGGCGCCTTCGGGCTGATCGCGGCGGGCGGGCTGTGGTGCGCGCTGTGGCGCACGCCGATCCGCCGCTGGGGCACGGTGCCGCTGGCGGCGGGCGCGCTGTGGGCGGCGACCGCGCCGGCGGCCGACCTGCTCGTCACCGGCGACGGCCGGCATCTCGCCGTCCGCGCACCCCGCGGCATCGCCATCCTGCGGCCGCGCGCCGGCGACTATGTCCGCGACACGCTGGGCGAGCTGGCCGGCACCGGCGTGCCCGCCGCCGACCTGGACACGCTGCCGGACGCGCGCTGCAACGTGGATCTATGCGCCACGGACATCATGCGCGGCGGCCGGCGGTGGCGGCTGCTGGCGACGCGCAGCCGCTATCCGGTCGCCATCGCCGAACTGGTCCGGGCCTGCGCGGCGGCCGATATCGTCGTATCCGACCGCCGCCTGCCGCGCAGCTGCCGGCCGCGCTGGCTGAAGGCGGACCGGGTGGCGCTGGCGGCGAGCGGCGGCCTCGCCATCGACCTCGATTCAGGTCGCGTCGAGACCGTCGCGGACCAGGCCGGCGCGCACCCCTGGGTGAACGCGCCGGCGATCGTCAGAGGGCGAAGTCCTGGGCCGCCAGCGGCCCGTTGACGCCGGAGACCAGCAGCGAAATGTCCGCCAGCCCGTCGCCGTCGGTGTCGCCCGACACCAGCCACTGCGTGCCGCTGACCGAGACGCGAAGCTCGCCCGCCGCGTGGGAGAAATCCGCCGCGCCGATGAAGCGGAAGGCATCGTCGCCCGCGGTGCCCCGCACCGCGTCGATCCCGAGCAGGTCGATGCGGTCGCCCTCCGTGCGGCTGAAGCTCTGGATGGTGGACGCTGACGCCCCGCTCGCGAGGCTTCCGGCGCCGAAGACGTAGCGGTCGGCCCCGCCGCCGCCGTCCAGGACATCGGTGCCGGTGCCGCCGACCAGCGTGTCGTTGCCGCCGCCGCCGTTCAGCCGGTCGTCGCCGTCGCCGCCCTCCAGCCGGTCGTCGCCGGCGCCGCCGGTCAGCGTGTCGTTGCCGCCCAGGCCATACAGCGTGCCGCCGCCCGATGCCGGCAGCATCATCAGATTGCCCAGCGCGTTGCCGGTGCCGATCCGCGCGCCGCCGCTCAGCCACAGCTGCTCGACATCGGCGGGCAGCACGTAGCTGAGGCTGGCGCGGATGATGTCCATCCCCTCGCCCGGCAGTTCGGTGACCACGACGCCCGCATCGTCGATGCGATAGACGTCGTCGCCGGCGCCGCCGATCAGGAGGTCCGCGCCGGAACGGCCGATCAGCGTGTCGTTGCCGGCGCCGCCGATCAGCGTGTCGATCCCGGCGCCGCCTTCCAGCACGTCGTTGCCGGCACCGCCGTCCAGCAGGTCGGCGCCGGCGCCGCCGCTGATCGCGTCGTTGCCGCCCATGCCGGACAGGCTGTTGGCGGCATCGTTGCCGAGCAGTTCGTTGGCGATCTCGTTGCCCGTGCCGTCGATCGCGTCGGTGCCGGCGAGGGTGAGCGATTCGACATTGGCGGCCAGCGTATAGCTGTCGGTGGCGAACACCCGGTCCATTCCCGCGCCGGCCTCCTCGAAGATCGGGTCGCCGATCGAGCCGACATAGTAGATGTCGTCGCCGGCGCCGCCGGCGAGCAGGTCGACGCCGAGCCCGCTGGTCAGCGTGTCGTTGCCGTTGCCGCCGAACAGCCGGTCGTTGCCGGCGCCGCCGTCGATCCAGTCGTCGCCGTCGCCGCCGTCCAGGACGTCGTTGCCGCCGTTGCCGGCGATGCTGTCGTCGCCGGCCAGGCCCTGGAGGGCGTTGTCGGCGATGTTGCCGGTCAGGACGTTGGCGGCGAGATTGCCGATGCCGTCGACGTTGTCCGAGCCGGGCAGGACCATCGACTGCGCGCCGTCCTCCAGGCTGATGATCCGCCGGACCGACTTGGCCGCCATGCTTGCCGCGACCAGGGCGTCGTAGCGCGGGCTGGACGTCTGGTAGATGTCCTCGAGGATGCCCCAGTTGCCCCATTTGCCCGGCGTGCCGACATCGTTGAAGGCGACCAGCTCCGATCCGCCGGCGGCCGAGAAGTCGTTCACCATCTGGGTGTAGAGCTGGCCCATGCGAGGATCGGCGAACAGGCGGTTGAAGAAGGCGAGGATCTCGGGCTGGATGTTGTCGGGATAGCCGCCCGCGACGATGTGCGCGCCGCCTTCGTAGGCGACCAGATCCAGCCCGTATCTGTCCGCCACGCCTTTCTGATAGGCATATGTCGAGACAAGGCTTCGCAAGGAACCGTCGTTCGGCAGCGCCCCGCCGACCCGCAGCTGGTTGAACGCCGCGTCCATCCCGGCCGCGCCGCCCCTGGCCCAGCCGAGAACCGTCGCCGTCGCCGCCGGATTGCCCCCGGCGGACATGAAATCCGACCCGAAATAGGTCGTGACGGCAAAGCTGTCGAACAGATCGGGCATGCTGCCGACCCGGGCCCGCGCGACGCCGTCGAAGATGGTGGTCTCCAACCCGTTCCAGCCGCTCTGGGTCGAGATCGCGGTCTTCAGCCGATCGGGCGTGGCGGTGAAGACGCTGTTGCCGATCGCGGCGATCTGGGCCGAGCGGTAACCGTAATATGTCAGCCAGGCCGTGCCGAAATTCTCGGCCGCGTCGGTCGTGCTGATGACGCCGTCGCCATTGGCATCCCGGCCCCACAGCTTGTTGCCCATGGCCTGGGCATATTGCGACGCCGGGAAGCCCCAGTTCCAGACCTCGTTGGAATATTCGACCGTGACCTGCAATGATGGATCGAGATTATCCCTGATGTAGGTCATGGCGTTTCGGACGTATGTGTCGTCCGCCTTGGTGGGCATGTTATACCACATGTTGACATGGGCTTTGTTCGCCAGCGCGACCAGCACTTCGAGCGGCACGCCGTCGGGCGCGTTGCCGGCCGCCCAGGTGAAGCTGTCGAACTTCGCGCGGTTTTGCCACGTCACCTCGGCCGACGAGTTCGTGTCGGTCCAGTCCATGAAGCGCGCCGTGCCCCACTTGGCCACCTTGGCCACGAAATCGGGATTGAAGATCTCGCCGGAATTGAACAGCCCGACCTGATCCTGTCTCACGACGTGGATGTTGTGGGGCGGATTCGCGCTGTTCAGGCTGGTAATATAGAGCGCGACCATGGTCGACTGCGCATCGCCGCTGGCTTCGATGACGATCTCGCCCGGCCTGGAACTGACGACGCGCGCACCATCGAAGCTGAAGGTGGCCGCTCCTTCATACGTCAGCACGTAACGATCGGTCATCGCGTAGGAGATGGGATCGATCGCGAACATGCTGTTGATTCTCGTGGCGCCGGCCGGCATCGCCTTCGGATTGCCGACGGCGTCGAGCGGCAGCGCGTCTCGCGGCAAGGCCTGGCCGTTCGCTCCGACGGCCGTCCAGTTGGCGGCAGTCTTCAAGCGATCGATGAACGGGTTCTCTCGACCGTAATAGGTGACGTTGGTCAGGTTGGTGCCGATTTGAGTCACTTTTTTTGCATCCACTTGCTGGCAGGCGACCAGCAGGGCGTAGACGGCCAACACTTTGGTCGGCTTAAGTAGCGTGTTTAAAAACCGATTTACTGTCCCGATCGCGCCATGCCCGAAAGCTCGCGCGATCCGACTCCATGACCGATCTGCGTCAGCCTCGCGCTGACATGATCTGCGCGAGGCAGCCGAAAAGAGGACGGTCGTCGTCAGGGTCATGCGATGCTCCGGCAGATTCGCCGGAGCCGTGACACATCCATCGGCAGTTCGCTACCGCAGCGCGGCGAAGCGACCGCTATTCGGCCTGAAGCGCGGCCAGGATGCGCATCGACTGCTCGCCCCCATTGTGCGGTGCGGTCTCGCCGGTGCGATCGGTGATCGCCTGCCAGTGGGCGGCGATCCCCTCCGGCGTGCGATCCGCCGCGTCGAGCAGCGCGCCCGTGGTCATGGTGACGTGTGCGGCATGGTAGAAGCCCGCGCCGGCGCCGATGATGACGTTGGTCGGCGCATCCTCGGACACGAGATAGAGCGCGGCGGGCGCGACGTTCTCGGGCGCGAAGGCGGCGAAGGAATCCGGCGGCAGGATATCCTCGGTCATCCGCGTGCCGGCGACCGGCGCGATGGTGTTGACCCTGATGTCGTTCTTGGCGCCTTCGACCGCCAGCGTCTTGGCGAATCCGGCGAGGCCGAGCTTGGCCGCGCCGTAGTTGGCCTGGCCGAAATTGCCGTAGAGGCCGGTGGATGACGCGGTCATCAGGATGCGGCCATAATTCTGCGCGCGCATCTCGTCCCACACCGCCTTGGTGGCGATGGCCGATCCGTTCAGGTGGACGTCGACGACCAGCTTCCAGTCGGCGACGGTCATCTTGGCGAAGGACTTGTCGCGCAGGATGCCGGCGTTGTTGATGAGGATGTGGACCCCGCCCCAGGCCGCCTTGGCGTTGGCGACCAGCGCCGCCATCTGCCCCTCGTCGGTGACCGAGCCGGCGTCCGCCATCGCCGTGCCGCCCGCCGCCTCGATCTCGGCGACGACCTTCAGCGCCGCGTCCGAACGGCCGGTGCCGTCGCGCGCGACGCCCAGATCGTTGACCACGACCTTCGCGCCCCGCCGCGCCAGTTCCAGCGCATAGGCCCGGCCGAGGCCGCCGCCGGCCCCGGTGACGATCGCGACGCGGCCGTCGAAGCGGATGGACATGGCTCGAAACTCCCGAACGACTGGCTTTACGTGCGCGTCGGCTAACCGAGCCGCCGGCGAAAGGAAAGGGGAAGGCCCCGACCGATCCTATCCGGCCTGCATGCGGACGGCATCCCGCATCTCGCTGGCGAAGCGGTCGATGGCGCCTGAAA
>CAXTHU010000039.1:0-16599 GCA_964244125.1 uncultured Sphingomonadaceae bacterium
CCGCCTGCATCACCTGTTCCTGGTAGACGAAGATGCCGTAGGTCTCGGCCAGGATGCCTTCCAGCAGCGGGTGCGGCCAGGCGATCGGCTCCTGCCCGTTCTTGCGCGCGCCGAACATCGGGATGTTGTCCATCGGCCCGGGGCGGTAGAGCGCGCCCAGCGCGATGATGTCCTCGAAAACGGTCGGCTTCACCGCCGACAGCGTGCGACGCATCCCCTCCGACTCGACCTGGAACACGCCGACGGTATTGCCCGACTGGAGCAGGCGGTAGGTGGCCGCGTCGTCCCACGTCAGCGCCGCCAGATCGACGTCGATGCCCCTCGCGCGGAGCATCTCGACCGCCTTCTGCAACACCGACAGCGTCTTCAGGCCGAGGAAGTCGAACTTCACGAGGCCCGCCTCCTCGACATATTTCATGTCGAACTGGGTGATTGGCAGGTCGGAGCGGGGATCGCGGTAGAGCGGCACCAGCCGGTCGAGCGGGCGGTCGCCGATGACGACGCCGGCGGCATGGGTCGAGGCGTGACGCGGCAGGCCCTCCAGCTCTTTCGCGAGATCGAACAGCCGCCGCACCTCGGCGTCGCGCTTATATTCGGTGTGGAGCTCGGCCACGCCGTCGAGCGCGCGTTGCAGCGTCCAGGGATCGGTCGGGTGGTTCGGTACCAGTTTCGCCAGCCGGTCGACCTGGCCGTAGCTCATCTGGAGGACGCGGCCGGTATCCTTCAGCACGGCGCGAGCCTTCAGCCGGCCGAAGGTGATGATCTGCGCGACCTGGCCGGCGCCGTATTTGTCCTGGACATAGCGGATCACCTCGCCCCGCCGCGTCTCGCAGAAATCGATGTCGAAATCGGGCATCGACACCCGCTCGGGGTTCAGGAACCGCTCGAACAGCAGGCCCAGCTTCAGCGGATCGAGATCGGTGATGGTCAGCGCCCAGGCGACGACGGAGCCCGCGCCGGAGCCGCGGCCGGGGCCGACCGGGATGCCCTGTTCCTTGGCCCATTTGATGAAGTCCGCGACGATCAGGAAATAGCCGGGGAAGCCCATGCGGACGATGACGTCCAGCTCGAACTCCAGCCGCTCGGCATAGGCCGCCTTGCCGTCCCCCGGCTTCATCGGCGCCAGCCGGCGGGCGAGGCCGGCGCGCGCATCCGCGCGCAGCAGCTCCGGCTCGGCCGAGGGATCGCCGGCGAGGCTCGGCAGGATCGGCTTGCGCTTCGGCGCGGCGACGGCGCAGCGTTGCGCCACCACCAGCGTATTGGCGATCGCCTCGGGCAGGTCGGCGAAGCGGGCGGCCATGTCGTCGGCCGGCTTCAGCCATGCCTCGGGCGAGGAGCGCCGGCGGTCGGCGGTGTCGACATAGGCGGATTGGGCGATGCACAGCATGATGTCGTGCGCGGCGTGGAAGCGCGCCTCGGCGAAGCTCGCCGGGTTCGTCGCCACCAGCGGCAGGTCGCGGGCATAGGCGAGGTCGATCAGCGCCGCCTCCGCCTGCTCCTCGTCGGGATCGCCGCGCCGGGCGATCTCGACATAGAGGCGGCCGGGGAACAGCGCCTCCAGCCGGTCGGCATAGGCCTCGGCGCAATCCCGCTGGCCGCCCGCGAACAGCCGGGCGAGCGCGCCCTCCCCGGCTCCGGTCAGCGCGATCAGCCCCTCGCCGCGGCCGGCGAGCGCATCGAGCGGGACGTGCGGCTCCTCATGCCCCGGCCGGCCGAGATGCGCCTGCGAGACGAGCGCGCACAGGTTGTCGTAGCCGGCCTCGTCCTGCGCATAGAGCGCCAGCCAGTCGATCGCCGCCGCCCTGCCCGCCTCCGCCCCGCCGATCCCGGCCGGCCGCGCGACCGCCAGCAGCGTGGCGACGATCGGCTGCACCCCCTCTGCCCGGCAGGCGGCCGAGAAAGCCATAGCGCCGTACAGCCCGTTGCGATCGGTGACGGCGGCGGCGGGAAAGCCCAGCCGGCGCGCCGCCTTGGCCACCGCCTTCGGATCGATCGCCCCCTCGAGCATCGTATAGGCGGAGAAGATGCGTAGCGGGACGAAGGTCATGCCCCGACTATGGGCATCGCCGTCGATTCGCGGAAGGCCGTCCGTCGCGTCTCAGGCCGCCAGCGGCAGGCGCCGCCGCCGCGCCCTCATGCCGCCGCCGACCAGGCCGAAGCCCAGCGTCATCGCCGCCCAGGTCGACGGTTCCGGCACCGCCGTTTCGGCCTGGGTCACGATCCGGGTAAAAGCGCAGTCCGCCGTCTCGGTCGCGCAGGTCTCGGCCACGTTCACGCTGCCGTAGATGTTCTGGCCATCGATCGTCTGGGAGAATTGGAGGATCACCGCGGCGTCGTAGAAGGTGTAGATGCCCGGTGCCGCGTTTCCGCCGGTGGGCACGAAGGTGCCGAACAGGAAATCATACGACTCACCCGCCGCCAGCGTGAAATCGCGGGGGCCGACCAGCGACGGCGGGTCGTAATTGAACTGGAAGTCATAAGCCGGGCCGGTGGTGCAGCTCGTCGTGAAGGTGCCGGAGCAGCGGAAGGAATTGTTGACGTTGGTCTGATAGGGCTGGTCCGGGTCGCCGAACACCGGGTCGCCGCCGTCGGTCGGAAAGGACTGGAAACTCCTGATCTGATCTTCGGTGAACAGCGGCGAGAGCAGCTGGCCGGCGTCATCCGTGGCGATCGTATCCGATCCGGCGTCGAGCGTCAGGCGCAGGAACACCGGAATGGAATCGGCCGACGTCACCGTGCCGGTCTGTTGCAGGAAGGTCAGCGTGCCGGTGGCGGCGGCCTCCGCGCCGGTCGCGGTCGCCAATCCGGCGAAGACGAGGCCGGCGACGGCAAGCCGGTTGAAGGTGCGGTCGAAAAGAATGCTCATGGCTAAATCCCCGAATGACGCGCGGCCTCCCCAGGCCGCGCTTCATTCCGATTTAACCATGGCGGCCGCCCGCCCGTAACTCCCGGATTCGTGGGGTTCGGCCACCAGCCACCCCTTGCGCGGCCGCACGGCCCGCCGGGGCGACGGATGTCTTCGCGACGATCCCGGTTCAGGCAGCCGTCGCGGCGATGCGCGGCCGCCGGCGCATCGCCGCGCCGACCAGGCCGAAGCCGCCGATCATCATCGCCCAGCTCGCCGGCTCCGGCACCGCTGCGACATTGCGCGACAGCACGACCAAGCCGGAGGTGCTGGCGCTGCCCGGCGTGGTGCCGCCGGTCTCGCCGACCAGGTAGATCTTGCCGTCATGGCCGACCACCACGCCCTCGATGTCGTGGATCTGGAGGCCGCTGAGATCGAAGCTGCTGAGCTGCTGGCCGGTGCGGGTGACCTCGATCAGCTTCTGGCTGCCCAGGCTCAGGATCAGCAGGTTCTGGTAGTAGTCGGTCCCGGCGAAATTGGGGTTGGCGGCCAGCACGGCGATGTCCGACAGGGTGGCGAGGCCGAGCGGCGCCGGGTCGAACGGCCGGGTGGTCGTCCCGGTGACCGGGGTCGCGTCGAAATTGATCGTGGCGAGATACACCTGCTCGCTGACCGTCGGCAGGCCGCCCTGGCGGACGCCGAAATACCCGCCCGTCGTCGGATCGTAGGCGACCCCCTCCAGCCCGTTGTTGCCGACGTTGGCGCCGCCGTTCACCTGATAGATCCTGGCGGTGTCGGGGCCGCTGTAGACGGTGCGCGGAAGGGCGCCGGTGGTGTCGGTGCCGATCGCCTGGATGCGGATCATCTCCTCGGTGCGCTCGTTCGCGATCACATAGCGCCCGCCGCCGACATAGGTGACGCCCTCGACGTCGCGATAATTGGACTGGAAGCGGTCGGCGGTCAGCTTCTGGCCGGTCAGCGAGAACTCGGCCGCGTCGTCGCCCTCGTCGTCGACGACGAACAACACGTTCTTGTCGTAGTTGTACGCGACGCCGGAGGCCTCGTCGAACTCGATGCCGCGCTGCAGGGACACGGTATATGTCGACAGATCGAGCGCGGCGGCGGCCGGGGCCGCGGCGATGCCGGCGGCGAGCGCGGCGAGACAGATGCGACCGAAGAGCGCGCGAGACGACATGGCAAATCCCCTGGTGAACACGTAATCAACCTTACGTGGACGCCCGGGTAATCGCGGTTTGTTACAGCACGACTGGATTTTGGTTGCGGTTCGATTGCCGCGTCACGCCAGCACACCCTCGTGCAGCCGCACCACCCGGTTCATCCGCGCCGCCAGCCGCTCGTTGTGGGTCGCCACCACCGCCGCCGAGCCTTCGTCGCGGACCAGGCGGAGGAACTCGGCGAAGACGACGTTGGCCGTCGCCTCGTCGAGATTGCCGGTCGGCTCGTCGGCCAGGACGAGCGGGGGGCGGTTGGCGAGCGCGCGGGCGACGGCGACGCGCT
This sequence comes from uncultured Sphingomonadaceae bacterium, assembly GCA_964244125.1. GTDB lineage: Bacteria > Pseudomonadota > Alphaproteobacteria > Sphingomonadales > Sphingomonadaceae > Solisphingomonas. The sequence continues at coordinate 4,364 of CAXTHU010000039.1, forward strand.
GCTGCTCGCCGCCGGAGAGTTGCGACGGACGGTGGGTCAGGCGCGCGGCCAAACCCAGCGTCGTCAGCAGCGCCGCCGCCCGCGCTTCGGCCGCCGGCCGGTCGGCGCCGCGGATCAGCTGCGGCAGGACGACGTTCTCGACCGCCGAGAAATCGGGCAGCAGGTGGTGGAACTGGTAGACGAAGCCGATCGCGTCGCGCCGCAGGCGCGTGCGCGCGTCGCCGTCGAGCCGCGCCGCCTCCCGCCCGGCGACCCGGATCGATCCCTCGAACCCGCCCTCCAGCAGCCCGACCGCCTGCAACAAGGTCGATTTGCCCGAGCCGGACGGCCCGAGCAGGGCGACGATCTCGCCCGGCGCGACATCCAGCGCGACGCCGCGCAGCACCTCGATGCGGATGCCGCCCTGGACGAAGGCGCGGCGGAGATCCCGCACCGCCAGCACCTCATTCATAGCGCAGCACCTGCACCGGGTCCGTGCTCGCCGCCTTCCACGCCGGATAGAGCGTGGCGAGGAAGGACAGGCCGAGCGCCATTGCCGTCACCGCCGTCACCTCGACCGGATCGGTCCGGGCCGGCAGTTCGGTGAGGAAGCGGATCGAGGGGTCCCACAGGTTCTGGCCGGTGACGAGCTGGACGAAGTCCACCACGCCCTGGCGGAAGAACAGGAACACCTGCGCCAGCGCCAGCCCCGCCACGGTGCCGAGCGCGCCGATCGTCAGCCCGACGACGATGAAGATCTTCATCAGCCCGGCCCGCGTTGCCCCCATCGTCCGCAGGATGGCGATGTCGCGCGTCTTGGCGCGGACCAGCATGATGAGCGACGACAGGATGTTGAACACCGCCACCAGGATGATGAGCGACAGGACGACGAACATCGCCACTCGCTCCACCGCCAGCGCCTCGAACAGCGCCGCGTTCATCGAGCGCCAGTCGTTGACGACGGCGCGGCCTTCCAGCTTGCCGGCCAGCGGCGCCATGATCGCCCCCACCCGGTCGGCGTCGACCGTATCCACCTCGACCATGCCGACCGCGTCGCCCAGCATCAGCAGCGTCTGCGCATCCTCGATCGGCATGACGACGAACGCCTTGTCGTAGTCGTAGACGCCGACCTCGAAGATGGCGGCGATGCGGTAGGAGACGATGCGCGGCACGGTGCCGAACGGCGTCGTCTGGCCTTGCGGGCTGATGAGGCTGATCTGCCCGCCGACCGACGCGCCCAGCGCCTCGGCCAGCCTGGCGCCGATGGCGACGTTGCCGGAGCCTGGGACCAGGTCGGCGAGCCGCCCGGCCGTCACCTTGCCGTTCATCGCCGGGTTGGCGCGGATGTCGGCCACCCGCATGCCGCGCGCCAGCACGCCCTCCACCCGCCCGTCGAACGTCGCCATCAGCGGCTGCTCGATCAGCGGCGTCGCCCGCGTGACGCCGGGGGTGGCGCGCGCCCGCGCCACCACCGCGCGCCAGTCCGGCAGGCGGTTGGCATAGCCCTGGATGACGGCGTGACCGTTCAGCCCCACCACCTTGTCGAACAGCTCGGCGCGGAAGCCGTTCATCACCGACATGACGATGATGAGCGCCGCCACCCCCAGCGTCACGGCGAACAGGCTGATCCCGGCGACGAGGAAGATGAACCCCTCCCCCTTGCCCGGCAGCAGGTAGCGCCGCGCGATCATCCGCTCGTAGGAGGAGAGGATCATCGCGAATCCTCTCCGGAACGGGGAGGGGGACCAGCGAAGCCGGTGGAGGGGGCGCCCGGCCGAGAGGGTATGCGACGCGGATGGCGGGCGGCCCCTCCACCGCCCGCGGCGCTCCCCCTCCCCGTACCGGAGAGGATTTCAGGCACCCATCACCCGCGCCACCGCATCCTGCGCCGACAGCTCCACCGTCTCCCCCGTCGCGCGCCGCTTCAGCTCCACCGTTCCCGCCGCCACCCCGCGCGGGCCGACGACGAGCTGCCAGGGAAGGCCGATCAGGTCCATGGTCGCCAGCTTCTGCCCGCCGGACAGCGCGCGGTCATCGTAGAGCGCGTCGCCGCCGTCGCCGCCCAGCCGGGCGTGGAGGTCGTCGGCCGCCGCCACGCAGCCCGCGTCGCCGTCGCGCATGTTGACGATGCCGCAGGCGAAGGGCGCGACGGCGTCGGGCCAGACGATTCCCTTCTCGTCATGGCTCGCCTCGATGATCGCGCCGACCAGCCGCGAGACGCCGATGCCGTAGCTCCCCATCTGCGGCACCACCTCGCCCCCGTCCGGACCCTGCACCTTAAGGCCCATCGATGCCGAGTATTTGGTGCCGAAGAAGAAGATGTGGCCGACCTCGATCCCGCGCGACCGGCGGATCGCGTCGCCCGCCTCTGCCTCGCGCGCCTCGTCGCGCTTCTCGTCGGTCGCGGCATAGTCGGCGGTCAGGCCGGAGACATGGGCCTGGAGCGCCGCCGGATCATCGGCATCGACCGCGATGTCGCGCGGCCGTTCCCAGTTGCGATGGTAGAACACCTCGCTCTCGCCGGTCGGCGCGAGGACGATGAACTCGTGGCTGAGGTCGCCGCCGATCGGGCCGGTATCCGCCTGCATCGGGATCGCCGCGACGCCGAGCCGCGCGAAGGTCCGCTGATAGGCGACGAACATCCGGTTGTAGCTGTGCCGCGCCCCCGCCTCGTCCAGGTCGAAGCTGTAGGCGTCCTTCATCAGGAACTCGCGGCCGCGCATCACGCCGAAGCGGGGCCGCACCTCGTCGCGGAACTTCCACTGGATGTGGTAGAGGGTGCGCGGCAGGTCGCGATAGCTCTTCGCCGTATCGCGGAAGATCGCCGTAATCATCTCCTCGTTGGTGGGTCCGTAGAGCATGTCGCGGTCGTGCCGGTCGCGGATGCGCAGCATCTCGGGGCCATAGGCGTCGTAGCGGCCCGACTGGCGCCACAGGTCGGCCGATTGCAGCGTCGGCATCAGCAATTCGACCGCGCCGGCGCGGTCCTGCTCCTCGCGCACCACCTGCTCGATCCGCTTCAGCACGCGCAGCCCCAGCGGCAGCCAGGCATAGATGCCGGCGGCGGTCTGGCGGACGAGGCCGGCGCGCAGCATCAGCTTGTGGCTGACGATCTGCGCGTCGGCGGGCGTCTCCTTGGTGACGGGGAGGAGGTAGCGGGACAGGCGCATGTTCGGTTCGGATCGGTCCGTTGACGGGTCCGGCGGCTCTAGGCGGCGGGCGATCCAGCGACAAGCCGCGACTGATGTTGCGCAAGTGCCACAAGCCCGCGCTTTCTCCGCGCGGCGACGGCAAAATCGATGACAGCGGGGCGCGACAGGCGTAGCGACCATGACACGAAACGCAGGCCGATGGCCGTGGTTCGGGGAGGCAGGGTCTCCGCCGGGATCGTCAAAGGGGGCGATCCGAGCGCGTCGAGGCCAAGCCGCACAAAGGGGGCTGGCGAGCATTCGTCACGCGACGCCCGGATCGGCAACGATCCGGGCGTTTGCATGTGTGGCAATGGTGCATGTCAGACAACGAATGGCGCTGGAGCCGTTTGTGATCGAGCCAACTCACCCCTTCCCTTCAGGGGAGGGGCTTACGTTGGATCGATCCGATCGCGAACGGCGCTAAATGATCCGTTCGTCCTGAGTAGGGGCTGAGCGGAGCCGAAGACCCGTATCGACGGGCTCAGCGCACTCAGGATGAGCGGGAGGATTGGACTTGGTGCTTACCGTTCCAACATAAAAGGAACGTTCCCCGCCCGGTCCTGGAGAACCTATGCGGGAACCGGCGCGTTCATCATCCGCATCCACCACCAGAGGAGCCACCGATGGCCACCGCCCCCCAGCCCGAGAACCCTGCTCCCGGCCCGATGGACCCGATCCCCGCCACCCCGGTCGATCCGATCCCGCCGACGCCGATCGACCCGACCGGGCCGATGCCGGGAACCGCGCCGATCTATTGAGCTTCCATCCCGTCCCTCCCGAGCCGCTCGACCGCCTGCCGAGGCAGGCGGTCTGGGCAGGCCGAAGTCGACAACACACCCCGTCCATGTCGAGCAAAGTCGAGACACGTCCCGGCCCATCCGCTCGGTAGTGACCGAGGCAGCAGGTCGTTCAGGGCTTGACCGTCGTCTGCTCCTGCCCCTTGGGCGGCACCTTGTCGCCGGCCTGGGCCGTCTTGATCGCGATCGGCGGGCCTTTGGCGATGGCGGCGGCGAGCGTCGTGGCGGGCGGGCAGTCGGCCTTGCAGATCGTCCGGATGCGGGCGAGGTTGGCCTTCGCGCGGTCGATCGCGCCGCGCTGGACCATCGCATCGCCCTGCCCGGCCAGCGCCGTGACGTCGTCGGGCTTCAGCGTCAGCGCCTCGCGGTAGAAGCGGATCGCCTTGCCCGGCAGCGCCTGCGCCTGGGCCACGCGGCCCAGCGCCACGAAGGCGGCGCGGTTGCGCGGATCGACCGCCAGCGATGTCTCCAGCAGATCCTCGGCCCGCGTCAGGTCGCCCGCGGCACGCGCGGCCTCCGCGTCGCGCACCAGCGCCGTCGCGCGCGGATCGATCTGCTCGTCGGGCTTCTGGGTCGAACCCTGGCTGGACACGGCGAGCAGCGTCAGGCTGAGCGCGAGGGCGGCGGGGGCAAGGCGCATGACGGTCTCCCGTAGATTGGGCTTGCCGTCTCCTAGCATGGCCGCCGCAGCCGCGCGAAGAAAAACCCGTCCGTGCCGTCGCTTGCCGGGGTGAGCCGCAGGCCGGCACCGACCTTCGTGCCAGCGCCGATCGCGATCGGCTCCGCCCGCCAGCCGCCATGCCCGCCCAGGAAGGCGGCGGCACGGTCCGGGCCTTCCTCGGGCAGCAGCGAGCAGACGCCGTAGAGGATCGCCCCGCCCGGCCGGACCAGCGTGGCGGCGAGATCGAGCAGCCGCGATTGCAGCGACGTCAGCGTGTCGAGGCGCGACTGGGTGAGCCGCCAGCGCGCCTCCGGGTTGCGCCGCCAGGTGCCGGTGCCCGAACAGGGCGCATCGACCAGGACGAGATCGGCCAGGCCCGCCAGCTCCGCCAGCGCCTCGGCCTCCCTGCCCGGATCGAGCAGGCGGGTCCCGGCGATGGCGACGCCGGCGCGGGCGGCGCGGGGCGGCAGCCGCTGGAGCCGGGTGCGATCGGTGTCGGTCGCGATCAGCCGGCCCTCGTTCGCCATGTCGGCGGCGAGCGCCAGCGTCTTGCCGCCGCCGCCGGCGCACAGATCGATCACCGTCATGCCCGGCCGCGCGCCGGCGGCATGGGCGAGCAGCTGGCTGCCCTCGTCCTGCACCTCGATCTGGCCGGCGAGGAAGGGCGGGCTGGTCTCGATCGCGCCGCCCTCGGCCAGGCGGAGGCCGTCCGGCGCATGAGGCGTGGGCACGGCGCCGGGGAGTTGCACCAGCACCGCCTCGCGCGTCGTGCGCAGGCGGTTGACGCGCAGGTCCAGCGGCGCGCGACCGAGCAGCGCCGGCAGCTGATCGGGGCCGAGCGCGGCGGCCAGCTTCTCGGCGAGCCACTTCGGCGCGACGCCGGCCGGCGCGCGCTGCTCCTCGGCGCGGATCGGCGCCGGGCCGTGGGCCGATCCGTCGAACAGCGCGGCGAGGGCCGCATCCTCCCTGGCGAGGCCGGCCAGCGCCGCCCGCCCGCCATGCGGCCGCTCCCCGGCGCGGCGGATCGCGCGATAGACGAGGTCGCGCACGGCGCGGCGGTCCTTCGATCCGGCATAGCGCCGCGCCTTGAAATAGCGCGCCACCAGCGTGTCGGCCGCCGGCCCCGCGTCGCGCGCGGCGGCGACCACCTCGTCGAGGATCTCGATCGCCGCCTGGGCGCGGGCGGGGGGCGTCATGGGTGGGGTTGCTCTGTCACCCGTCCCTCCTCACCCAACCGGCCGTCCATGTCGAGCGAAGTCGAGACACCCCTGCCGCATAGCAGGCGGCACGTCCGTCGACTGCGCTCAGGATGGACGGGGTCAGGCTGTCGGGCGGGCCGCCCCAGCGACGATCGGCGCGAATTGCGCCGCCGTCAGGCTGGCGCCGCCGACCAGCGCGCCGTCGACATCCGGCACGGCCATCAGCATCGCCGCGTTGTCCGGCTTCACCGATCCGCCATAGAGGATGCGGACCCCCTCCGCCGCATCGCCGAGCAGGCCGCGCAGCCGGGCGCGGATCGCCCCGTGCATCTCCGCCACGTCCCCGATCGACGGCACCCGGCCGGTCCCGATCGCCCACACCGGCTCATAGGCGACCACCAGCGTCGCCCCGGTGCCTTCCGCCGGGATCGAGCCGTCGAGCTGCGCCGCCACGACGCCCAGGGCGCGGCCGGCGTCGCGCTCGGCCCCGGTCTCGCCGACGCAGACGATCGCGGTCAGGCCGCCGGCGATCGCCGCCGATGCCTTGGCGCGGACCTCGCCATCGGTCTCGTGGCTGTCCTGCCGCCGCTCGCTATGGCCGACGATCGCCAGCGTCGCGCCCGCCTCGCGCAGCATCGCGACCGAGACGCAGCCGGTATGCGCGCCCTTCGCCTCCGCGTGGCAATCCTGCGCGCCGATCGCCACCCCGCCCCGCGCCACCGCCGCGGCGATCAGCGTGAAGGGCGGGCAGACGGCGACCTCCACGTCGGGATGCGCCGTGGCGGCGGCGGCGATCCCGTCCAGCTCGGCCAGCGCCGCCAGATCGCCGTTCATCTTCCAGTTTCCCGCCACCAGCCTGCGTCGCGTCATGCCCGTCCCCCGTCCTCTGCTTGTCGCCCCTTAGCCTTGCCCCTATGGCGACGCCAATATCCCGGCTGACGCCGACATCCTGACTGACGGACGTAAAGATGATCTCCTTCTTCCGCCGCGCGCTCTCCTCCTGGCTGGTGCTGGGGCTGCTCGGCCTCATCATGATCGCCTTCATCGTGACCGGCGTCGGCAATCGCGGCGTCGGCGACGAAGGGTCCGCGCGCGCGGGCGGCGACCGGCTGGCGACGGTCGGCGGCCGCAGCGTCGGCTCCGACGAGATCGAGCAGCGCGTCCGCAACGCCTTCCGCGAGGCCCAGGCGCAGCAGGCGACGCTGACCATGCCGCAATTCGTCGCCGAGGGCGGCTTCGACCAGGTGGTCGACCAGATCCTGTCCGGCGCGGCGCTGGAACGCTTCGGCCGCGGCCACGGCCTCGTCGCGAGCAAGCGGCTGGTCGACGGGGAGATCGCCAGCATCCCGGCCTTCAAGGGCCCGACCGGCCAGTTCGACGAGGCGACGATGCGCCAGCTGCTCGCCCAGCAGCGCATCACCGAGGCGCAGTTGCGCGAGGATGTCGCCTCGGACAGCATCCGCCGCCAGCTGCTCGTGCCCGTCGCCGCCGGCAGCCGCGTGCCGGCGAGCCTCGTGCTGCCCTATGCTTCGCTGCTGCTGGAATCGCGCGAGGGGCTGGTCGGCATCGTTCCCGCCTCGGCCGTCGCCGGCGGCCCGCCGCCCGCCCCGGCCGAGATCGAGGCGCGCTACCGCCGCGACCTTGCCGCCTATACCGTCCCCGAGCGCCGGGCGCTGCGCTATGCCGTCGTCGGACGCGAACAGGTCGCCGCCGCGTCGGCCGCGACCGAGGCGGAGATCGCCGCCGCCTACAAGGCCGGCGCCGCCCGATACGCCGCGGTCGAGCGGCGCGACGTGACCCAGGTGGTGGCCGATACCGAGGCCAAGGCCCGGGCGCTCGCCGCCGCGATCCGGAGCGGCGTACCCGTCGCCAAGGCGGCGAGCGCCGCCGGCTTCAGCGCCGCGCCGCTGATCGGGAAGACCAGGGCCGAGCTGGCCGACCTCGCCTCCCGCGCCGTCGCCGATGCCGCCTTCGCCACGCCCCAGGGTGACGTCGCCGGGCCGGCGAAGTCGGATTTCGGCTGGACGGTGGTGCGGGTCGATCGCGTCGTGCAGGTGCCCGGGCAGAGCCTCGCCCAGGTGCGCGGCACGCTGGCCACCGCGATCACGGAACGCAAGGCGAAGGACGCGCTGGCCGACATCGCCGCGCGCATCGACGACGCGCTGGCCGACGGCAGCAGCTTCGACGAGGTCGCCGCCAAGGAGAAACTGGCCGTCGTCGTCACCCCGCCCCTCACCGCCGCCGGCGCGAACCCCGACCGGCCGGGCGTCGTGCCCGAGGACGTGAAGCCGCTGCTGAAACCCGGCTTCGAGATGAATGCCGACGACGATCCCGTCGTCCAGACGATGAAGGCCGGCGAGCGGTTCGCCCTGCTCGCCGTCGCCCGCATCGTCCCCGCCGCCCCCGCGCCGCTGGCCGGGGTGCGCGATCGGGTGGTCGCCGACATCCTGTCGGAACGCGCCCAGGCGCGGGCGAAGGCGGTGGCCGAGGCGATCGTCGCCAAGGCGCAGGCCGGCATGCCGCTGGCGCAGGCCTTCGCCGCCAGCGGGCCGAAGCTCGCCCCGCCGCTGCGCGCCGGCGGCCGCCGCGCCGATCTCGCCCGATCCGGCAAGCCGGTGCCGCCGCCGCTGGCGCTGATGTTCTCCATGGCGCCGGGCAAGACCCGGCTGCTGGCCGCACCCGGACGCCGGGGCTGGTTCGTGGTGAGCCTCACGAAGCTGGTGCCCGGCGACGCGCGTAGCGCGCCGGGGCTGGTGGAGGCGACGCGCGGCCAGTTCGGGCGCGTGTTCGGCAACGAATATGTCCAGCAATTCGCCAATGCCGCGCGCGGCGACGTGGGGGTGAAGGCCGATCCGGCGGCGATCGCCCGGCTCAAGGGCCGGCTGGCCGGCGGCCAGTGATCCGGCAAGCGCCGACGATGGCCGCCGCTTGACCCCCGCGCTGGACGCGGCCGCCGCCACCGCGCTGGCCGAGGGGCGCGGCGGGCTGGTGTGGCGGCGGCAGGTCGCCGACACCGACACGCCGGTCGCCGCCGCGCTGAAGCTGATCGAGCCGGGCCGGGGCGACTTCCTGCTCGAATCGGTCGAGGGCGGAGCGACCCGGGGGCGGCACACATTGCTCGGCCTCGCCCCCGACCTGATGTTCGTGGCCGACGAGGCGGGCGCGCGGATCAACCGCCGCTGGCTCGACGACCGCGCCGCGTTCGAGGATGCCGGCGCCGATCCGCTGCGGGCGCTGCGCGACCTGGTCGCCGCCTGCCGGGCCGAGGTGCCGCCGGGCCTGCCGCCGGCGCTCGCCTGCCTGGTCGGCTATCTCGGCTACGAGACGGTCGGCCTGGTCGAGCGATTGCCGCGTCCGGCGGCCAATCCGCTCGCCCTGCCGGACATGATCTTCGTGCGGCCGACGCTGGTCCTGATCTTCGACCGGCTGACCGACGAGCTGCATTTCGTCGCCCCGCTCTGGCCCGAGACGGACGACAGCGTCGCGCATGGGCTGGAACGGATCGAGACGGCGCAGGCGCGGCTGGCGGCGCCGCTGCCGCCGCGCGTGACGCAGCCCGCCGCCGCGACCGCCGAACCGACCGCGATCCTGCCGCCCGGCCGCTACGAGGCGATGGTGGCGCGGGCCAAGGACTATATCGCCGCCGGGGACATCTTCCAGGTGGTGCTGGCGCAGCGTTTCACCCTGCCCTTCCCGCTGCCCGCCTTCGACCTGTATCGCGCGCTCCGCCGGATCAATCCCTCCCCCTTCCTCTACCATCTCGATCTGCCCGGCTTCGCGCTGATCGGATCGAGCCCGGAGATCCTCGTCCGCGCCCGCGACGGCGAGGTGACCATCCGCCCGATCGCCGGCACGCGTCCGCGCGGGCGCACGGCGGCCGAGGACGATGCCAACCGCGCCGAGCTGCTCGCCGATCCCAAGGAGCGGGCCGAGCATCTGATGCTGCTCGATCTCGGCCGCAACGACGTCGGCCGGGTGGCGGCGGCCGGCAGCGTGCGCGTGACCGACAGCTACATGGTCGAACGCTACAGCCACGTCATGCACATCGTCTCCAACGTCACCGGCCGGCTCGATCCGCGCCACGACGCCATCGACGCGCTGCTCGCCGGCTTTCCCGCCGGCACCGTGTCAGGTGCGCCCAAGGTCCGCGCCTGCGGGATCATCGCCGAACTGGAGCCGGAGACCCGCTGCGCCTATGCCGGCGGCGTCGGTTACTTCGGCCCGGACGGATCGATGGATTCGTGCATCGTGCTCAGGACGGCGGTGGTGAAGGACGGCGTCATGCACGTCCAGGCCGGCGCCGGCATCGTCGCCGACAGCGATCCCGCCGCCGAACAGCGCGAATGCGAGGCGAAGGCGGGGGCGCTGATGGCGGCGGCGCGGGAGGCCTCGGCGCGGGCGGGCGAGGCGGGGTTCGGGCAATAGGCATGACGGGTCACCGGAGCCTCACCTGGCGACCCGCGAACCCGCCATCCGTCCAGGTCTCTTTTCATGCACACGCCATTGCACAAACGATGGTTGCATCGATGGCGGCCGGCACCGACTGACCGGGCCTGCGTCATTCGACAGGCGGACGGACATGGTGAACAGACGGCGCTTCATCCTCGGCGCGGCGATGCTGGCGGGATTGTCGGGCCGGGCGCGAGCCGTCGCGGCGGGCAGCGATCCGGCGCTGGCGCGATTCATCAGGGGGCTGCCCAAATCGGAATATCATGTGCATCTGGAGGGCACGCTGGAGGCGGAGATGAAGTTCGCCCTGGCCGAGCGCAACGGACTGAAGCTGCCATTCGCCGATGTCGCGGCGATGAAGGCCAGCTACGACTTTCATGACCTGCCGAGCTTCCTGGCCATCTATTACGATGGCATGAAGGTGCTGCTGAAAGAGCAGGACTTCTACGATCTCGCCTATGCCTATCTGCGCAAGGCGGCATCGCAGAACGTGATCTATGCGGAGATGTTCTTCGATCCGCAGGAGCATCTGAAGCGTGGCGTGCCGATGGCGGCGGTGATCGGCGGAATCACCCGGGCGCGACTGGACGCGCAAGCCAAGCTGCGCATACGCTCGCAACTCATCCTGTGCTTCGTCCGCGATCTTTCGGCGGAAAGTGCGAGGGCCACACTGGATGCGGCGCTGCCGTTCAGGAAGGATCTGGTCGGTGTCGGGCTGGATTCCGACGAAGCGGGTCACCCACCTGAAAAGTTCGCCGAGCTTTTCGCCAGGGCACGCGCCGCCGGCCTGCATGTGACGGTACATTGCGATGTCGATCAAGCCGATACGCTCGGCCACATCCGGACCGCGCTCGTCGATCTGGAGGTGGATCGGATCGATCACGGCGGCAATATCGTCGGATCGCCGGAACTGGTGGCCATTGCCAAGCGACGCGGGATCTACTTCACGGTCTGCCCGACATTCTCCGGCACGTTACGCAAGGGCCTGCCGCAGCCGGTGGACGTGGTGCGCGCGATGCTGGATGCCGGGCTGAACGTCACGATCTCATCGGACGATCCGGCCTACATGGGCAGCGAATATATCGACGACGTTCTGATACGCGCCGCGGAACGCAGCCGTCTCACCCGCGCGGAACTGGTCGAGATCACGCGCAACGGCTTCGAGGCCGCCTGGCTTCCCGACTCCGACAAGGCGGCGTTGCTGGCACAACTGGACGATTACGTGAACGCGCCGGCCATCTGATCGGCCCGGAAGCCGCGGTCCGAACCGCTGGAGCGGCACCACGTTCATCCCGGCCAGGCCTCATCAAGGTGCGAACGGCCGCTTTCCAAACTGCACATCTTAGAGTGTTCCATGCGATGGCCGACGCGCCTGACTTTGAGTACGTCATGGTCGACAGCACCATTTCGAAAGTTCACGCCGATGCAAGCGGCGCAAAAGGGGGCTGAGGCGTTCGCGCGGTGGCCTGACGACCAAGCTGCACGCGGCCGTCGATGCGATTGGCTTGCCGATCCGTATTCATCCAACGCCGGGGCAGCGCGGCGACGCTCCGCAAGCAATGCAGACATGCGCTAGTGTCGTTGTAATCGAGCCAACTCGCCCCTCCCCTTCAGGGGTGGGGCCTCTCCACGAGCGCGGCGGTTGCGGAGAGGCCCCACCCCAACCCCTCCCCTGAAGGGGAGGGGCTCACGTCGGATCAATCTATCGCCAACGACGCTAACGAGCCTCTGCTGCCCATTCGATGCCCACCCGCTCGCGCGGCGCACCGCCACATCCGTCAAGTCATTGGAATATGGTGCGCCACTTCGGCGTCACCTCGAACCCGAAAGGGTTCGCAGGGCCGAACGGCCGCCCGAGCTTATGCGAGGCACTTCGCAAGCAAAGAATGGTGCCCAGGGACGGAGTCGAACCGCCGACACCGTGATTTTCAGTCACGTGCTCTACCAACTGAGCTACCTG
>CAXTHU010000040.1:0-16267 GCA_964244125.1 uncultured Sphingomonadaceae bacterium
CGCCGCTTCGCCGACGAGGAGGTGTTCGTCGAGATCCACGAGAACGTCCGCGGCGAGGACGTCTTCGTCATCCAGTCGACCGCCTATCCGGCCAACGACAACCTCATGGAGCTGCTGATCTGCATCGACGCGCTGAAGCGCGCTTCGGCGCGGCGGATCACGGCGGTGGTGCCCTATTTCGGCTATGCCCGGCAGGATCGGAAGCCGGGGCCGCGCACGCCGATCTCGGCCAAGCTGGTCGCCAATCTGATCACCGTCGCGGGCGCCGATCGCGTGCTCTCGATGGATCTCCACGCCGGGCAGATCCAGGGCTTCTTCGATATCCCGACCGACAATCTCTATGCCGCGCCGGTGATGTCGGCCGATATCCTGGCGCGCTTTTCCGGCCGCAACATCATGGTCGTCTCGCCCGACGTCGGCGGCGTGGTCCGCGCCCGCGCGCTTTCCAAGCGGCTCGCCAACGCGCCGCTCGCCATCGTCGACAAGCGCCGCGAGCGCCCCGGCGAGAGCGAGGTGATGAACATCATCGGCGACGTGCGCGGCCGCTTCTGCATCCTGGTCGACGACATCGTCGATTCGGCCGGCACGCTGTGCAATGCCGCCGCCGCGCTGAAGGCGGCCGGGGCGGAAGACGTGGTGGCTTACGTGTCGCACGGCGTGCTGTCGGGCGGGGCGGTGGCGCGGGTCGAGGGATCGGCGCTGTCGGAACTGGTCGTCACCGATTCGATCGAGGCGCCGGACGCGGTGGCCGGCTCCGTCAAGGTCCGCCTGCTGACGATCGCGCCGCTGCTGGCCGAGGCGATCAAGCGCATCGCCGACGAGACATCGGTATCCTCGCTGTTTGATTAGCCCTCTGCCCAATCCTCTTCCCGGAAGAAAGAGAGTCAGACCGGCGGATACCTCAGTCTTCCGAGGAATCGCGCCACGTCGAACCGTCGCTCCGGGTCGGTCCGCCACCCCGCCTTCAGCTTCTCGAACCGCATCACCCCGTCGATGCGGCGATCGACGAAGGCGCGGGTGTCGGCCTGGTCCTCGCTGTCGTCGTCCAGCCAGACGAGCAGCGTGGCGGCGTAGATGCCCGCCAGCGTCAGCCGCTTGGTATAGTGGTTGAGGTCGGTCGCGGTATCGCCCGCCAGCCGCCACATCGCATCCGCCGCGCGCCAGCCGAGCCGCGTGGCCGCCGCGACGTTCCACGGGCTGGCCAGCACCGCGATCGCGCGCCGGGCCGCCTCGCGATCGGGCAGGGCGAGGTCGAGGCGGGCGAGGATCATCGCCCGGATGCGGTCGCGGAACCGCATCGCGGCGATGGCGTCCGGCGGGAGCAGCCGCGCCATCTCGCCGTCGATCCAGCCATACCAGGCATCGATCATCCCCACCGCCCCGTCCGGAAAGGCGAGCCGCGCCTGTTCGGGCACGAGGCCGAGCGAGGCCGCCGCCTGTTCCAGCGCCGCCGCCCCCCAGCCGTCGAAGGCGGCGTGGCCGGGGATGACGGGGGCGAGCGCCGCGCGCATCTCGTCCAGGGTCGGATCGGGGGGCAGGATCATCGCCTTCATCTAGCGCGCCGCCCGCACCAGGACCAGCGCCACGGCGATGGCGGCGGCGCCGGCGAGATCGGCGAGCCCCAGCCGTTCGCCATAGACGATCCAGCCGATCGCCGCGCCGATCGCCGGCTGGGTGAGGAAGCCCAGGCCGGTGACGATCGGCGGCAGCAGGCCGATGGCGTAGACGATGAAGCCTTGCCCCAGCAGCTGGCTGCCCAGCGCCAGCAGGATCACCGGCGTCCAGTTTCCCGGCACCACCCGCTCGCCCAGCGCCAGCGCCGTCAGCAGCAGCGGCGCGATGCCGGCCACCGTCGCCAGCGCCAGCGTCGGCCACGGCCCCGCCGCCGCCCGGCCCCGGTCGATCGCGATCAGGTAGAAGGTATAGAGCAGGCCCGCCGCGATGCAGAGCGCGTCGCCGACCAGCGTCGCCCGCGACATCTCCCACGATCGGCCGAGCAGCAGCAGCGTGCCGGCGAGCGCCAGCAGCATCGCCGCCACTTGCAGCCGCCCCGGCAGCCGGCGCGCGACGACGAAGCCGTAGGCGGCGAAGAAGAAGGCCGACACGTTGCCGAACAGCGACGCGTTGGCCAGCCGCGTGCGCAGGATGCCGAGATGCCAGCAGGCCAGGTCGGCGGCGAAGAACAGCCCGCCGAGCAGCAGCAGCGCGACCAGCCCGCGCGGCAGGCGCGCGATCTCTCCCCCGGCCCGGCCCCGGAACGCCAGCAACAGCAGGATCGGCGCCGCCAGCGCCAGCCGCCAGAAGCCCGCCGCCACCGGCCCGACATCGGCCAGCCGCACCAGCCACGGGCCGATCGCGAGGCACAGATTGCCCGCCAGCATCGCCGCGAAGGCGCGTGCCGGAGCGACGGGCGTCGGTGGCTGGGGATTGATCGGCGGCAACTTCTTCTTTCGTGGCGGCGGGCGGCGGCTTCCCCATATAGCCGCAAGGCCGCGCCGTCGCGTTGCAAAGAAGGACTGACATGCCGACACTCTTCGACCCCGTCGCGCTGGGCGCGATCGCCGCGCCCAACCGCATCGTCATGGCGCCGCTGACCCGCGGCCGCGCCACGCGGGACCATGTCCCGACGCCGCTGATGGCCGAATATTACGCCCAGCGCGCGTCCGCCGGCCTCATCGTCAGCGAGGCGACCGGCATCTCGCGCCAGGGCCAGGGCTGGCCCTTCGCGCCCAGCCTGGAGACGGCGGAACAGACCGAGGCGTGGAAGCCGGTGACCGACGCGGTGCATCGCGCCGGCGGGCGGATCGTGGCGCAGCTCTGGCACATGGGCCGCATCGTCCATCCGGCGCTGAGCGGCGAGCAGCCCGTCTCGGCGTCGGCCACCACCGCGCCGGGGGAGGCGCATACCTATGACGGCAAGCAGCCCTACGTCGCGGCGCGCGCGTTGCGGCCGGACGAGATACCGGCGCTGATCGACGTCTATGTCGCGGCGGCGAGGAATGCGGTGGCGGCGGGGTTCGACGGGGTGCAGCTGCACGCCGCCAATGGCTATCTGATCGACCAGTTCCTGCGCGACGGCACGAACCGCCGCGACGACGACTATGGCGGCCCGGTGGAGAACCGCATCCGCCTGCTGACGCAGGTGACGCAGGCGCTGGCGGACACGGTGGGGGCGGACCGCACCGGCGTCCGCCTGTCGCCCAACGGCGATTCGCAAGGCGCCGACGACAGCGACCCCGTGCCGCTGTTCACCGCCGCCGCCGCCGCGCTGGACCGGATCGGCATCGCCTTCCTGGAACTGCGCGAGCCGGGGCCGGACGGCACCTTCGGCAAGACGGACGTCCCCAAGCTGTCGCCCGACATCCGCCGCGTGTTCCGCCGGCCGCTGATCCTGAACTCGGACTTCGACAAGGCCGGGGCCGACGCGGCGCTGGCGGACGGCGTCGCCGACGCGATCAGCTTCGGCCGCCCCTTCATCGCCAATCCCGACCTGCCGCGCCGGCTGGCCGAGGGCCTGCCGCTAAACGAGGACGTGATGGCGACGTGGTACAGCCGGGGGCCGGAGGGGTATACGGATTATCCGGCGGCGGCGTGAAATGTTGGCATAGCCGTTTCCCGGCCTTCGCCGGGGAACGGCTAAAAAGAAAACGGCTAAAGAGAAGGGCGCTGACCTCCCGGTCGGCGCCCTTCTCCTTCAAGCGCGACTAAGCCGCCATTCGCGCGTCGTCCGGCAATGCCGCCCTGGCCTGCGCGACGATCGTGCTGAACGCCGCGCCCTCGTGCATGGCGAGATCGGCCAGGACCTTGCGGTCCAGCTCGACGCCGGCCAGCTTCAGCCCATGCATGAACACGCCGTAGGTCAGGCCCTCGGCGCGGACGGCGGCGTTAATCCGCTGGATCCACAGCGCCCGGAACGAGCGCTTCTTCACCTTGCGGTCGCGATAGGCATATTGGCCGGCCTTCTCGACCGCCTGCCGGGCGATGCGGATCGTGTTCTTGCGGCGGCCGTAATAGCCCTTCGCCTGATCCAGGATGCGATTGTGCTTCGCGCGCGTCGTAACGCCGCGCTTCACGCGTGCCATGGCTCGATACCTCCTAGTTCAGGCCGTAGGGCGCCCAGAGCTTCACCCGGGCCGTGTCGGCCTGGGCGAGCACCTCGGTGCCGCGGTTCTGGCGGATGTATTTGGCGTTGTGGCTGATGAGGCGATGACGCTTGCCGGCGACGCCGTGCTTCAGCTTGCCGGTGGCGGTGAGCTTGAAGCGTTTCTTGACGCCGCTCTTCGTCTTGAGCTTGGGCATTTTCGACTCCTTAGGGGCCGGGATCGGCCTGATCGATTGCGGACACGCCACGGCAGCCCACACCGGCCGGGCGATCCTTACGACACGAAGCGCGGGCCTATAGGTGGATCGGAACGGCGTGGCAAGCCGGGGAACCAGCCACCGGGACCGCGGGTTGGGAACGGTCGAGACGACACAGCAACCAATCTCCGCCGCCTCGCCGACCGCGATCCCGTCCCGCCGGCGGGACGGGATCGTCGCCACCCTGGTCGCCATCCTGGCGGTGTCGATCGGCCTGATCGTGCTGGCCTGGACGATCCTGTTCGTCACCAAGGGCCGGTTCCTGAAGCCCTATTTCGAGAAATACGCCAGCCGGATGGCCGAGCGGCCGATCCGCGTCGCCGGCGATTTCCAGTTCTATTTCGACATCGTCGACGCCCGTTTCCGCGCCGAGGGACTGACCATCGCCAATCCGGCCTGGGCGCCCCGGCCCAACTTCCTTGCCTCGCGGCTGATCGACACGCGGATCAAGACGCTGCGCTATCTCTTCGGCGGCGAGAGGCGGGCCGAGTGGCTGATCCTGGACGGCGCCGACATCGATGCGGAATGGGATAGGCGGCGCCGCAACACCTGGACCTTCGGCGATCCGAACGCCAAGGGCGCGCCGTTCCAGTGGCCGGTGATCGAACGCGCCACGGTGACCGGCACCAAGGTGCGCTATGTCGATCCGGCGCTGCTGCTGACCACCGACGTGGTGGTCGACACGGTCAGGTCGGCCGACACCACCGTCGCCGACGCCAGCGTCAAGTTCCACGGTGACGGGACGATGCGCGGCAAGCGCTTCGTCATGAACGGCGCGATCCTGTCCCCCAACAGCACGCTGCGTTTCGGCCGGACGCGGCTGGTCGCGCATGCCGAATCCGGGCCGACGATCCTCGATCTTGCCGGCACCCTGCCGGCGGCGACGCAGATCGAGGGGGCGGACCTCGACCTCACCGTGCGGGGGCCGAACCTGCGCCTTCTGTTCGATTTCCTCGGCGTGGCGGTGCCCGACACGCGCCGCTATCGCTTCCGCTCGGACCTGACCAAGGTCGGCGGCGAGTATCGGTTCACGCGGCTGCGCGGCTTCTTCGGCGCCAGCGACCTCGCCGGCCGCATGACCATCTCGCTGCCCAACGACCGGCTGTTCATCGCCGGCGATCTGGCGTCGAAATCCGTCGACATCGTCGATATCGGGCCGTTCATCGGCTACAGCCCGCAGGCGCTCGCCACCACCGGCGTGCAGGCCGCCGTCGGCCAGAGCGGCGGCACCCCGCGCATCCTGCCCGACGCGCCGCTCCGCGCCGAGGCGATCAAGATCTTCGACGCGCATATTGATTACCGCGTGGCGACCGTGAAGCAGCCCTTCGTGCCGGTGTCGAACATCGCCCTGACCTTCGATCTCGACCGCAGCCTCATGAAGCTGTCGCCGCTGACGATGGACGTGTCCGGCGGCCACCTGTCGTCGGACGTCAGCGTCAACGCACGCGTGCCGGCGGTCATCACCGATTACGACATCCGCCTGTCGCCGACCCCGCTCGGCAAGCTGTTCAGGAGTTCGGGCCTGTTCAACGCCGGCACCACCGGGTCGATCAAGGCGCGGATCCGGATGCGCGGCACCGGCGACACGGTGCGCGAATCGCTCGCCACCTCCGATGGCCGCATCGCCATCGTCGTGCCGGCGGGCACCTTCTGGACGCAATATGCCCAGCTGGCCGAGTTCGACATCGGCCTGTTCGTGCAGAAGCTCCTCCAGGACAAATTGAAGAAGCCGATCCAGGTCAATTGCGGCCTGATCGCCTTCACCGTCCGCAAGGGCATCGCCGCGGCCGACCCGATCCTGATCGACACCGACAAGAACGTGATGTCCGCCAAGGGCGGGTTCAGCTTCCGCGACGAGTCGCTCGACCTCGCCTTCCGCGCCGACGGCAAGAAGCTGAGCCTGTTCTCCGGCCAGTCCCCGGTCGCCATCAACGGCTATTTCGCGGCGCCGACCTTCGGCCTGGTCAGCCCGCAGCTGCTGGCGCGCGGCGGCGCCGGCGCCGCGCTGCTGCTCGCCGCCCCCCCGGCGGCGATCCTGGCCTTCGTCGATATCGGCGACGCGAAGGCGGCCCAATGCGGCCCGGTCCTGGCCGGCGCCACCGCCGCGCAGCAGCGCACCGCCAAGGGAGAGGCGCGCAAGGATGTCGGCGCGCTGCGCGACAACCGCTCGCGGGCGGGCGGGCAGAAGCCGGAGAAGAAGAAGTTCCTGGGGATTTTCTGACGCGGTTGGGAAGTTCCCCGCCGCGAACAGATCGGTTTTATCCCAGCATCCCCAGCACCTCGTCCAGCATCCCGGCATCCCCCACCGCCACCACCCGGCCGTCGCTCGCGACATCCAGCGGGCGGCCCGACCAGTCCGTCATCCGCCCGCCCGCCCCCTCGATCACCGGCACCAGCGCGGCGAAATCATGGAGCTTCAGCCCCGCCTCGACCACGCCGTCGAGATGGCCCGAGGCGGTCAGCGCATAATTGTAGCAGTCGCCGCCCCACAGCATGTCGCGCGCCGCCGCCGCGACGCGGTCGAAGCGCGGCGTCTCGTCGGCCGCGAACAGCCCCGGCGCGGTGGTCGACAGATGCGCGTCGCCGAGCCGGGGGCAGCGGCGGGTGCGGGCGGGGGTGCCGTTCAGCAGCGTCGGCCGTCCGGCCGCGCCCAGCCAGCGCTCGCCCAGGATCGGCTGGTCGATGACGCCCAGCACCGGCCGGCCCTCCTCCATGAGCGCGATGAGCGTGCCGAAGATCGGCCGCCCGGCGACGAAGCTGCGCGTGCCGTCGATCGGGTCGAGCACCCAGACCCGGCCCGCCCCCTCCCTGACGGCGCCATATTCCTCGCCGACGATGCCGTCGGCCGGGTGGGCGCGCTCGATCAGCGCGCGCATCGCCGCCTCCGCCGCGCGGTCGGCCAGCGTCACCGGCGATGCGTCCGCCTTGGTCTCCAAGCCGAAGGCGCCGCGCCAGCAGGGCCGGATGGCGGCGCCGGCGGCATCGGCGAGGGCGTGGGCGAGGGCGATGTCGGCGTCGGTCATGGCCGCGCCTGCCTAGCCGAGCCCCGCCCGGCGGCAAAGCCTTGCGCGCGGCCGCCGCTTAATTGATAATAGCTCTCGATAGCCCGCTTCCGGGCTCGTGGATCGCCGCTTGCGTCTGGATGACCTGCCCCGCCATCGCCTCGCCACCATCGCCTCGGTCGACTGGGTGACGCTGGGCGAGCGGGAGGGGCGGCGGCTGCGCGAACTGGGCGTGGACGAGGGGGTGACGGTCGAATCGCTCCACCGCGCGCCGTTCGGCGCCGATCCGATCACCTGCCGCATCGGCCGGATGACCGTCGCCATGCGCCGCGCGACGGCTTCGGCGATCGTCGCCGAGCTGCTGGCCGACGAACCCGAACAGATCGCCGCCGAATGAACCCGATGCCGCTGGTGGCGCTGGTCGGCAATCCCAATGCCGGCAAGAGCGCGCTGTTCAACGCGTTGACCGGCGCCAGGCAGAAGGTCGGCAATTATCCCGGCGTCACGGTCGAGCGGAAATCCGGCCGGCTGTCGCTCGCCGACGGCCGCCCGGTCGAGCTGGTCGACCTGCCCGGCACCTACAGCCTGGAACCCTCCAGTCCCGACGAGGCGGTGACGCGCGACGTCGTGCTGGGGGCGCAGGCGGGCGAGCGCCAGCCGCAGGCGATCGTCGTCGTCGTCGACGCGACCAACCTCGACAACCATCTGCGCTTCGCCCTCCAGCTGATCGGCCTGGGGCTACCGACGGTGGTGGCGCTCAACATGATCGACATGGCGCGGCGCGACGGTCTGGTGATCGACGTCGCGGCGCTATCGGCGGCGCTGGGCGTGCCGGTGATCCCGACCGTCGCCGTCCGCCGCCAAGGGTTGGCCGAGCTGGTCGAGGCGCTGGGCACGCGCATCGGCGACGGATCGCGCGCACCCGTCGTGCTGGGCCTGCCGGACGCGGATACCACGCTGCTCCAGCGCCGCGCGCGCCGGATCGCGCGGGCGACGTCGCGCGAGACGGGCCGGGCGAATCTGTGGACCCGGCGGCTCGATGCGGTCGCGCTGCACCCCGTCGCCGGGCCGCTGCTGCTGGCGGTGCTGATGTTCGTCATGTTCCAGGCGGTGTTCGCCTGGGCCGAAGCGCCGATGGCGCTGATCGAGGGCGCCTTCGCGCAGGTCCAGGGCGTCGTCACGGCGACGCTGCCCGACGGCGTGTTGCGCTCGCTCATCAGCGACGGGGTGATCGCCGGCATCGGCGCGGTGGTGGTGTTCCTGCCGCAGATCCTCATCCTCTTCTTCTTCATCCTGCTGCTCGAAGCATCCGGCTACATGGTCCGCGCGGCCTTCCTGATGGACCGGCTGATGGCGCGGGTCGGCCTGTCGGGCCGCGCCTTCATCCCGCTCCTCTCCTCCTTCGCCTGCGCCATCCCCGGCATCATGGCGACGCGCACGATCGACGATCCCAGGGACCGGCTCACCACCATCCTGATCGCGCCGCTGATGACCTGCTCGGCACGGCTGCCGGTCTATGCCGGCATCATCGCCGCCTTCATCCCGGCGCGACAGGTGCTGCCGGGGGTGGGGTTGCAGGGGCTCGTCCTGTTCGCCCTCTACCTCGCCGGGATCGTCGGCGCGCTGGTCGCGGCGCTGGTGCTCAGGCGCACGGTGACGAAGGGGGCGGGCCATGGCTTCCTGATGGAGATGCCGCGCTACCAGCTGCCGATCCCGCGCGACGTGCTGCTGGGGCTGTGGCAGCGGGCGTGGATCTTCCTGCGCCGCGCCGGCACGATCATCGCCGTCACCACCATCGTGCTGTGGGCTCTGCTGAGCTTCCCCAAGCCGCCACCGGGCGACCCGACCCCGCCGGTCGATTATTCCATCGCCGGGCGCATCGCCGGGGGCCTGGCCCGTGTCGTCGCGCCGATCGGCTTCAACCGCGACATCGCGCTGGCCCTCATCCCGGCGATGGCCGCGCGCGAGATGGCGGTATCCTCGCTCGCCACGGTCTATGCGATCCAGGACGGCGGCGACGAGGCGCGGACCGCGCGGTCGCTGGGCGAGCGGCTGCGCGGGCGGTGGCCGTTGCCGACGGCGCTCGCCTTCCTCGCCTGGTTCGTCTTCGCGCCGCAATGCCTGTCGACCATCGCCGTGACGCGGCGCGAGACCAACGGGTGGAAGTGGCCGGCCTTCATGCTGGGCTACCTCTTCGTGCTGGCCTATCTTGCCGCTGGCGCGACTTTCTGGTTAGCCACCGCTCTCGGACTTTAGGAGAGCGGGCGTGGCCGGCAGCGTGAACAAGGTTATCCTCGTCGGCAATCTCGGGCGCGATCCCGAATCGAAGAGCTTCTCCAACGGCGGCAAGGTGGTGAACCTGCGCATCGCCACCTCGGAAAGCTGGAAGGACAAGGGCTCGGGCGAGCGGCGCGAGAAGACCGAATGGCATTCGGTGGCGATCTTCTCCGAAGGCCTGTGCCGGGTGGCCGAGCAGTATCTGCGCAAGGGCTCGAAGGTCTACATCGAAGGCCAGTTGCAGACGCGCAAGTGGCAGGACAACAGCGGCGCCGACCGCTACTCGACCGAGATCGTGCTGCAGAACTTCAACAGCAACCTGACCCTGCTCGACGGCCGCGAAGGTGGCGGCGGGGGCGGTGGCGGGGGCCAGCGCGGCGGCGACGACTGGTCGGGAGGGGACACTTCCGGCGGCGGCGCGCGCCCGGGCGGCGGCCAGTCCCGCCCGTCCAGCGCCTTCGACGCCGACCTGGACGACGACGTCCCGTTCTGAGGTAAAGCCCTCTCCCTTCCGGGGAGAGGGGGTCAAGGCCGCCCCACCCGTCCGATCAGCGCCTCCGCCGCCGCCGGCGCCCTCACCTTCGCGCCGGAGATGAAGAACAGGAAGGCGTCGCCCGCCTTCGCCCAGTCGCGCGCCCGGTCGGCCCAGCCGTCCAGCGCGGCGGCGCCGTAGCCCGTCGCGACATCCTCGCGCGACTTCATCAGCCGGGCGTAGCGAAAGCCTGCCGTCGTCTCGTCGATACACGGGTGCATGTCCGAATCGGCGAAGACGATCGCGGCGCCGGCGTCTTGCGCCATCGCGTAGAAGGCGGGATCGCGGAAGCTCTCGTGCCGCACCTCCAGCGCGTGGCGCAGCGGCAGGCCGTCCTGCCTCGCCGGGAGGAGCTTCAGGAAGGCGGCGAAGTCGTCGGCCTCGAACCTCTTCGTCGGCATGAACTGCCACAGGATCGGCCCGAGCCGGTCGCCCAGCTCGACCAGCCCCTGGCCGAGGAACCGCGCGACCGATTCGCCGCCGTCCGCCAGCCGCTTGCGGTTGGTGCAGAAGCGCGACGCCTTGACGCCGAACACGAAGCCGTCGGGCACCTGCGCCGCCCATGACGCGAAGGTCGCCGGCTTCTGGCTGCCGTAATAGGTGCCGTTGATCTCGATCGCGGTCAGCCGGCCGGCGGCATGCGCCAGCTCTTTGGCCTGCGCCAGCCCCGCAGGGTAGAAGACACCGCGCCACGGCGGATAGGTCCACCCGCCGATCCCGACGCGGATCGCGCCGGTCATCGCCGCGATCCCGTCAAGCCGCGCATGTCCGGCCGATCGCCGGCGGTATCGGTCATCCAGGCCTCCGTGCCGGGCGCCTTATAGCAGGGACGCGGATAAAACCCAGTTCACGCCACAGCGCGACAGGCTCTCCCCTCGACAGAACGTCTTCAAGAACATAGACCGAACATATGGCGGCATTGGACACACGCGCGAAGCTGGCGATTCTGGCCGATGCGGCCAAATACGATGCCTCCTGCGCCTCGTCGGGCACGGCCAAGCGCGATTCGCGCGGCGGCAAGGGCATCGGCTCGACAGAGGGCATGGGCATCTGCCACGCCTATGCGCCGGACGGGCGCTGCATCTCGCTGTTGAAGATCCTGCTGACGAACAGCTGCATCTTCGACTGCCATTACTGCATCAACCGCAAGAGTTCGAACGTCCGCCGCGCGCGCTTCTCCGCGCAGGAGGTGGTGAACCTCACCCTGGCCTTCTACCGCCGCAACTATATCGAAGGGCTGTTCCTCTCCTCGGGCATCATCCGCTCGTCCAACTACACGATGGAGCAGATGGTCGAGGTGGCGCGGAGCCTGCGCGAGGATCACGATTTCCGCGGCTACATCCACCTGAAGACCATCCCCGACGCCGATCCGGCGCTGGTCCACCTGGCCGGCCTCCATGCCGACCGCATCTCGATCAACGTCGAGCTGCCCACCGTCCACGGCCTCGCCCGCCTCGCGCCGGAGAAATCGGCCGAGGCGATCGCCGGCGCGATGCAGGGGATGAAGGAGGGGATCGACGACGGCCACGACGCGCGCAAGCGCTACAAGGCGGCGCCCGGCTTCGCGCCGGCGGGCCAGTCCACCCAGATGATCGTCGGCGCCGACAGCGCCACCGACGGCGACATCGTCGCCAAGGCCAGCAGCCTCTACGATCGTTTCGACCTGCGCCGGGTCTATTACTCCGCCTTCAGCCCGATCCCGGATGCCAGCGCCGTCCTGCCGCTGAAACGCCCGCCGCTGATGCGCGAGCACCGGCTGTACCAGTCGGACTGGCTGATGCGCTTCTACGGCTATGCGCCCGCCGAGGTGATGGCGGCGACGGACCCGCTGACCGGCATGCTGCCGCTCGACATCGACCCCAAGCTCGCCTGGGCGCTGCGCTTCCGCGACCGCTTCCCGGTCGACGTGAACCGCGCTCCCAGGGAGATGCTGCTGCGCGTGCCGGGTCTCGGCGTGAAGGCGGTCGACGCGATCCTGTCCTCGCGCCGCTGGCGGTCGCTGCGGCTGGACGACGTCGCGCGGCTGACGGTGTCGGTGGCGAAGCTCCGGCCGTTCATCGTCGCCGAGGACTGGACGCCGGCGCGGATCGACGGCGCGGCGGAACTGCCGGTGGCCAAGCCGAAGGTGGAGCAGATGGAACTGTTCTGATCCTCCCCCTGCCGGGAAGGATTGTGTTCGCACCGGCATCGGGACAAGTTCGCTCATGCGCACCGTGACCCTCGCCGCCCCGGACGACTTCGACGGCTGGCGCGATGCCGCCCGGGCGCTGGTCCTCGCCGCCGTGCCGCCGGAGGAGGTCGTCTGGCAGGTGGGCGCCGCCGCCGCCGACCTCTTCGCCGACGCGGCCGCGCCGGAGCCGGTGGCGGCCGGTGCATTCTCCGTCCCGCGCGGCTTCGTGGCGCTGGCCCGCGACGTCGTCGTCCATGCCGAGCCCGAGCGTTTCGCCCTGCTCCACGCGTTCCTCGCGCGCCTGCGCCGCCAGCCCCGTCTGATCGAGGACCGCGCCGATCCCGCGCTGCGCCGGCTGGAGGAGATGGCCAAGTCGGTCCGCCGCGACATCCACAAGATGCGTGCCTTCCTCCGCTTCCGCGAGCTGGCCGGGGACGACGGCGCGAGCCGCTTCGTCGCCTGGTGGGAGCCGGAGCATCATATCGTCCGCGCGAATGCCGGCTTCTTCGTCCGCCGCTTCGCGACGATGCGCTGGTCGATCCTGACGCCGGAACTGTCGATCCACTGGGACGGCGAGACACTGACGGAAAGCTCCGGGGCGGCGAAGACCGACACGCCGGCGGGCGACCCGGTCGAGGAGACGTGGAAGACCTATTACGCCGCCATCTTCAACCCGGCCCGCGTGAAGGTCGGCGCGATGCTGAAGGAGATGCCGCGCAAATACTGGAAGAACATGCCCGAGACCGCGTTGGTGCCGGAGCTGCTGGCGGGCGCCCAGGCGCGGGAGAGCGGCATGATCGAACGGGCGGACGAGGCGCGGACGGCTGACCGGGCGATAATGGGCGGCAATGTCGCGGGCGCCTGGGCCGCGCTCCGCGAGGAGGCGGCGGGCTGCACCCGCTGCCCGCTCTACAAGGATGCGACCCGGACGGTGTTCGGCGAGGGGCCGGTGGACGCCGCGCTGATGTTCGTCGGCGAGCAGCCGGGCGACCAGGAGGATCTGGCCGGGCGCCCCTTCGTCGGCCCCGCCGGCCAGATGTTCGACCGCGCCGTCGCCGCCGCCGGGATCGACCGCGCCCAGGTTTACGTCACCAACGCGGTCAAGCATTTCAAGTTCGAGCAGCGCGGCAAGCGACGCATCCACGCCAAGCCCGGCGGGCCGGAGATCGACGCCTGCCGCTGGTGGATCGAGCAGGAGCGGGTGCTGATCCGCCCGCCGGTGACGGTGGCGCTGGGCGCGACCGCCGCGCGCTCGCTCCTCGGCAAGGTCGTCACCATCGCGGGATCGCGCGGGCGGGCGCACCGGCTGGAAGACGGCGGCGAGGGATGGGTGACGATCCACCCGAGCTACCTGCTCCGCCTTCCGGACAAGGCCCAGGCGGCGGACGAATATGCCCGCTTCGTGGAGGATCTGCAGCGGGCGAAGGCGCGGGCGGAGAAGACAACATGATGCCTTTTCGGCCGCAAAACTTTTGCTGAATAGGCAATATAAGGAGCCGGATATGCCACATGCCCGCCTTGCCGCCGAACTGGATCCCATGCTTGCCGATCCCGCCATAGTGGCCGCGATGGAGGCGCTCTCGCGGCGCGGCGCGGGCGGCCGGCCGTCGAAGCGATCGGCGCACAGCTCGCGGCGACTCTTCCCGACCTCGACAATGCCACAAGCAGCATGTCGGCCGGCGCGTGCGCGACACGCTTGCCGCCCGGGGCTGGCGATCGCTCCGTAAGGCGCGGGTCTCGCCCGGCAGGCTCTTTGCCTGGGACGCGGTCTATGATCGGGGCGTCGATGACGTTTCGCGAAGCGCCGATCTTGCACGTTGGCGACAGGCGCAAGCCATCGTCGCCGCTCTGCCGGGGCCGCTTTTCACCGTGGACGAGTTCGTCGCCGAACGACGGGCCGGGCCTGGGCGCGGATAGCCGGTGCGGTAAAGTTCGAAATCCGCCTGATCCGCTGACTATTCCGCCGCCAACAGCCGTTCGGCCCCGCCCAGATCGACCGAGACCAGCCGGCTGACCCCGCGCTCCACCATCGTCACGCCGAACAGGCGGTGCATGCGGGCCATGGTGACGGCATTGTGGGTGACGATGAGGTAACGGGTGTCGGTCTCCCGCGCCATGCGGTCGAGCAGGTCGCAGAAACGCTCGATATTGGCGTCGTCGAGCGGTGCGTCCACCTCGTCCAGCACGCAGATCGGGGCGGGATTGGTGAGGAACAGGGCGAAGATCAGCGCCACCGCGGTCAGCGCCTGCTCGCCGCCGGACAGCAGCGTCAGCGCGGCGAGCTTCTTGCCCGGCGGCTGGGCCATGATCTCCAGCCCCGCCTCCAGCGGATCGTCGGCGTCGACCAGCGCCAGATGCGCCTGCCCGCCTTCGAACAGCGTCGTGAACAGCCGGCGGAAATGGCCGTCCACCGCCTCGAACGCCGCCAGCAGCCGGGCGCGGCCCTCGCGGTTGAGGCTGCCGATCGAGCCGCGCAGGCGGTTGACCGCCAGCCCCAGCTCGTCGCGTTCCGCCGCCTGGCCCGCGCGGCCGCCCTCGATCTCGGCCAGTTCCTGCTCGGCGACGAGGTTCACCGGGCCGATCCGCTCGCGCTCCGCCGCCGCCCGGTCCAGCACCGCCTGCTCGGCGGCGGCATCGGCGACGCCGTCGGCGGCGAAGCCGAGCCGCTCCGGCAGCACGGCCGCCGGCCCGCCGAAACGCTCGCCGGCGACGCGGCTGAGGTCGGTGCGGCGCTCGACGGCGTGGTCGCGGCGCGCGTCGCACCCGGCCCGCGCCTCGCGCGCGGCGGCGAGCGCCTCGCCGGCTTCGACCGCGCGCGCCTCGGCGGCGGCGGCGGCGGCCTGCGCGCCGGCGACGGCGGCGGCGGTGCGCGTCGCCTCCTCGCGCGCGGTCGTCTCGGCTGTCTCCGCCCGGGCAAGATCGGCGTCGAGCAGCGCCGGCCGATCGGCCAGCCCCGCCCGCTCCGCCTCGGCGCGGGCCGCGCGCTCGACCATCTCGGCGGCGCGCTTCACCGCGGCGGCGGCGCGCGCGCGCCAGCTTTCCGCCTCGGCGCGGATCGTGTTCAGCCGGTCGCGGTCGGCGGTCAGCCGCATCGAACGGATGCCGGCTTCCGCGCGGGCGTCGGCGGCGGCGGCACGGGCGGCGGCGGCCGAAGCGGACAGGCGCGCCACCGCCTCATCGGTCGCCGCACCGTCCGGCAGCGCGGCGACCGCCGCCGCCGCCGCATCCCGCGCCGCCGCCGCGGCATCGCGCTCGGCCGCCGCGACCTGGGCGGCACGCGCCCGTTCGGCCCGGCGCGAAGCCAGCCGTTCCAGCGCGATGCCGGCGCGATCCGCCGCCAGCGCCGCCTGCCGTGCCGCCGCCGCCGCCGCCGTTCCCCGCGCGCGTGAAGCCGCGATGCCCGACGCGGCTTCCGCCACGGCGCGGGTGGCCGCGTCGCGCGCGTCGGCGGCGGCCCCGGCCTCCGCCAGCACGCCCGGCAAGGCGCGCCCGATCTCGGCCAGCCGGTTCGCCCGCACCAGCCGCTCGGCCGCCGCCGCGCCGCTCCGCGCGGCGACGAAGCCGTCCCAGCGGCGCAGCGCCCCCGCCGTCGTCACGATCCGCTGCCCGGCCGCGAGCGGCCAGCCCTCGTCGGCATCGACCACGCCCACCTGCGCCAGCCGCCGCGCCAGCGCATCCGGCGCGGTGACGTGGCAGGCGAGGCAGGGGATCCCGGCGGGAAGCGGCGGATCGTCCGCCGGCCCGGCTCCCGACCATCCCGCCAGCCCCAGCGGCGCGTCGAGATCGTCGCCCAGCGCGGCGGCCAGCGCCCGCTCATAGCCGGGCGCGGCGCGCATCGCGTCCAGCACGCGGGCCGGGCCGGCACGGGGCGGCGGGGCGAGCGCGCGCGCCTCCGCCTCCAGCCCCGCCCTCGTCGTCGCCGCCGCG
>CAXTHU010000041.1:0-16044 GCA_964244125.1 uncultured Sphingomonadaceae bacterium
GGCCAGCGTCGGGATCGTCTCGTCGGTGCCGGTCAGCCGGATCGCGGAGAGTGCCGCGGCGTCGCGATCCGCCACGGCGCCGCTTTCCCCGGTCAGCCGGTCGAGCGTGTCGTCGTGGAAGACGAAGGCGATCCCGTCGCGGCTGGCGCGGACATCGCATTCGATGCCCCAGCCCCCGGCGATCGCCGCGCCCCAGGCCGCCCGGCCGTTCTCGACGGCCGCCGCGCCATGCAGCCCGCGATGCGCGAACGGCCGGCGGGTCAGGAAGCCCCGGTCAGGGACGGACGGCGACGACGGCATCGACCTCGACGCAGGCACCCAGCGGCAGCGCCGGCACGCCGACCGCGCTGCGGGCATGGCGGCCCGCCTCGCCGAACAGGCCGACCATCAGCTCGGATGCGCCGTCGGCGACCTTGGGCTGGCCGGAGAAGTCGTCGGCCGAGCAGACGAACACGCCGAGCTTCACGATCCGCTCGACCCGGTCGAGCGATCCGCCCAGCGCCCGCCTGATCTGCGCCGCCAGCATCACCGCGCACCGCTCCGCCGCCAGGACGCCATAGTCCATGTCGCGGTCGCCGCCGATGCGGCCGGCCATCAGTTGGCCGTCGCGGAACGGCAGCTGGCCGGAGACGTGGAGCAGCCCGCCCGCCTCGACCGCCGGGACATAGGCGGCGACGGGGGCGGCGGGCTCGGGCAGGTCGAGGCCCAGTTCGGCGAGTCTGGCGTCGTGGCTCATGCGCCCATGCCGTCGCATCGGGCCGGATCGGGGTCAAGCCTCGGCCGGCCGGCCGTCGCCCATCCGCGCCAGGATCCAGTCGCCCGCCGCCGCCCAGTCGTCGATGCGGGCATGGGCGTGCGGCGCCGGCGGGACGACGGGGGCGAGGCGCGGTTCGGCCACCATGTGCAGCCGCCACACGTCGGGGCGGTGCCGGGCGACCGATTCGTGGTGGACGGGCAGGTCGTCGACGAACACCGCGACGCTCGGCGCCAGCTCCTCCAGCAGCGCCGCCAGCGGCCGGCCCTTGCCGCCCTGGTTGCAGATCACGCGATGGGCGATGCCGTGCGCCGCCAGCTGCGCGACGCGACCGGCATGGCAGTGGTCCTTCAGGTTCGTCAGCACGACGATGTCGGCCGCCGCGCCGATCCGCGCCAGCGCCGCCACCGCGCCCGGCACCGGCGTCTGGCGAGCCATTTCCGTGGCGAAGAAGCCGTCGAGCAGCGGCCAGACCTCCTCCGGCGCCACCCGCGCACCGTCCGCGCGCCGGGTCAGCGCGTCGGCGAAGCCCTGTTCCAGGGCGAAATCGATGCCATGCGCCTCATCCAGCCAGGCGCCGAAATGCGCCGACATGTGAAGCAGCACCTCGTCGCAGTCGGTGACCAGCAGCGGCCGGCTCATGCCCCCTCCCCCAGCCTGCCCGCCGCCGCGACCAGCGTCGCCGGCTTCACCCCCAGCGCGTCGGCGCAGGCGAGCAGGTCCGGCTCGTGCCCGGCCAGGAAGGCCAGGACGGCCGCCAGCACCGCCCGCTCGCCGATCCGGCGGCGCAGGTCCTCGGGGGTGAGGCCGGTCAGATCGAGCAGGCGATTGGCCCGCGCCTCGTCGGCCAATATCCAGGCCAGCGCAGATAGGGCGTGACTTTCGGCGTCCACTGGCCTTCTATCCTTCAAGGGGGTGGCGGTCGCCGCCGTCGACCTGGGCCGGGGCGGAACTGGGGACTGAAGTGGCCAAGCGCGTGCTCGTCGTCGAGGACAATGAGCTGAACCTCAAGCTGTTCTGCGACCTGCTGCGCGTCCACGACTATCTGCCCGAGCCGGTGCGCGACGGGCGCGAGGCGGTGGCGCGCGCGCGCAGCTTCATGCCGGACCTGGTCATCATGGATATCCAGCTGCCGCATGTCAGCGGCCTCGACCTCATCATGACGCTGAAGCGCGACGAGGCGTTGCGCCGCATCCCGATCATGGCCGTCACCGCCTTCGCCGGGCGCGGCGACGAGGAGCGCATCCGCGCCGCCGGCGCCGAGGCCTACGTCGCCAAGCCGATGTCGGTCACCCGATTCGTCGAACAGGTGCAGGCGCTGGCCTGAAGCGCCGCCGGCGGGCGCGCTTATTTGATCTTTGCTTCCTTGAAGTCGACATGCTTGCGGACGACGGGGTCGTATTTCCGCATGCTCATCTTCTCGGTCTGGGTGCGCGGGTTCTTCTTGGTCACGTAGAAGAAGCCGGTGTCGGCGCTGGACACCAGCTTGATCTTGACGGTGGTCGGCTTGGCCATGGCCTGGTCCTCGGATGCCGGCGCCCACGATCGGCGCCCACGAAAAAATAAAAGCGGCGTCCCCGCCGCTCTCGTCGGAGGCGCGGATGCACGGACACGCCCGGAATGTCAAGGCGTCAGGGCAGCGCGCGTCCCACCCGGCCGGCGATCTCCACCGCATATTGCCACGCCACCCGGCCCGACCGCCCGCCACGCGCGACCGCCCAGGCGAGCGCGTCGGCGGCCTCGAACCGCAGGTCGAAGCGGGCGGCATAGGCGGCGACCATCGCCAGATAGGCGTCCTGGTCGCAGACGTGGAAACCGAGGCTCAGGCCGAACCGATCGGCCAGCGCCAGCCGGTCGTCGATCACGTCGCGCCGGGCGATCGCGCTCTCCTGCTCGGCGATGTCGCGCGGCACGAGGTGACGGCGGTTGGCGGTGACGAACAGCCGCGCATTGCCCGGCCGCGCCTCCGCCCCGCCCTCCAGCAGCGAGCGCAGCAGGCGCGGGCCCTCGGCGCCGGCATCGAAGCCGAGATCGTCGACGAACAGGACGAACGCGCGGGGCACGTCGGCGATGGCGGCGAACAGCGCCGGCAGGGCGGGGACGGCGTCGGCGGCGACCTCGACCAGCGCCACGTCGAGCCCCGCCGCGCGCGCCGCGCCGACCGCGCTCTTCACCAGCGCCGACTTGCCCGAACCCCGCGCGCCCCAAAGCAGCACGTCATGCGCGGCATGGCCGCGGGCGAGGCGCGCCACCGTCTCCACCACCGCCGCCTTCTGCGCGTCGATCCCGGTCAGCAGGTCCAGCGGCAGCGGCGCGAAGCCGCGCGCCGCCGCCAGCCCCCCGTCGCGCCAGACATAGGCGGGATGCGCCAGCGGATCGGCGGCGGGCGATGGGGCCGGAGCGAGCCGTTCCAGCGCGGCGGCGATGCGGTCTAGGGGGTCGGTCATCGCCGCGGTCATCGCCGGGAGGGACGGCGATGTCGAGCGACAACGATCAAACAAGCACCGTTCCCCGGCGCAGGCCGGGGAACGGGCTCAGCTTGCCCGCACCAGCACCGGCGCCTGACGCCACACCATCGGGAAGAAGCGCTTCAGCGCCGTCACCTTGGGCAGATCGTTATGGGCGATATAAGGGTGGCCGGGGTTCAGCGTCAGGAAGTCCTGGTGATGCGCCTCGGCCGGATAGAATGGCTGTGCCCGCTCGATCCGGGTGACGATCGGCTTGCCCCATACGTGCGCCCGGCCGAGCTGGGCGATATAGGCCGCCGCCACCCGCCGCTGCGCCTCGCCCTGCGGGAACAGGGCGCCGCGATATTGCGTGCCGCTGTCCGGCCCCTGGCGGTTCAGCTGGGTCGGATCCGCCACGACGGAGAAATAGATCTGGAGCAGCCGGCCATAGCTCACCACGCGGGGATCGTAGGTGACGCGCACCGCCTCGGCATGGCCGGTATCGCCGTCCGACACCCGCTCGTAACGCGCCGTCGCCCCCGCCCCGCCGGTATAGCCCGACACGGCCGAGGTGACGCCCCGCACATGGGCATAGACCCCCTGCACGCCCCAGAAACAGCCGCCGGCGAACACCGCGATCCGGCTGGCTCCGGCATCCGCCGGATCGACCGCCGGCGCCGGCACGCGCACCGCCTGTTCGGCCGACAGCGCGGGCGCCGCCCCGAACATCACGACCGAGCCGAGGCCGAGCGCGAGGACGCCGGCAAGCGCGGCGGAGCCGAGTCGGGAGGGGGCTGTCATGGGCTTGATCCTCTTGATCGGAAGGCGAATATCTGGCTTGATCTGC
The DNA here is from genome assembly GCA_964244125.1 of uncultured Sphingomonadaceae bacterium. GTDB lineage: Bacteria > Pseudomonadota > Alphaproteobacteria > Sphingomonadales > Sphingomonadaceae > Solisphingomonas. Next base: position 4,049 of record CAXTHU010000041.1, read on the forward strand.
CACCCGGAGCCTGAACCCAGCATGGCTCGCACAATCCCCCTTACCCGTCCATGTCGAGCAGCATCCCGACTTCGCTCGATGCTCCTCGACATGGACGGGTAAGGGGTGGGTCGGTTGGCGTGGTCGCGTCGGGCAGGAACCCTCACGCCAGCGCCGCGCAAGCCCGCTCGATCCGGTCGCAAGCCTCGGTCAGCACCGCCTCCGACGTCGCATAGCTGATCCGGAACGCGGGGGAGACACCGAACGCCCCGCCGTGGACCGGCGCGACGCCGGCTTCCAGCAGATGGCCGACCAGCGCCTCGTCGTCGGCGATCGTCGCGCCTCCGGGCGTGCGGCGGCCGATCAGCCCGGCGACGTCCGGATAGACGTAGAAGGCGCCCTCCGGCGTCGGGCAGCGGATGCCGGGGATGGCGTTCAGCCGGCCGACGACGAGGTCGCGCCGGCGCTGGAACGCCGCCTGCCGCTCCACCAGGAAATCCTGCGGCCCGGTCAGCGCCGCCGCCGCCGCCGCCTGGCTGACCGAACAGGGGTTGGAGGTGGACTGCGACTGGAGCTTGGCCATCGCCTTGATGAGCCAGGCCGGGCCGCCGGCGAAGCCGATGCGCCAGCCGGTCATCGCATAGGCCTTCGAACAGCCGTTGACCGTCAGCGTCCGCTCGTACAGCTCGGGGCAGACCTGCGCGACGGTGGCGAAGCGGAAGCCGTCATAGACGATATGCTCGTACATGTCGTCGGCCATCACCATCACATGGGGGTGGCGCAGCAGCACCTGGCCGAGCGCGCGCAGCTCGTCGGCGGAATAGGCCGCGCCGGTCGGGTTGGACGGCGAGTTCAGGATCAGCCAGCGGGTGCGGGGCGTGATCGCCGCGTCGAGCTGCGCGGGCGTGATCTTATACTGCTGGTCCGCGCCGGCCGCGACGATGACCGGGGCGCCGCCGGCATAGGCGACGATATCCGGATAGCTGACCCAATAGGGCGCGGGCACGACCACCTCGTCCCCCGCCTCCACCGTCGCCACCAGCGCGTTGAACAGCGTATGCTTGCCGCCCGCGTTCACGCTGATCTGGCCGGGGGCATAGTCGAGGCCGTTGTCGCGCCGGAACTTGGCCGCCACCGCCGCCTTCAGCTCGGGCGTGCCGTCGACGGCGGTATATTTGGTCTTGCCCGCGCGGATCGCGGCGATGGCGGCGTCCTTGACGAAATCGGGCGTGTCGAAATCCGGCTCGCCCGCCGCCAGGCCGATCACGTCGACGCCGGCCGCCTGGAGCGCCAGCACCCTGCCCGACATCGCCAGCGTCGCCGATGGCTGGATGCGGCGGAGTGCTGCGGATGTGGCTTCGATGCTCATGGTCGGTGCCCCCTGACGCTCCGGACGGCGCGCCTATAGGGGATCGCCCGATCCTTCCGCAACCAGCCGCGCCGGCATCAGCCCGCGCAGCGCGTTGCCGAGGAGGAAGCCGTCCGCCAGGTCGCCGGGGACGAGATCCGCCTCCACCGCCCCCTCCTCCTCGATCAGCCGCTGGCGCAGCACGCCGGGCAGCAGGCCGCGAGACAGGGGCGGGGTCAGCAACCGGCCGCCCCGCGCGACGAACAGGCTGGTGAAGCTGCCCTCGGTCAGGCGGCCGGCGGGATCGACGAACACCACCTCGAACGTACCGGCGGCCCGACGGGCGTCATCGTAGAAGCCGCGGTCGCTGGTCTTGTGCGTCAGGCGGAAGTCGCCGGCGGCGACCGGCAGCGGCACGATCCGCGCCGCCACCGGCCCCTCGGGCGCGGGCGGCGGCGCGGTCACCTCGATCGCGGTGGCGCCCGAAGGCCCCAGGCGCAGCCGCACGCGCGCGGCCCCGCGCAGGCGGAAGCTCGCCGCCTGCAACTCGTTGCGGACATGGTGGCGGTCGAACGCGAAGCCCAGCGCCACCGCCGACGCCTTCATCCGCGCGAGATGGCGTTCGAGATCGACGAAGCCGTCCAGCGGCTCGAACGCCATCGTCTCGATCAGGTCGAACGGCCGGGCACCCTCGGTCACGAACCGTCCCTTCACCAGGCACTCCGCCCATTCCTCGCCCGCCACGCTGTCGGCGACGATCGCCGAGCCGAGACCGAGCGTCGCGCTCCCCGCCCCGCCGGCCAGGACGAGCGTACGGATGGCGACGCTGAACGCCGCCGTGCCGGGGGCGTCGATCGCGCCGACCGTGCCTGTATACGGCCCCCGCGCGCGACCTTCCACGTCCTCGATCACTTCCATGGCACGAATCTTGGGCGCGCCGGTGATCGAGCCGCAGGGGAACAGCGCCGCCAGCACGTCCACCGCATCGCGGCCGGGCGCCAGGCGCGCGGTGACGGTCGAGGTCATGTGGTGGACCGTCGGATAGGTCTCGACCGCGAACAGCGCCGGCACGTCCACCCCGCCGGGTGCGGCGACGCGGGCGAGATCGTTGCGGATCAGGTCGACGATCATCAGGTTCTCGGCGCGCTGCTTGGGATCGGCGCGCAGGGCGGCGGCGGCGGCGTCATCGGCGGCGGGATCGGGCAGGCGCGCGGCCGTCCCCTTCATCGGCCGGGCGGTGGCGACGCCGTTCGCCAGCGTGAAGAACAGCTCGGGCGAGGCGGAGAGCAGCCAGTGGTCGCCGGTGAACGCCACCCCGCCCCACCCCGCCCCGCCCCGCCTGAACCGCGCATGCAACGCCAGCGGATCGCCCGCCACCGCCACGTCGCAGGGAAAGGTGAGGTTCGCCTGATAGATGTCGCCGGCGGCGATCAGCGCCTTGATGCGGGCGACGGCGGCGGCGTGGTCGGCTTGCGCGATGCGCGGCACCGGCGGGGCGGCATGGGCGCCGGCCGGATCGCCGAGCGATGCCGGGTCGCAGCAATCGACGGCATCGAACAGCCCGAACCACAGCAGCGGCGGTCCCCCGGCGGCGCGCGCGATCCGGTGGAGGCGCGGTTCCAGCGCGGCTCCCGCCTCATAGGACAGGAAGCCGGCCGCATGGGCGCCGGCGGCGACGGCCTCGCGCAGCCGCGCCAGCGCCGGCCGCACCTCGGCGGGACGGGTGGCGACGATGAAGTCGCGCGGCTGGTGGTAAACCCGCGCCGCGCCTCCGGGTCGCGCGTCGTCGAGCAGGACGAAGGGGCGGGTGCGATCGAAGGCGGCCATCGGCCGGCCTTTAGACGCTCTTTCGCTTCCGCCGAAACAAGGCCGTTCCCCGGCCCGCGCCGGGGAACGGCCTCATATCGACCTACTTCGCCCCCGGCGCCGCGACCAGCTTGATGCCGATGTAGCGCGGCGGGGTCGGACCGCGCTGGACGAGCAGCACCACGCTCGGCCGGTTGGCGGCGCGGGCGGTGGCGATGATCTGGCCCACCGCCGCCAGCGTCGTCGTCGGCTGGTTGTTGATCGACAGGATCACGTCGCCCCGGCGCAGGTCGTTGCTGGCGGCATCGCTCGACGGATCGACCGACGAGATCACCACGCCGCGCACGCCGGGCGAGAGCTGGAGCTGCTGGGCGATCTGCGGCGTCAGCACCTGGAGGCCGAAGCCCAGCGCGCCACGGATGTTGGCGTCCGGGGTGGGGGCGTTCGGCGCCGGCGCCGGCGTATCGCCGTCGCCGTCGTTGAAGTTGCTGCCGGTCGCGGCCAGCTGGTCCTCCGGCGGACGCTCGGCGACGACCACCGTCAGCGACTGGGGCTTGCCGTTGCGGATCAGTTCGATCGGCACGCGGCTGCCGATCGGCAGGTTGGAGACGATGTAGGACAGCGTCTCGTCCGGCGTCACGTCGCGGCCGTTCACCTTCACGATCACGTCGCCCTGCTGGATGCCGGCGCGGGCGGCGGCATAGCCGGGCTCCACCCGCGTCACGATCTCGCCCCGGTTGCGCGGCAGGCCGAGCGAATTGGCGATGTCCTCGGTGATCGGCTGGATGCCGACGCCGAGATAGCCGCGCTTCACCTTGCCCCCGGCGCGCAGCGCCTCGATGACGGGCCTGGCCTGCTCGGCCGGGATGGCGAAGCCGATGCCGACGTTGCCGCCGGTCGGCGAGAAGATCGCCGTGTTGATGCCGACGACGTTGCCGCGCAGGTCGAACATCGGCCCGCCGGAATTGCCGCGGTTGATCGCCGCGTCGGTCTGGATGTAGCGGTCGTAGGCGCCGCCCTGGCCGATGTTGCGGTGGATCGCCGAGACGATGCCGGCCGTCACCGTGCCGCCGAGCGCGAAGGGGTTGCCGATCGCCACCACCCAGTCGCCGACCCGCGTCCGGGTGCTGTCGCCGAACTGGACGAAGGGGAGCGCGCGGGCGTCGATCTTCAGCACGGCGAGGTCCGAGGTCGGATCCTTGCCGACCACGGTCGCCTTGAACTCGCGCCGGTCGGGCAGGGTGACGGTGATCGACTCCACCGTCGTGCTGGCCTGGCCCTGCCCCGGCTCGCCCGAGATGACGTGGTTGTTGGTGACGATGTAGCCGTCGGCCGAGATGATGAAGCCCGATCCCAGCGACTGCGCCTCGCGGGTGACCGGCCGGCCGTTGCCGTCGGTGCCACCCTGCTGCCCGCCGAAGCGGCGGAACAGCTCGTCGAACGGCGTGCCGGCGAAGGGATTGGCGCCGCCCTGCGTGCCGACCTGGACGCGCTGGGTGGTGGAGATGTTGACCACCGCCGGCTGGAGCCTGGCGGCGAGGTCGGCGAAGCTCATCGGCGCGTCGGCGCGCGGCGGGGCGGCCTGGATCGTGCCCGGCGCGTTCTGCGCGACCTGCGCTCCGACCGGCTGTTGCAGGGCCATGGTGGCGGCGGCGCCGCCGGCGATCAGCGCGGTGGTGATGGCATAGGCGTAACGCACTTTGGGGGTCTCCTAAAGACGAATCTGTCCCGGTTGGCGGTCAGATGAAGCGTGCCGAATGAACGCCGATTGAATGCGGCCGAAAGCTGCTTACCGGCGCTACTTTCCGCCGCGGAACTCGCGCAGATATTCGCTGTTCGGCGACAGGATCATCGACGTGCTGCCGGCGCCGGTCGTGGCGAAGCTCTGGCGATAGGACTGCATCGCGCGATAGAAGTCGTAGAAGGCGGGATCGCGGCCGAAGCTGGCGGCATAGACCTGGCTCGCCTTGGCGTCGGCGTCGGCGCGGATGATCTGGGCCTGGCGCGCGGCCTGGGCGCGGATGGTGATCGCCTCCTGCTGGCGGGCCGATCGCATCCGCTGGAACGCGCTTTCCAGCGGCGTGCCGTCGGGCAGGTCGGCGCGCTTGATCCTGACGTCGACGATCTCGGCGCCATACTGCCGCGCGACGCGATCGAGCTGCGCCTGGATGTTGTCCATGATCTGGCCGCGCTCGGGGCTGAGCAGCAGCGCGAAGCTGCGCCGGCCCAGCTCGTTGCGCAGCGCCGAGCCGAGGATCGGGCGCAGCGCGTCGGCCACCCGCTTCTCCTCGCGGGCGACGATGAACATGCGCAGCGGGTCGACGATGCGATAGCGGGCGAAGGCGTCCACCTCCAGCCGCAGCTGGTCGGTCGACAGCACCGCCTGCCGCTCCATGTCGAAATCCAGCACCCGCTTGTCGATCCAGACGATCTGCTCGATGAAGGGGATGCGCGCGACGAGGCCGGCGCCGGTGCGGCCGAACGCCTGCCCCGGGCGATAGGCGTTCACCACCCGCACCGGCTGGCCCAGCCGCACGACGAGCGCCTGCTTGGTCTCCGGCACGACGGCGAAGATGGCGGTGAACAGGATGACGGCGGCGATCGCCGCGATCGCCCAGGCGATCGGGCTGCGCAGGGCGGCGTTCATCGCGGCGCCTCCGTCGCCTGCGCCGCCGGCGGCACGCGCCTGGCGGTGCCCAGCGGCAGATAGGGGGTCAGCCCCGGCGCCTCCACCACGGTCTTGTCGATCTTGGCCAGGATATCTTCCATCGTCTCGTAATACATCCGCCGGCGGGTGACCTCGGGCGCGAGGCGGTATTGCTCGTAGACCTTGTCGAAGGCGGTCGCCTCGCCGCTCGCCTTGGCGGTCAGCTGCTCGGCATAGGCGCGCGCGCCGTTCAGATAGCTCTGCGCCTCCTGCTGCGCGGCGGACACCTCCTTGAAGGCGTCGTTCACCTGCGCCGGCGGATCGGCCTGCTTGATCGCCACGCCCTGGATGACGACGCCGGCGTGGTAACCGTCCAGCGTCGCCTGCATCCGGCTGGCGACGCGGCCCTCGATCTGGCTGCGCTGCGGGCCGATGGCGTCGTTCAGCGTCACCCGCGCGATCTCCTCGCGCATGGCGCTTTCGGCCACCTCGCTGATCGTGTCGTCGGGATCGGCCAGCTCGAACAGGTAGAGTTCGGGATCGCGAATCGACCAGCGCACAGAATAGGCCAGATCGATGATGTTCTGGTCCCCGGTGATGACCAGGTTGCCCTTCTCGGCGGTGGAATCGATGTCGATGACGCGGATGCCGTCGACGTTGACCGGCGTCACCACGTCGATCGGCGCGGGGAAGGTGAAGCTGATCCCGGGCCGGAGCGTCGTGGCGTAGGAGCCCAGGCGCGTCACGACGCCGCGTTCCTGCGCCTCGATCCGGTGGAAGCTGGTGCCGACGAGCCAGAGGAGGACCAGGACCGCCACCGCCCAGCCCCACAGCCGGGCGCTGCCGCCGCCGCCGCTCGGGAACCGCCCGCCGAACCGCTCGCGCCCGCGCTGCAACAGCGCTTCCAGCGCCGGCGGGTTGAGCGAGGGGCGGCCCGGCCGCCGGCCGCCGGGCGGCTGGCGCCACGGGTTGCGCGGGCCGATGCCGCCGCCCCCGCCGCCGTCGTTCCCGCCCCAGGGGCCGTCCTCGTTCAGCACCGCCCCCGAACCCATGCCTCGCCCGTTTCCGATATCCATTGGCCCATTATAGGTGGGGGCGGCAGGAAAAACAGTGGCATTGCCGCCGGTGCCGCCTATGTCCCCGCCGATGACCGATCCGGGGCCTCCATCGACGGACGCGATCGCCGCGGCGCTGGCCGCCGTGCGCGGGCTTGACGGCCGCGCGGCGGCCCCGCGCGTGTCGGTCGGGGGGCTGGCCAGCGTGGTGCTCGACGTCACCGGCCTCGACGCCGACCGTCGGGCGATCCTGGAGGCCGACGTCCGCCGCGCGCTGAAGGCGCTGCCCGGCGTCAACGACGTGCGGCTGGCCCAGACCGCCGAAAGAACGTCCGCCGAAAGAACGTCCGCCGGGCAGAGGACGCGGCGGATCGTCGCCGTCGGCTCGGGCAAGGGCGGGGTGGGCAAGTCGACGCTCGCGGCGAACCTCGCCGTGGCGCTCGCCCGCCGGGGCATGAAGGTCGGGCTGGTCGACGCCGACATCTACGGCCCGTCCCAGCCGCGCCTGCTCGGCACCGAGGGCCGGCGGCCGGAAGCGCGCGAGCAGGCGCTGATCCCGGTGCCGACGGCGTTCGGCGTGCCGATGCTGTCGATGGGCTTCCTGGTCCGGCCGGGGCAGGCGATCGCCTGGCGCGGGCCGATGGCGGGCAACGCGCTGGGGCAGCTGCTCGACGCCGCGTGGGAGGATGCCGAGGTGCTGATCGTCGACCTGCCGCCCGGGACCGGCGACGTCCAGATCAGCATGATGGCGAAACACAAGCCGGCCGGCGCGGTGATCGTCTCGACGCCGCAGGACTTGGCGCTGATCGACGCGATGCGCGCGATCGACCTGTTCCGCCAGACGCAGGTGCCGATCATCGGTCTCGTCGAGAACATGGCCGGCTATGCCTGTCCCCATTGCGGCGAGGTGTCGGACCCGTTCGGCATCGGCGGGGCGGAAGCGGCGGCGGGCACGATGGAGCTGGCTTTTCTGGGCCGCATCCCGCTGGACCCCGCCATCCGCCGCCGCTCCGACGCGGGCGACCCGCCGGCGGCGGGCGATGCCGCCGAGGGGGAGGCGTTCGTCGCGCTGGCGGGGAAGGTGGCGGCGTGGCTGGACGGCATCGGCGACCGAGACGGGTTGGCGATGGTCCCGAAGGAGAATCCCTCGTAGGTTCCTGCTATGAGGCCGTTCGGCGATGATCGGGACGGTTGGGCAAGAGGCCGGCGCGGCCTTGGTTCGGTGTTTCGAAGGAGTAAGGTGATGGACCTCGGCTGCGTGTTTTCGACGGCGCTGTTCGCGGCGGGAATAGTTCCGATCGTCAGCGGTTTGCTTGATCGGAACCGGCACCGCGATCGTGGGCTGGAGGATTGAGGCTCCATGCCGCTGACCGACCCCGCCGCCATCAAGGCCCTGCTGGAGGAGACCCGCACCATCGCGCTCGTCGGCGCGTCCGACCGGCCCGGGCGGCCGAGCCATGGCGTCATGCGCTTCCTCCAGGACCACGGCTATCGCGTGATCCCGGTCAACCCGCAGATCACCGGCGAGCATGTCCACGGCGAATATGTCTGGCGCGAGCTGTCGCAGATCGGCGTGCCGATCGACCTGGTGGATATATTCCGCCGCTCCGGGACCGCCGGCGAGGCGGTGGACGCGGCGATTGCGGTGGGCGCGAAGGCGGTGTGGCTGCAACTCGGCGTGATTGACGAAGCGGCGGCGGCGCGGGCCGAGGCGGCCGGGCTGAAGGTGGTGATGGACCGCTGCCCGGCGATCGACATCCCGCGGTTCGGCGTGGCACGGGTGACGTAACGCCCTTTCGCTTTTGGGGAGAGGGCTGCGGAGGGTGGGTCGTGTCGATCGCGAGCGACGCCCGGCCCCTCTCCCCGGAGAAGGCTTTTGGCGCTCGGAAGGACTGACATGTCGACGATACGAACGATCCTGGCGACGGCCGCCCTCTCCCTGGCCGCCCCCGCCTTCGCCGCCTGCCCGGCCGCCGCGCCCTTCGCCGGCTGGGAGCGCGCCGCGCCGCTCGCCGCCGTCGCCGACCATGCCGACGCGCGCGGGGCCGCCTTGCGCGTCGGCAAGGCGGCGCTGCTGACGCTGCGCCCCGCCGCCGACCTGCGCTTCTCCGTCGCGCCGGGAAAGCCGGTCGCGGCCGGGACGAGCGGCGGCACGGTGGCCTTCGTCGCGCCGGCGGCCGGCCGCTATCGCATCGCGGCCGGCGGGCCGGTGTGGCTGGACCTGATCGAGCGCGGCAAGCCGGTCGCCTCGGCCGCCCACGGCCACGGCCCGGATTGCGGCCCGGTGCGCAAGATCGTCGACTTCGACCTCAACGCCGGCCCGCACCTGCTCCAGCTTTCCGGCGCGGCGACGCCGGCGGTGACGGTGATGGTGGCGCGGGCGAGGTAACGGGGACCCCTATCTCGGCAGCGCCGCCATCGCCCGCTCGCGCAGCCGTTCCAGCGCCGCATCGTGGATGCCGGGCGCGGTAATCAACACCCCGAACGCCTCGCCGGTGGGGGTGTTGAACGACAGCGTCCGGCCGAGCGCGTCCGACACCGCCGCCCCCGCCTCCGCCGCCACCAGGGCGGCCGCCGCGATGTCCCACTCGTTGCCCCAGCGGAGCGAGGCGAGCAGGTCCGCCTCGCCCGCCGCGACCATCGCCATGCGCAGCGCGATCGAGTTGGGGCGGGGCACCGCGACGAGGTCCGCGTCCACCTTCGGCAGCGTGTCGGCCGGCACCCGCGCACCGGGCAGGTGCGCGCGCGGCGTGACCGCGAGCATCCGGCCGTTGAGCGTCGCGCCCGCGCCGACGCCCGCGCGCCACTGCTGGCCCAGCGCCGGCGCGTCCAGCACGCCCAGCGCCACCTGCCAGCGATCGACCAGCGCGACCGATACGCACCAGCCGGTTCGCCCGCGGACATAGTCGCGCGTGCCGTCGATCGGATCGACCACCCACACCTGGCGGCATTCCAGCCGCGCCGGATCGTCCGCCGTCTCCTCCGACAGCCAGCCGGCCTCCGGGATCAGCGCGTGCAGCTCCGCCTTCAGGAAGGCATCCACCGCGAGATCGATGTCGCAGACGATCTGGCCGGGCGACTTCTCCCACCGGGCATAATCGCCGCGCCAGCTGTCGTGGGCGATGCGGCCGGCGCGCGCGGCGATGTCGGCCACGGCCTCCAGCAGATCGGGGGCCGAAAGATCGGGGTCACGCTCCGGCGACGGTCATCCCCTCGATGCGGATCGTCGGCACGTCGACGCCGCGGCGGAAGACGAGGTCGTCGGCGGGCACGAGTTCGCGGAACATGTCCTTGAGATTGCCGGCGATGGTGATCTCCGCCACCGGCCCGGCGATCGCGCCGTCCTCGATCAGGAAGCCCGACGCGCCCCGGCTGTAATCGCCGGTGACCGGGTTCACCCCCTGGCCGATGAGTTCGGTGACGTAGATGCCGCGGGCCACGTCCGCCATCAGCGCCCCGGGCGACAGGGTGCCCGCGACGAGGTGGACGTTGGTCGCCGATACTCCCGGCGCGCCGCCGGTGCCCCGGCTGGCATGGCCGGTGGGCTCGCGGCCGAGCTGGCGGGCCGCGGCCGAATCCATCAGCCAGCCGGTCAGCATGCCGTCCGCCACCAGGTCGCGCGGGGCCGTCGCCAGCCCCTCGCCGTCGAACGGCTTGGAGCGGGGGCCGCGCGGCCGGTGCGGATCGTCGCGGATGACGATGCCGGGGGCGAAGAGCCGCGCGCCCTCCATGTCGAGCAGGAAGCTCGTCCGCCGCGCGATGGCCGAACCGGAAATGGCGCCGAGCAGGTGGCCGACCAGCCCGCCGCCGACACGCGGATCGAAGAACACCGGCATCCGGCCAGAACCGAGCTTGCCGGGGTTCAGCCGCGCCACCGCCCGCTCCCCCGCGCGCGCGCCGATGGCGGCGGCCCGCTCGACATCGGCGCGGTGGCGGGCGGAGTGATAGGCATAGTCGCGCTGCATCCCCGACCCCTCCCCGGCGATCACGCTGGCCGAGACGCCGTGCGACGAGGTGGCATAGCCGCGCGCGAAGCCGGCCGAGGTGGCCAGCGCGACGATCCCGCGCCCGGCCGAGGCGCCGGCGCCCTCGCTGTTGGTGACGCCGGGCACGGCGCGGGCGGCGTCCTCGGCCTCCTCGGCGACCTGGCGCAACGCGGCGGGGGATGCCTCGCCGCCATCGTCGGCGTCGATCTCGGGCAGCGCGCCGGCGTGGAGCCGGTCGGCCGGGGCAAGACCGGACCAGCGGTCCTCCGGCGCCTCGCGCGCCATGGCGACCGCGCGCTCGACCAGCGCCGCCATCGCGGCGGGCGACAGGTCGGAGGCGGAGACGGTGGCCGAACGCCGGCCGACGAAGACGCGCAGCCCGATCTCCTCGCCCTCGGACCGCTGGACGTCCTCCAGCGCGCCGAGCCGCACCTGCACCTGCGTCGCGGCATCGCCGACATAGAGGGCATCGGCGGCGTCCGCCCCGGCGCGGGTCGCGGCGGCGACGAGATCGGCGACGCGGGTTTCGGCGGTGGACACGGGAAGCATGGGCGGGGACTTAGGGAGCCGGAGCGGATACGTCAAAGCATCAGGCCCCGCCCACCACCATGCACGCGCAGAACATCAGCAACCCAGCGAAGCGGTTCGCGCGGAACCGCGCCAGCGCGTTCTCGCCCGAGGCCGGGTCCAGCGTCGCCGCCTGCCAGCCGAGATGGCCCGCCACCGGCAGTAGCGCGACGAGCGCCAGCGAGTCCGCCCGCACCTGCCACAGCGCCGCCGCCCACAGGCCCAGCGCCGCCGCGTAGCTTGCCGTCACGCCGCCGCGCACATGCCGGCCCAGCGCGCGGGCCGAGGAGCGGACGCCGGCGAGCGCGTCGTCCTCCAGATCCTGCACCGCGTAGATCGTGTCGTAGCCGATCACCCAGGCGACCGACCCGGCATAGAGCCACAGCGCCGCGGCCGCGAAGCCGCCCGTCGCCGCCGGCCAGCCGACCAGCGCGGCCCAGGAGAAGACGATCCCCAGCCAAGCCTGCGGCCACCAGGTGATCCGCTTCATGAAGGGATAGGCGGCGACCGGCGCGATGCTGGCGAGCGCCGCCGCCTGCGCCGTGCGACCGAGCTGGAGCAGGACGACCAGCCCGACGAGGCACAGCGCGCCGACGAACCCCCAGGCG
>CAXTHU010000042.1:0-15720 GCA_964244125.1 uncultured Sphingomonadaceae bacterium
CAGGATGACGGTCACCGGCTCGCGCTCGATCATCGCCTCCGGCGGGATCTCGCGCGCCGGCCCGGCCTCGGCGATGGTCGTCCGCCGGCGGCCGAGCGCGGTTTCCGGGCCGTAGCGCTCGCGCAGCTTGGCCAAGTCCTTCTTCAGCCGGTTGCGCTGCTTCACCGGACTGTCGATCAGCCCGGCGAGGCCCTCGCGCTCGCGGCCCAGCTTCTCGCGCTCGGCGCGGATCGCCATCTCCTCCAGCCGGCGGAGCGCGCGCAGCCGCATGTTCAGGATCGCCTCGGCCTGGGGCGCGGTCAGCGCGAAGGCGGCGACCAGCACGGGCTTCGGCTCGTCCTCGGCGCGGATGATGGCGATCACCCGGTCGAGGTTCAGATAGGCGATCAGATAGCCGTCGAGCAGCTCGACCCGCTCGTCGATCCTAGCCAGCCGGTGCCGCGCGCGCCGCACCATCACCTCGATCTGGTGATCCAGCCACGCGGTGAGCGCCTGGGCCAGGTTCATCACGCCGGGCGTCCGGTCCCGGTCGAGGACGTTGAGGTTCAGCGGCACGCGGACTTCCAGGTCGGTCAGCCGGAACAGGCTGTCGATCAGCATCGCCGGATCGACGGTGCGCGATCTGGGCTCCAGCACGATGCGGATCGCCTCGTCGCTCTCGTCGCGGATATCGGCCAGGATCGGCAGCTTGCGGTCGCCGACGAGGGCGGCGACCTGCTCGATCAGCTTGGCCTTGGGCACGCCGAACGGGATCTCGTCGACGACGAGGTGCCAGCCGCCGCCCTTTTCCGCCACCCGCGTCCAGCGCGCCCGGACGCGGAACGATCCCCGTCCGGTGGCATAGGCCTCGGCGATGGCGGCGGGCGGATCGGCGACGATGCCGCCGGTGGGAAAGTCGGGGCCGGTGACGAACCGCGCCAGATCGCCGGGCGCGGCTTGCGGATGGTCGATCAGGTGGACGGCGGCGTCGATCAGCTCGGCGACGTTGTGCGGCGGGATGCTGGTCGCCATGCCGACGGCGATGCCGCTGGCGCCGTTGGCCAGGAGATTGGGGAACAGGCCGGGGAAGACCTCCGGCTCCTCCTCCTCGCCGTTGTAGGTGCCGCGGAAATCGACCGTGCCCTCGTCGATGCCGGCCATCAGCTCGCCGGCCGCCGCCGTCAGCCGCGCCTCGGTATAGCGCATGGCGGCGGCGTTGTCGCCGTCGACATTGCCGAAATTGCCCTGCCCGTCGACCAGCGGGTAGCGGAGCGAGAAGGTCTGGGCCAGGCGGACCATCGCGTCGTAGACCGACTGATCGCCATGCGGATGATACTTGCCGATGACGTCGCCGACGACGCGGGCGCATTTCTTGTAACCCGACGCCGGATCGAGCCTGAGCAGCCGCATCGCCCATAGCAGCCGGCGGTGGACCGGCTTCAGCCCGTCGCGCACGTCCGGCAGCGAGCGGGCGGTGATGGTGGACAGCGCATAGACCAGGTAGCGCTCGCTCAGCGCGTCGTCGAAGGGCGCATCGACGATCTGGTCATGGGGATCGGCCGGCATCGCCGCGCCTTACCGGCCCGGCCCCGCCCGCACCAGCCCGGCCGGAACAGGCGCGGCGGGGGGCGTCTTTGCACCGCCGCGCAACGGCGGTATGAAGGGCGATCATGGCCGGCCCGGCGCGCAGCGACCTCCTGGAGGAGATGGATGCCGGCCTGTCGGCCGACACCGGGGTCCGCGTGCTCGCCAGCGTCGCCGGCCTCATCCTCGCCGTCGCCCTGATCGTCGTCGTCACGCTGGTCGGCCAGTCCAACCGGCGGCGCGACGAGGCGGTCTCGCGCGAGCGGCACAGTTACGAGGTGATGCTGCTGACGACCGGCATCGCCGGATCGATCGGCCGGGCCGAGGAGGCGCTGGGCCGCTTCGTCATCAACCCGCGCGACCAGCGCAAGGTCGCCTCGACCTATTACGGCGAGTGGGTCGCGGCCGGGCGGCAGGTCGACCAGCTCCGCCGCGTCACCGCCGCCGATCCGGCGCAGCGCCGGGACATGGACCGGCTGCGCCGCCTGTTCGAACGGCGCGGGCGCGAGCTGTCCGGGCCGGCGGGCCATGCCAACTACAGGCAGTATGTCGCCGCGCTCAGCACCTACAGCGATGTCGGCAGGAGCGTGACGATCCCGGCGCTGGCCCGCACGCTGGCGCGGATCGAGGGGCGCGAGCGGGCGACGCTGGCCGATCGCGCGGCGCAGACCCGCGCCGCCGGCGACCAGGCCGACATGCTGATCGCGGCGCTGTCGATCTTCGGCCTGGGCGTCGTGGTGCTGGCGCTGACGCTGGGCTGGCTGATCTTCGCCGCGCTGGCGGCGAACCGCCGCTCGCGCGAGAATGCCGACGAACAGTCCGACCGGGCCGGCTGGCTCGAAGTGGCGGTGGCCGAGCGCACCGCCGAACTGTCCGCCGCCAACCTCCGCCTGAAGACCGAGATGGCCGAGCGCGCGGCGGCCGAGATGCAGCTGCGCCAGGTCCAGAAGATGGAGGCGGTCGGCCAGCTGACCGGCGGCATCGCCCACGACTTCAACAACATGCTCGCGGTCGTCGTCGGCGGTCTCGACCTCGCCAGGCGGCGCCTCCGCCAGGAGACCGACGAGGTCGGCCGCCATATCGACAACGCCATGGAAGGTGCCAACCGCGCCGCCGCGCTCACCCGCCGCCTGCTCTCCTTCGCACGGGCCGAGCCGCTGCTGCCGCGGGCGACCGATCCCGGCGCGCTGATCGGCGGCATGTCCGACCTGCTCGACCGGACGCTGGGCGAGCGCATCGCCGTCACCACCCGCGGTCTCGACGGCCTGTGGCCGGTGTGGGTCGACGGCCACCAGCTGGAGAACGCGATCCTGAACCTGGCGGTCAACGCCCGCGACGCGATGGACGGCGAGGGACGGGTGCTGATCGGCGGCGCCAACCTGACGCTGGCCGCCGGCGAGGTGGGCGACGCCGCCGCCGGCGACCATGTCTGCATCTCGGTCGTCGACGACGGCTGCGGCATGACGCGCGAGGTGATCGAGCGGGCCTACGAACCCTTCTTCACCACCAAGCCGGTCGGCAAGGGCACGGGGCTGGGCCTGAGCCAGATCTTCGGCTTCGTCCGCCAGTCCGGCGGCGAGATCGCGATCGATTCGGTGGTCGGCGCCGGCACCGTCGTCTCGCTCTACCTGCCGCGCCACGTCGCCGCAGCGGCGGCCGTCGCGCCCGAGATCGCGCCGGCCGAGCCGGTGCGGATCGTGCGCCCGCCCCGCGGGCCGTCGCCCGAGATACTTGTGGTCGAGGACGACGTCCGCGTGCTGCGCGCGACTATGGATGGGCTGGCGGAGCTGGGCTATGCCGCCATCGCGTGCGGCGGCGGCGAGGAGGCGCTGGTGCGGCTGGCGACGACGCCGTCGATCCGGCTGCTCGTCACCGACGTGGTCATGCCCGCGATCACCGGGCCGGAACTCGTCCGCCGCGTCAGGCCGCTGTTCCCCGACATCGCCGTGTTGTTCGTCACCGGCTATGTCGGCGAGGCGGGGGAGGCGGGGGACCTCGCCGGCCACCAGATCCTGCGCAAGCCCTTCACCCTGGCGGCGCTGGACCGCGCGGTGGCGGGCGCGCTCGCCGCCGCCGCCGCCGCCGTCAGCGCACCGCCCCGCCCCGGATCAGCCGCGGCAGCAGGCTGATCGCGCCCAGGATCGGGTGGCGCCGCTGCCACGGCCGGATGACGATCCCGGCGCCGGCATGGCGGTTGATCTTCCAGGCGAGATAGTCGATCCCGCCGGCGAAGGTCAGGCTGGCCTTGGCCAGCCGCGCCAGCGTCAGCAGCTTGCCCCGCCGCGCCAGCCGCCGCCAGCGTCGGGCGGCGGCCCGGGGGGTGGCCGGCGTCCCGCCCCGGACCAGCAGGAGCGCCGCGCGGCCGAACCGTTCGTAGCGTTCGGGATCGGCATCGACGACTGAATCCGGCCGTCCGCTCCGCTCGGCGCGCAGTTCGGCCGCATAGGTCAGCGTAAAGCCGCGCCGCCAGACGTCGAGCGTGCCGTGCCCGGCGCCGGCCATCATCGGCAGGGTCATTCGAAACAATGTCGGGGCGGCCTGCGCCACCGCCGCCGCCGCCATCTCCCGCGCCGCCGCGTCCGCCGCCCACGCCAGCCGCGACGGCTGGGCGAAACGCGCCCAGACCGACACGTCGGCCCCCGCCCCGTTCAGCCGGGCGAAGTCCGCCTCGTCCAGCACGGCGTATTTCGCCGCCAGCCCGTCCGCCTCGATCGGAAAGACGTTGGGCGGCAGCAGCCGGTTGGCGGCCGCCAGCCACGCCTTGCCGAACGCCCGGCCGTAATCCGCCACGACGAGGTAGAAATCGAGCATCAGCCCGTCGAGCGCGCCCGCCCTGAGGCACGACCCGTAGAACAGCACCGCGCGCGCGCCGGCATGCCGCGCCGCCACCGCCTCGGCCAGGGCGGTGACGCGGGGATCGACCGGGATCGCCAGTTCCTCGGCGACGAGCGTTTCGAGGGGGGTGTTCACTCTCTACCCCGTTCGTCCTGAGTAGACATCGAGTAGCCACTTAAGCGGCGCACCGAGATGGCGTATCGAAGGACGGGTCGAGCGCGGGCGGCGGTGCTTCGATACGAGCCCTCGATACGCCCCTGCGGGGCTACTCGGTCTCTACTCAGCACGAACGGGCAAGGATGAAGCGTCCATGCCTCATGCCGCCGCCAGGTGCAGGAACGGCACCGGCGCGGTCTGTTTCAGCACGATCGGCAGGCCGGAGCGCGCCTCGAACAATTCGCCGTCGAGGATCACCGAGGAGCGCTCGCCCTCGATCCTGATCTCGTCGCCGCGCTCGACATGGACGCCCGAGAAATGGGCGCGGCCCAGCTTGCCGAAGAAGCCGGCGAAGATCGCGCGGATCAGCGACAGCGGCTTGTGGTCGACCAGCATCAGCTTCAGCGCGCCGCCGTTGTCGTTGGCGACGGTCGAGGTCTTGGAGCCGAGCAGCATCTTCTGCAGCGTGGTGACGATCAGCAGCGCGAACCGCCCCTGCAACACGCCCTGGCGCAGCAGCGAGACGCTGACATGGCCGGGACGCGGCGGCAGGAAGGCGGCGCGGATGCCGAACAGCAGGGTCAGCACCATCGCCATGAAGGTCAGCGCATGGCAGATCCCGTTGGGCAGCCCGGTCGGATAGACCTTGTTGCGGCAGAACAGGATCGAATCGGCGAGGCCGGCCCCGCCCAGGAACATGCCCAGCACCGGGCGGCTGTTGGCCCGGCCGTCGGTCAGCGCGATCAGTTCGCGCACGACGATGTGCGGCGCGATGTCCTTGGCGGCCAGCGCCATGACCCGGCGCAGCGCGGTCAGCGGATCGCCGACCGCGCCGAGATCGAGCGCGATCAGGTTCGTCTTGCCGTTCGGCAGCACCGCCACCGGCGGCGGCGCGTCGCCGAAATGATCGCCGTGGTAGAGTTCGGTCAGCGTCGCCTGCACCGTGCCGTCGCCGCCGTTCACGACGAGGACCTCGGGCCGCACGCGGGCGATGGTGCGCAGCGCCTCGCCGATCTGCTCGACATCCTCCACCTCGTAATGGAAGATGTCGCCGCTGGCCGCGCAAAAGGCGCGGATCGCCGGCAGCAGCGCGCGGTTGCCCGTCGAGCGGGGATTGGAGAGGAGGGCGACGCGCACCGCCTCAGGCGCCTGTCCTGCCGCCGACCGGGCGGATGAGGAAGCCGGCGCGATAGTTCAGCACCACGCCCACCGTCCTGATCCCGCGCCCGACGGGGATCACGACATCCTCGAACCGGGGCTTCAGGTTGAACAGCGACAGCGGCGGATTGCGCGAGAAGCCGCCGCCGTCGTTCCAGCCGGAATGGCCGGCGCCGTCGACGTCGTGACGCACCGCGACGGCATAGCGGCCGGGCGCCGGCAGCGCGACGCACACGTCCATCCCGCCGCCGCGCGTGACGCCCAGCTCGACCCGCTTCAGCTTGCGGCCCTTGGCCAGGAAATCATCGGGATCGTCGCCATAGACCTGGACGCGCAGGGTGCCGGTGCGCTGCTTGAACCCCTCCACCTTCACCAGCACGGCCGGCCCGCGCGCGCCCGCGGCGCAGGCCGCGGCATCGGGGCCGAGCGGCGCGGCGCGGCCGGGCGCGGCGGCGGCGAGGCCGACCGCCAGCGCCGCCGCCGATCCCGCCGTCGCCTTCCATGCCTTCAGTTTCGACATGACCTCGATACTCCCGGAAGCTATAGCCCGGCGGCTCGCCGTCCGGCGGGCGGCGCGGGCGCCCTGGCCCAAGTCCGTGGCTTCGCCTCGTTGCTTTTCCAAGTGGGCGGCGGTTGCGGCCAAATTATGGTGACGAGGCGTCGAAAAGCCGGACATGCTGACGCATATCGACCGCTATATCGCCCGCCTGGTCGCGGTGCCGCTGATCGGCACGCTGATCCTCGCCACGATGTTGTTCATCATGGACAAGATGCTGCGGCTGTTCAGCTTCGTCGTGGCCGAGGGCGGGCCGGTGTCGGTCGTCTGGCGGATGCTGGCGAACCTGATCCCGGAATACATGTCGCTCGGCATCCCGATCGGGCTGATGCTAGGCATCCTCCTGGCTTTCCGCAAGCTCGCGCTCTCCTCGGAGATCGACGTGCTGCGCGGCACCGGGCAGAGCTATGCCCGGCTGCTGCGCGTCCCGTATCTGTTCGCCATCGGCCTCGCCGCGCTGAACCTCGCCATCGTCGGCTTCGTCCAGCCCTATGCCCGCTACGCCTATGAGGGGCTGCGCTACGAGCTGCGCTCGGGCGCGCTCGGCGCCTCGATCAAGGTCGGCGAGTTCACCAGGCTGGGCAAGGGCATGACGCTCCGCATCGAATCCAGCCACAATGGCGGCCGCGACCTCGCCGGCGTGTTCGTCATGGCCGACCGGAAGGACGGCAAGACGCTGGCGGTCACCGCCGAGCACGGCACCTTCATGGCGACCGACGATCCCGACACGATCATCTTCCGCCTGGCCAACGGCGTGCTGGTCCACGACGCGCCCGGCTTCCGCAGCCCGCGCGTGCTGAGCTTCGTCGGCCACGACCTGCCGATCAGCCTGCCTAGGATCGACAGCTTCCGGAAGCGCGGCGGCGAGGACGAGCTGACCATCCCGGAACTCGCCCGCTCCGGCCGCAGCGCCGCCGTGCCGGCGCAGGACCGCACCGCCAGGCGGGCCGAGTTCCACTTCCGTCTGGTGGAGGTGGCGACGATGCTGCTGCTGCCGCTGCTGGCGGTGGCGCTGGCGGTGCCGCCCAAGCGCTCCTCGTCGGCGCTCGGCGTCTTCCTGTCGATCGTGATGGTCGTCACCTATCACAAGGTGAACCAGTATGCCGCCGATCTCGGCGCGCTCGGCCGGGTCGATCCGGTGATCGCGCTGTGGACGCCGTTCCTGGTGTTCGCCGGGCTGACGTGGTGGATGTACCGCACGCTCGCCCATGTCCCCGGCGGCCAGCCGATCGGCGCGCTGGAACGGGTGGCGGCCAGGGCCGGCGGGCTGTTCAGGGGCTGGTTCAGGGCGGCCGTCCGGCGCCGCACGCTGCCGGCATGATCGCGCTGCGCTTCTTCCCGTCGCGGCGGATCGCCATCTACATGGCGCGCAGCTTCCTCGTCCGCAGCGTCGCGGTGCTGGCGCTGCTGGTCATCGTCCTCCAGACGCTCGACCTGCTCGGCGTCAGCGGCGACATCCTGGCCCATCCCGGCAACGGCAATGCCGAGATCTGGCGCTATGTCGGCCTGCGCAGCCCCCAGATCGTCGCCCGCTTCCTGCCGTTCGCGGTGCTGCTCGGCACGCTCGTCACGCTCGCGACGCTGAACCAGAACAGCGAGGTGATCGCGATGAAGGCGGCGGGCACCTCGGCCCACCAGATCCTGGCGCCGCTGATGGTCGCCAGCCTCGGCATCGCGCTCGTCTCCTTCGCCTTCAACGAGCGGATCGTCACCCGCGCCTCGGCCGCGCTCGATGCCTGGGAGGCGGCCGATTACGGCCCGGTCAAGGGCGCCAGCGGCGTCGCCGCCGACGTCTGGGTCCGCGCCGGCGACGATCTGGTCCATGCCGGCACCGCGCGCGGGCGCGGGTCCGCCACCCGGCTCGCCGACGTCACCCTCTACGACCGTACCGGCGGCAGCCTGCGGCGGATCGTCGAGGCGCGCGCCGGGCGGCCGGTCGCGGGCGGCTGGCGGCTGGACCGGGTGACGATCTTCGATGTGGCGGGCGGCGCGACCCGGGCCGCGCCGACGTGGCTGATGACCGGCGACATCCGTCCCGACCAGTTCACCCTGGCCGACGTCACCGCCGACAGCCGCTCCTTTGCCACGCTGAGGACCGACATCGCCGCCCTCCACGCCGCCGGCCGGCCGACCGGATCGCTGGAAGCGGGGCTGTGGCACAAGCTGGCCGGGCCGCTGTCGGCGGTGCTGATGCCGCTCCTCGCCGGGGTCGCCGCCTTCGGGCTGGCGCGGTCGGGGGCGCTGTTCATCCGCGCCGTGATCGGCATGGCGCTGGGCTTCACCTATTTCGTCGCCGACAATTTCTCGCTCGCGATGGGCGATCTCGGCGCCTATCCGCCGCCGCTCGCCGCCTGGGCGCCCTTCTTCCTGTTCCTGCTGATCGGCGAGGCGGTGCTGATCCGCACCGAGGAGTGACCTCGGACGCCGGGGACGACCGGCAGGAGGACGTCACCCGCGCCCCCGTCACCAGAGAACACGTCGCGCGCGGCGCCGGCCTCGCCGCCCTGTCCCGGCTGGGCGCGGTGATCGAGGTGGTGGCGCAGCCCGCCTATACCTGGCTGTTCGGCCTGGCCACCTATGGCGTATACGTCGTCCTCTGGTCGATCGTGAACATCGCCGAGAACCTCATCGACCTGTCGATGACCACCGCATTGCAGCGGGTGGTGCCGGTCGAGGATCGCGCCGGCGCCCATGCCGCCGTCCGCTTCGCCCTCCTGGTCTCGGTCGTGCCGGCGACGATCGCGGCGGCGGCGGCCTGCCTGTTCTCGGGCGAGATCGCCGCCCTCGTCTCGGCGGCCCCGCGCGACCGGGCGACCTTGCCCCATGCCATCGCCATCTTCGCCTGGGCGCTGCCGCTGTGGACCTTCGTCGAGGTGGCGACCAGCGCCGTGCGCGCGCGCCGCGCCTTCGGCCCCGAGATCCGGCTGCGCAT
The DNA here is from genome assembly GCA_964244125.1 of uncultured Sphingomonadaceae bacterium. Taxonomy (GTDB): domain Bacteria; phylum Pseudomonadota; class Alphaproteobacteria; order Sphingomonadales; family Sphingomonadaceae; genus Solisphingomonas. The sequence continues at coordinate 9,201 of CAXTHU010000042.1, forward strand.
CTTCTGGGAACAGATCGCCCGGCTGGTCTTCGCCGCCGGCTTCTTCCTCGTCGGCTTCGCCACCACCGGGCTGCTGCTCGGCCATCTCGCCTCGCTGGCGCTGACCGCATTGCTCGCCGCGCGGCTGCTGGCGCGCTATTACGATCCGCGCCTGCTGCTCTCGGCGCCGATCACCCCGGCGGTGCGGCGCGCGCTGCTGACCTCGGGCTTCTCGGTCCTGCCGGCGTCGATCGCGCGGCGGCTCTACAACGATCTGCCGGCGGTGATCCTGAACCTGCTGCTGCCCGGCGCGCGGGGCGCCGACGCCGCCGGCCTGTTCGGCATCGCGCGCAAGATCAGCACCATCCCGCTCATCGTCCGGCAGGCGTTCCAATATGTCCTGGCGCCGCTGGTCGCCGCCACCGCCCGGCGCGATCCGGCGGCGATCGGCCCGCTCTACCGCTTCGCCAACCGCGTCTCGATCGCGCTGGTGGTGCCGCTGGCGGGCTTCCTGGTCCTGGTCGCCGGCGACATGTTGTCGCTGTTCGCGCCGGCCGCCGCCGCCGCGCTGCCGCTGGTCGTGCTGCTCGTCCTCGGCCGCGCCGGCGAGGCGATCGTCGGGCCGGCGAGCCCGGTGATCGAGATGACCGGCCACAAGGGCCTGCCGCTGCTGAACTCCGCCCTGGGCCTCGCCGCCTGGCTCGGGCTGGCGCTGTGGCTGGTGCCGGCGTGGGGCGGGACCGGCATGGCGGTCGCGGTGTCGGTCGGCACCATGCTGTCGGCCTGGGCGGCGGCGATCGAGCTGCGCATCGCCGACCGGCTCGACGCCTTCGACCGCAAGACGCTGATCGGGCTCGGCGTGGCGTTCGGCGGGGTGGCGGCGATGATGCTGCTCGGCCTCATGCTGCAACCGCTCGGCGCGCGGCTCAGGGTGGCCGGGCTGGTGCCGCTCTACCTGCTGGCGACATGGCTGACGCTCCGCCTGGGGCTCGACGGACGGGACCGGGCGGCGCTCGGACGCTTCGCGGTGCGGGCGCGCCTCGCGCCTCGCGACGTCCCGAAGCCCGCGTGACGATGCCGCCCGAAAACCGCCCCATTGCGGTGGCATGGCGGCCCGCCTAAATCGGTCGCCCAGCGATCGCCTGCCGGAGTTGCCCCGTTGAAGACCGCCACCGCGACCGCGAAGCCCGCCTTCTGGCGCCGCGCCCACCATCTCGACCGGATGACCCTGCGCGAGCTGATCGTCGCCTATGCGCAATATCCGGCGATCGTCGCCTATCTCGGCCTGGCGCTCGCCGCGGCGCTGCTGTGGCTGGCGGTGCCCGCTTCGCCGGCGCGGACGCTGGCGGCGATGGCGGCGGCGGTGGTCCTGTTCCCGCTGGTCTGGTACGTCCTCCACCGCTGGGTGCTGCATTCGCGCTGGATGTGGCGGCATGCGTGGCTGGCGGCGACGTGGAAACGCATCCATTACGACCATCACCAGGACCCGAACCATCTGGAGGTGCTGTTCGGCTCGCCGCTGAACGTGATCCCGACGGTGGCGGCGGCGACGATCCCGGTCGGCTGGGCCATCGGCGGGATCGGCGGGGCGGCGGCGGCGCTGGCGACGGGGCTGGTGACGACCTGCGTCAACGAGTTCTTCCACTGCATCCAGCACCTGTCCTACAAGCCGAGGAACAGATGGCTGGTGGCGATCAAGGCGCGCCACATGGCGCATCACTATCATGACGAGACGGGCAATTTCGGCATCACCAACTTCGGCTGGGACCGCCTGTTCGGCACGCTCTACGACGGCGTGAGCGCGCGGGCGAAGAGCCCGACGGTGTTCAACCTGGGCTATGACGAAGGCGTGGCGGCGCGCTATCCATGGGTGTCGCGCCTGTCCGGGGGCATCGCCAAGGGAAGCCCCGCCGCCCGCATCCGCGCCGCGCAGGCCGCCGGCACGACCGCCGGCACGACCGCCGACCGCCGCTAGGACATGGCCGCCGTCACCGTCCGCGAGGTCGCCACCAAGGCGGAGCGGCGCGCTTTCGTCGACCTGCCCTTCCGCCTCTACGCCGGCGATCCGAACTGGGTGCCGCCGCTGAAGGACGAGGTGCTGGGCCTCGTCACGCCGGGCAGGAACCCCTGGTTCGGCCACGGCCGCGCCGCCTTCTTCCTGGCCGAGCGGGACGGCCGCGCCGTCGGCCGCGTCTCCGCCCAGATCGACGATCTCGCGCTCGCCCAGCCGCCCGAACAGGGCAGCGGCCCCGGCACCGGCAATTTCGGGCTGCTGGAGGCCGAGGATGCGGGCATCGCCGCGACGCTGATCGCCCGCGCCGAGGCGTGGCTGCGGGCCGAGGGGATGACGCGCGTGCTGGGGCCGCTGTCCATCTCCATCTGGGACGAGCCCGGCCTGCTGGTCTCCGGCTTCGACCATCCGCCGACCGTGATGATGGGCCATAACGGCCCGGCGCACGAGGCCTGGGTGAAGGATGCCGGCTACACCCAGGTCAAGGACCTCTACTGCTACGAGCTGGACATCACCCAGCCCTTCCCGGTCCGCGTCCGCCGCGTCGTCTCCTCGGGCGAGCGCAACGGCCGCATCCGCGTGCGCCCCGTCGACAAGAGGAGGTTCGACCAGGAGGCGGCGCTCATCCTGGGCATCCTGAACGACGCCTGGGCCGACAACTGGGGCTTCGTGCCGCTGACCGACGACGAGATCGCCTATGCCGGCAGGAAGCTGAAGCCGATCGTGTTCGAGGAGTTGATCCGCGTCGCCGAGGTGGACGGCGAGCCGGTCGCCTTCATGATGACGCTGCCCGATCTCAACGAGTTCACCGCCGACCTCGACGGCCGGCTGTTCCCCTTCGGCTTCGCCAGGCTGCTGTGGCGGCTGAACGGCGGCCTGCGCGGCCGGCCGCAGGTGCGCACCACGCGCGTGCCGCTGATGGGGGTGGTCAAGCGGTTGCAGGCGACCCGCCTGGCCAGCCAGCTCGCCTTCACCATGATCGAATATATCCGCCGCGACGCGGTGGCCAAGTTCGGCGCCACCCGGGGCGAGATCGGCTGGATCCTCGACGACAACCAGGGCATGCGCTCCATCGCCGAGACGATCGGCGCGACGATCAACAAGACCTATCGGTTGTACCAGAAGACCCTGTGACGCTTGGGGATCGCATCGCCTCGGGCAGGCGATGACCGCTGCGCCGCCCCGGCGGACGAACTTAACGCCAATCCTACGCCCCGCGCCGTTTCACCCGGCGAAACTTCATGCCTCCCGCGCCTAATCGGACCGCTCGACGCGCCGCTTCCGTGGCGCCGGGGGACGTTTTCGCGATGACCGACCTTCTCTGGCTGGGGGTGCTCGGCGGGCTGTTCGCGGCCACCCTGGCCTATGTCCGCCTGTGCGACGGGGCGTGAGGCGATGACGCCGGCCATGATCCTCGCCGCCGGCACCGCCGCGTGCCTGCTCGTCTATCTCGTCGCGGCGCTGCTGCGTCCCGAACGCTTCTGAGGAGCCCGTCATGAGCTTTTCCGGCTGGGCCATGATCCTCGTCTTCGTCGCGATCACCGTCGCGCTCGCCAAGCCCGCCGGGCTGTGGCTGTTCGCGCTCTACGAGGGGCGGCGAACGCCGCTCCACGCGGTGCTGGGGCCGGTGGAGACCGGCTTCTACCGGCTGGCCGGGATCGACCCGACGGCCGACCAGGGATGGCGCCGCTATGCCGTCCACATGCTGCTGTTCCAGTTGGTCGGGGTGTTGTTCACCTACGTGCTGCTGCGCGCGCAAGGCATGCTGCCGCTCAACCAGCGCGGGCTGGCCGGCGTCGGCGCCGACGGGGCGTTCAACACCGCCGTCGCCTTCGTCACCAACACCAACTGGCAATGGTATTCGGGCGAGGTAATCATGTCGAACCTCAGCCAGATGCTGGCGCTGGCGACCCACAACTTCCTGAGCGCCGCGACCGGCATCGCGCTCGCCTTCGCGCTCTTCCGCGGCTTCGCCCGGAGGCAGGCGGGCGGCATCGGCAATTTCTGGGCGGATGTGACGCGGGTGACGCTCTACCTGCTGCTGCCGGCGTGCATCGTCTATGCGGTGTTCCTGATCGCCGGCGGCGTGCCGCAGACGCTGGCCGCATCGGTCGATGCGACGACGCTGGAAGGCGCCGGGCAGACCATGGTCCTGGGGCCGATCGCCAGCCAGGAGGCGATCAAGATGCTCGGCACCAACGGCGGCGGCTTCCTCAACGCCAATTCGGCGCATCCGTTCGAGAACCCGTCGGCCGTCGTCAACCTGGTCCAGATGCTGTCGATCCTCGTCCTGGGCGTCGGCCTCACCCACTGTTTCGGCAAGGCGGTGGGCGACACGCGCCAGGGCTGGACGATCCTGGGCGCGATGATGCTGATCTTCCTCGCCGGCACCGCCGTCTGCTACTGGCAGGAGGCGGCGGGCAACCCCGTCCTCCACCAGATCGGCGTCGCCGGGGGGAACATGGAGGGCAAGGAGGTGCGCTTCGGCATCGCCGCCTCCGCGCTGTTCGCCGTCGTTACCACCGCCGCGTCGTGCGGCGCGGTGAACGCCATGCACGACAGCTTCACCGCGCTGGGCGGGATGATCCCGCTGTTCAACATGCAGCTTGGCGAAGTGGTCGTCGGCGGCGTCGGCGCGGGCATCTACGGCTTCCTGCTGTTCGCCATCCTGGCCGTGTTCGTCGCCGGGCTGATGGTCGGCCGCACGCCCGAATATGTCGGCAAGAAGATCGAGGGGCGCGAGGTGAAGCTGGCGGTGCTGGCGATCGCCGTGCTGCCGCTGTCGATCCTGGGCTTCACCGCGCTGTCCAGCGTGTTCGCCGACGGCCTCGCCGGCATCCTCAACAAGGGGCCGCACGGCTTCACCGAGATGCTCTACGCCCACACCTCGGCGGCGGCCAACAACGGCTCGGCCTTCGCCGGGCTGACCGCGGGCACGCCCTATTACAACGGCGTGCTGGGGATCGGCATGTGGTTCGGGCGGTTCTTCGTCATCGTGCCGATGCTGGCGATCGCCGGCTCGCTCGCGGCCAAGAAACACGTCCCCGCCACCGCCGGCTCCTTTCCCACCACCGGCGGTCTCTGGGTCGGCCTGCTCGTCGGGATCATCCTGATCCTGGGCGGCCTCACCTTCCTGCCCAGCCTCGCGCTCGGCCCCGTCGCCGATCATCTCGCGATGATCCGCGGCACGCTCAACTGATCGGAGCCGGACGATGGCCGCAGCCAAATCCCTGTTCACCGCCGACCTGATCCTGCCGGCGGTGGGCGACGCCTTCCGCAAGCTCGATCCGCGCCAGCTGGTCCGCAACCCGGTGATGTTCGTCACCGCCTGCGTCGCGGTGCTGCTCACCGTCCTGCTGGCGCTGGGCGGCGAGGGGCTGGCCGTGGGCTTCCAGCTCCAGCTGGTCGCCTGGCTGTGGCTGACGGTGCTGTTCGGCACCTTCGCCGAGGCGCTGGCCGAGGGGCGGGGCCGCGCCCAGGCGGCGTCGCTGCGCGCGACCAAGGCGGAGCTGACGGCCAAGCGGCTGACCGGCGTGAGCGAGAGCTGGGAGATGGTGCCCGCCGCCCAGCTGCGCCGGGGCGAGCTGGTGCTGGTCGAGACCGGCGACCTGATCCCGGCCGACGGCGAGGTCGCGGTCGGCGTCGCATCGGTCAACGAGGCGGCGATCACCGGCGAGAGCGCGCCCGTCATCCGCGAGGCGGGCGGGGACCGCTCGGCCGTCACCGCCGGCACCCGCGTGCTGTCCGACACGATCACCGTGCGCGTCACCGCCGAGCCGGGGCAGGGCTTCCTCGACCGGATGATCGCGCTGGTCGAGGGAGCCGAGCGGCAGAAGACGCCGAACGAGATCGCGCTGACGATCCTGCTCGTCGGCCTGACGATCATCTTCCTGATCGCGGTGGCGACGATCCCGACCTTCGCCCGCTACGCCGGCGGCGCGGTGCCCGTCGTCATCCTGTCGGCGCTGCTGATCACGCTGATCCCGACGACGATCGCGGCGTTGCTGTCGGCGATCGGCATCGCCGGCATGGACCGGCTGGTGCGCTTCAACGTGCTGGCGATGTCCGGCCGCGCCGTGGAAGCCGCCGGCGACGTCGATACGTTGCTGCTCGACAAAACCGGCACCATCACGTTGGGTAACCGCCAGGCGACCGCGTTCCGCCCGGTGCGCGGCGTCACCGAACAGGAGCTGGCCGACGCGGCCCAACTGGCGTCGCTTGCCGACGAAACGCCGGAGGGACGCTCCATCGTCGTGCTGGCCAAGGAGCAGTACAACATCCGCGGCCGCGAGATGTCGGAGCTCGGCGCCAGGTTCGTGCCGTTCACGGCGCAGACCCGCATGAGCGGCATCGATGCGGCCGGATCGTCGGTGCGCAAGGGCGCGGTGGATTCCATCCTCGCTTACGTCCAGGGCGCCGCCTTGGACACGACCCGCGACGTCCAGTCCATCTCCGACGAGATCGCCAAATCAGGCGGCACGCCGCTGGCCGTGGCTCGCGACGGCAAGCTGCTCGGGGTGATTCATCTCA
>CAXTHU010000043.1:0-15546 GCA_964244125.1 uncultured Sphingomonadaceae bacterium
GTCCACGGTACTCGGAATACCAGACATTGTAGGCGGACGGTGGCCGGGATCGCACCCGGCATGGTCGATCGGCTGGCGGCGCTGGCATGATGCTCCTCGCCCTGCTCGCCGCCGCCGCCGCCATTGGCGCTCCTCCGCTCGCCTGGCCGGTCGCCTGCACCGCCGGGGTGGACTGCGCGATCCAGAATTATCCCGACGACGATCCCGGCCCGGGCGTCCGCGACGCCTGGTGCGGGGCGCGGAGCTACGACGGCCATGACGGCACCGACATCCGCCTCGACAGCCTGGCCCGGATGCGCGCCGGGGTGGCGGTGACGGCGGCGGCGGCCGGCCGGGTGCTGCGGGTGCGCGACGGCATCGCCGATCGCTCGATCCGCGAGCCGGGCGGGCTGGCGGCGGTCAGGGACCAGGAATGCGGCAACGGCCTGGTGGTCGATCATGGCGGCGGCTGGGAAACGCAATATTGCCACATGCGGCAAGGCAGCATCGCCGTCCGGCCGGGTCAGCGGGTCGCCGCCGGCACGATCCTCGGCCGGGTCGGGTTGTCGGGACAGACGGAGTTCCCCCACCTCCACCTGACGGTGCGCCGTGACGGCAAGGCGATCGATCCCTTCGCTTACGGCGCGGCCCCCGGCCAGTGCCGCGGCGGCCGGAGCCTGTGGGTGGCGGCCCCGGCGCATGTCGCCGGCGCGGTGCTGGTCGCGGGCTTTGCCGCCGGGCCGGTGACGATGGCCGGGGTGCAGGATCTGGGCCCTGCGCAACAGCCCCGGCCCGGACGCGAGGCGCCGGCCCTCGTCGCCTTCGCCCAGGCGATCGGGCTGGAGGCGGGCGACATCCAGCGGATCGTGCTGCGCGACCCCGCCGGCCGCGTCATCGCCGACAATCGCGCCCCCCCGCTGCCCCGCCCGCAGGCGCAGAACCTGCTGTTCGCCGGGCGCAAGCGGCCGCCGGAAGGCTGGGCGCCAGGACGCTACGAGGCGGAATACAGCGTGACGCGGGCCGGGCGGCCGGTCATCCGGCGGCGGTTCGGGGTAGTGCCGTGAGTTTATTCTTCCGGTTCCCCGGCGCGGGCCGGGACCCATTCGGGAAGGCTTCGGAGACGGAGCGCGTCGCGTCTCGTTACCGTCCACCAACTGGACCCCGGCCTGCGCCGGGGAACCAAGAAGGCTTGAGCAGGCGTCGCGCCGGGGCGCCGCGCTGATGGCCAGCATCCTCATCGTCCATCAGAATTTTCCCGGCCAGTTCCCCCATGTCGCCGCCGCGCTGGCGGCGCGGGGGGACAAGGTGGCGGCGATCGGGGAGAAGGCCAGGGCGATGCCCGGCGTCGACGTGCGCCGGTGGAAGAACGACCGCTCCTCCACCCCCGGCCTGTTCCCGGCGGCGACGCGGGCCGAGGCGGACCTGATCCGGGCCGAGGCGGCGGCGGCGGCGGCGGCGGCGCTGAAGCGCGACGGCTTTACCCCGCAAGTCGTCATCGGCCATCCCGGCTGGGGCGAGACGCTGCATCTGAAGGAGATCTGGCCGGCGGCGCGGCTGATCCTGTTCGGCGAATATTATTACCGCACCCAAGGCGGCGACGTCGATTTCGATCCTGAGTTCCCGCCGCTCGACCTGGCGGCGAAGCTGCGCATCAACGCCAAGAACGCGACGCAGGCCTTCGCCTATACGATGGCCGACCGTATCGTCGCGCCGACCGCGTTCCAGGCGGGAACCTTCCCGCCCGCGCTGCGCGCGCGCATCCGCGTGCTGCATGAGGGGCTCGATCTCGCCAGGGCGCGGCGCAATCCCGCGGCGCGGGTCACGCTGGCCGATGGCGCGGTGCTGGATGCGGCCACGCCGGCGGTCACCTTCGTCAACCGCACGCTGGAGCCGTTGCGCGGCTTCCACGTCTTCATGCGCGCGCTCCCCGCCTTCCTCGATGCCGTGCCGGACGGGCGCGCGCTGATCGTCGGGGCCGACCGGGCGAGCGGCTACGGCACGCCGTCGCCGCAAGGCAAGGGGTGGAAGGCGGCGCTGCTGGCCGAACTGGGCGACCGGATCGATCTGTCGCGGGTCCATTTCACCGGCCAGGTGCCGCATGCCACGCTGATCGACATCCTCTCGATCTCGGCCGCCCACGTCTATTACACCTATCCCTTCGTCCTCTCCTGGTCGCTCGTCGAGGCGATGGCGTGCGAGTGCCTGATACTGGCGTCCGACACCGGGCCGGTGCGCGACGCGATCACCGATGGCCAGGACGGGCTGCTGCTGCCCTTCTTCGACGTGGACGCCCTGTCGGCGGCGATGATCCGGGCGGCGCGCGAACCGCAAGCCTTCGCCGCGCTCCGCCGCCACGCGCGCGCGACGGCGCTGGCCGGCTTCACCCGCGAACGGGGCGTGGCGGGGTGGCTGGCGCTGGTGGACGAGCTGTTGGCGTAGCCCTCTCCCCCTCCGGGAGAGGGAGGTCAGATGAAGTCCGCCACCCCGAAGACGGCCGGATCGGCCCCATTCACCTGGATGGCGCTGTCGACCGCCCCGAAGCCGCCGTCGGCGAAGAACAGGTAAGCCGCGCCTTCGACGCGGGCCGCGATCACCTCGCCATCGCCGGGAGTCGCGGCCGCGAGCGCCTGGGCGTAGGCCTGGGCTTCGGCGATGCTGGCGGCCGTTCCGCCCTGCAACACGTTGGCGACCGCAAAACCGAGGCTGATATGGTCCTGCCCGTCGGTGAAATCGGTGATCGTGTCGAGCATGCCCGACCGATAGGCGGCGTCGCCGGCGGCGAAGCGGAACAGATCCGCGCCCGGCCCGCCACCGATCATGTCGAAGCCCGCTCCGCCGACCAGCGTGTCGTTACCCTGCGATCCCAGCACGATATCGTCGCCATTCTCGCCCTGGACGAGATCGTTGCCGGCCCCGCCGCGCAGCGAATCATTGTCGTCGCCGCCCGCCAGAGTGTCGTCGCCCAGCGCGCCGACCATCGTGTCGTTGCCGGTGCCGCCGATCAGCCGGTCGCCATCCGCCCCGCCATAGACCCGATCCGATCCCGCGCCGCCGTCCAGCGTGTCGGCCCCGGCATTGCCCTGGAGGTAGTCCGAACCGTCGTCGCCGAAGATCAGGTCGCCGCCATCCGCGCCGGTGGCGCCGCGGCCGTAGAGATGGTCGTTGCCGTCGCCGCCATGGATCGTGTCCGCGCCGTCGCCGCCGAAGATATAGTCGTGACCGTAGGCGCCATCCAGCGCATCGTTGCCGGCGAGGCCATGGATCACGTCGTCGCCAGGCGTGCCGGCGAAGCTGTCCGCGCCGTTGGTGCCGAGCAGCAGCGACGAGCCGTCATCGAAGATGAAGCGGCCGTCCTGGCTGGCGGCGATCAGCGCGGCGGCGGGAAAGGCGACGGCGCGGCCGTCGACCGTCAGCGTCATGCCGGGATCGACGCCGCCGACCAACACGTCGCGCGCCGTCACCCCGTCGCCGAAGATGAGGTAATCGGCCGCGGACAGCGCCGCCGCCTGCGCCGTGCTGATGGTCTCGAATATGAACAGCGCCATGATCCAGCCTCTTCGATCCGTTTGAGGCAGACCGTAGCGGCCGGAGGTAAAGAAAATGGTGAGAGGCGCCGCCGCCTAGTTTTTCCGCACGTTCAGGAACGGCACGCGCCATTCGGCCTCGGTGAACTCGCCTTCGAGGCCGATCGCGGCAAGGAAGGCCGGGAGGATGGAGCCGTGGGTGGCCATGGCGGCGTCATAGTCTATCGTCCGCACCCGATCGGCGCCGAAGGTTTCGCGCAACAGGGTCAGGCGCGGCGTGATGTCGGCGATCCAGCCGTCGTCGGCGACGTAGCGATAATGTTCGTAATCGGCCGGATCGATGCTGGAGCGATCGCCGATCTGGGCGCGGTAGGAAGCGAGGAAGCCCTCGCGCTCGCGCAGCACGATGACGATGTCGGTCTCGACCGGCACGAGCGCCTTCAGCCGGGCGAGTTCGTCGGGATGGCGCAGCAGCGACATGCCCTCGGCCGAGAAGAACATGGTCTCGTGAGGACAGGCGGTCAGCGCAGCGGCGATCCGGGCGGCGACGGCGGCGGCGTAAGCCTCGTCGACGCGGATCGCGTGGCGCTCCTTGAAGCCGGAAAGCCGCTCCGGCCGCATCGCCGCGACATGCAGCTCGACATGATTGTGGGCGATGTGACGGCCGCGATAGGGCTCGATCCCATGGGCGCGGAGGCGATCGGGATGGCGATCGGTGACGAAGGACTGGATCGAGGTGGTGCCGGTCTTATGCGTGCCGACATGCAGGATCGCGCGCGTCGCGGGCACCGGGGCGCCTCGGGACATGAAGCCCCTCCCCCTTTCAGGGAGGGGAGCAGACAAAAAAAGGGCCGGCCCGAAGGCCGGCCCCGATTTTCGGAACGGCCGCCCGAACAGGGCGGGCCGGGCCGGATCAGATGAAGTCGGAGGTGCCCGTGATGTTCAGCACCGTCGGATCGGCGACGCCGGTCAGCTTGACGATCGAGTCGATCGCCGTGGCGGCCGGATCACCATAGTAGAACAGGTAGGTGTCCGACCCGAGCTTCAGCGCCACTACTTCGGTGGCGTTGTCGGCGATATCGGCGCTCGCCGGGCCGTCCATCAGCTGCTGCGCGTAGGTGCGGGCGGCCTGGAGGGTGGCGAAGATCGTGCCCTGCGTGTCGAACAGCAGGTTCGCGGCGGTCGGCACGAACGCCAGATCGATCTTGTCCTGGCCGTCGGTATAGTCGGCGATGGACTCGGTCAGACCGGCCGTCGCGCCGGCGCCCGGGACGTTCGAGATGCTCGCGTCGGTCGCATTGGCGCCGAAGCTGAACACGTCGTTGCCGGCACCGCCGGTCAGCACGTCGAAGCCGGTGCCGCCGGTGATGGTGTCGGCGCCGTCGCCACCCGTGATGGCGTCGTTTCCGAGACCACCGAGGATAACGTCGTTGCCGGCACCGCCATCGACGACGTCGTTGCCGTCGCCGCCCAGGAGGCTGTCGTTGCCGGCGCCGCCGGAGACGACGTCGTTGCCGATGCCGCCGTCGACGGTGTCGTCGCCCAGGCCGCCGAGCACGCTGTCATTGCCGTCGAAGCCGGTGACCAGGTCGTTGCCCTGACCGCCGCCGACGGTGTCGTCGCCGAGACCGCCATCGACCGTGTCGTTGCCGAGATTGCCGTTGATGTCGTCGTTGCCGAGGCCGCCGGCGATGCTGTCGTCGTCGCCCGAACCCTGGATGCGATCGTTGCCGCTGCCCCCGACGAGGCTGTCGTTACCGGCGCCACCGCGGATGAAGTCGTTGCCGGCGCCGCCATCGATGGTGTCGGCGAGATCGCCCGTGCCCGCACCGCCGGCGAAGACGTTGCCGTAGATATGGTCGTTGCCGTCACCGCCGATGATGAAATCGGCGCCGGCGCCGCCGACATAGTAATCGACCGAGTTGCTGGTGCCGGTCTCGGTGCTCGTCGACGAGCCGATGATGCGATCGTCGCCGTCGCCGCCGAAGACGGTGTCGTTGGCGACGCTGGCGGTGATCGTGTCGTTGCCGGCGAAGCCGTAGGCTTCACCGCCCTTGCCCTCGACCGCGCCGACCGCCGTCGTGCTCAAGTTCAGCGTCTGGGCGCCGACCGTCCCGAGCAGCAGCACGTCGCCGCTGACGAAGGTGAGGTTGTTGTTGGTCGACGAGCCAGACAGCGCGGTCGCGGAGAAGAGGCGCGAGACGCCGCCGACGGTGATGCGGATCGCATCCTGGGTCAGCGGACCGGCCGGCTCGAACGTCGCATCAAGCGTTAGATCGGTGGCGTTGAGGAAGATGAGCTTGTCGGACGCGGTGAACGCCGCCGCCTGCGCGTCGGTGATGTTCTCGAAAACGTAATTTGCCATTTGGAGCCTCCAGTTGAACCTTCATTCATTCGCGGGCGTGCAAAAAATCTATCCGTCTCCTGCTACAGGATCGGGACGCCTCCTTTCGCCCACCGCTCGCCCCGCACCCCCTCCAGGGCGTCACGGCCGCGCTCGAACGAGCCCAGCCGGTTGCTTAGCCAAGCTTGAAGAGCCGCGCAACAGACAAACCATATCGCCGCCGGGGGGAATAGACAGGCGTTACGGACATTTATGCGATATCCTGCTTTATCCGCGCCAGGGCGCGCGACGGCCACTGCCCGTAAACGCGCGCAGGCCGCATCATGGGTCCGATCCCAAGGCCCTGTGCCAGGCGGGAAATCGCCGGCCACCGCCGATTGCGGCGCGCGCCTCTCCGGTCTAGATCGGAAGCGGGGCGGCGCGGTCACGCACCGCTGGTGCCATATTGCCACAGCTACCGGCGAAAGCATGAACGTCATCGGCAAAAACGCGGGCGGCATTGCCCCGATCATCTCCGATCCGGCTCCGGCGCAGGGTGGGTCGGCGGTCGCCGACCGGCTTGCGGACCAACTCTTCGTCTTCGATCCGGCGGTGCTGATGGCCCGGGCCGATGCGGCGGCGGCGGATTATGCCGGCGCCGCGCCCTTCGCCCATGTCGTGCTGGACGATTTCCTGCCGGGGCGCGTCGCCGACCGGCTGTTCGCCGCCTTCCCCGGATCGGACGATCCCGTCTGGCTCGACTGGCGCCAGCGCAACCGGGTGCACCAGCCGATGAAACAGGGCATCGGCCACGCCGACCGGCTCGATGGCCGCCATGCCTGGCTGCGTCACGTCCTCGACACGTTCAATTCCTCGGCCATGGTGCGCTTCGTCGAGCGGCTGACCGGGATCGCCGGCCTCGTCCCCGATCCGCATTTCGTCGGCGGCGCGCTGCACCAGATCCTGCCGGGCGGGCGGCTGGCGATCCATTCCGACTTCAACCTCCATCCGACGCTGAAGCTGTATCGCCGGGTGAACCTGCTACTCTACCTCAACCGCGACTGGCGGGAGGAATATGGCGGCCGGCTGGAACTGTGGGACCGCGAGATGCGGGCGCGGACGAAGGCGGTGGCGCCCCTGTTCAACCGCTGCGTCGTCTTCAACACCGACCGCGACGCGCTCCACGGCCATCCCGACCCCTTCGCCGCCCCGCCGGGGGTCACGCGCAAGTCGCTCGCGCTCTATTACTACACCGCCGAGGGCAGGCCCGACGATCTGGCCAGGCGGGGAACCGGGTGGCGGCTGCGGCCGGGGGAAGTCGAGCGGGAGGATTAATCCCTTCAGCCTCCCGGGGAAAGGGTTTCCACGTCGCGCGACAGGGCGGGGCCGCCGAGCGCCTCATACTGCGCCAATTCCCCGGCGTAGAGCGCATCGAGCAGGGCGATGTCGGCGGCGCTCGGGGCCACGCCATAATCGTGCGGCACGGTTTCCAGCGCGCGCACCGGGGCGATCGGGCCGGGGGGGGCGAGGCCGAGGAACGCCGCCACCCGCGCCATCGTCGCATCCGGATCGCGCGACAGATCCTCGGCGCGCAGCAGGAGCAGTTGCGCGCGGGGAAAAAGGGTCAGCGCATGGGCGAGCTGGCGGCCGTAGAAGCCGCGCTCGACATAGCTGAAGACGCGGTGGAAGCCCGGATTGGGCAGCGCGTCGGCCAGCCGCGCCCGCCCCTCGCGGATGCACCAGGCGAAGGGCGCGCGTTCCTTGCCGCGGACATATTCCATCTTCCAGTGCGACCATGCCCGCTCCACCGGATCGCGGAAGATGAGGACGAGCCGCATCGCCGGATCGTAGCGGGCGATCCGCTCCAGCGCGTTCGGCCAGTAGAGATAGATGGGGGTCGCGTCCCCCCACAGCGACGCCTCGTCGCCGCCGAACAGCGCGTGATAGGGGCGGTGATCGGGTGCCGCCCAGTCGACCCGCTCGTCGTCGAAATGATGCGCCTCCTTGACCGCCGGCAGGCGGACGCCGGGCAGCCGGCGGAGATATTCGAACAGCGCCGATGTCCCGGCCTTCTGCACCCCGGCGACGAGGAAGCGGACGCGGGGGGGGATCATCGGGCTTCACGCGTCACCCCGGTCCCGAGCCGGGGTCCCGCTTCCTCGCGCCGGTCGGGAGAGGCGAGGCCCCGGATCAGGTCCGGGGTGACGGGGCGCTGCGGAGCCGCCCTCACCGTTCCCGGAACGCGGTTCGCATCGCGTCGGTGAAGGGGGAGAGGAGGAAGTCCAGGATGGTGCGGCTGCCCGTCACGATGGCGACGGTGGCGGGCATCCCCGGCGTCAGGTGGACGTCGGGTCCGGCGGCGGCGAGCGCGCCGGGATCGACCTTCACCTGGACGATGTAGAAATTCTCGCGCGTCGCCGGATCGGCGGCGGCATCGGCGGCGACCAGGCTGACGTGGCCCTTGACCGGCGGCGTGGTGCGCGGGTTGTAGCCGCTCAGGGTCACGCGCGCGGGCATCCCGACGCGGACGTCGGTGATGTCGGACGGCTTGATCCGGGCGGTGATGAGGAGCGGCTGGCCCGAGGGCACGATCTCCATCAGCGTCTCGCCAGGTGCGGCGACGCCGCCCTCGGTGAACTGGGTGAGGCCGAAGACGAAGCCGGCGACGGGCGCGCGCACCGTCGTCTGGTCGAGCGAATCCTGCAAGGTGCGCAGCTTCGGTCCCGTCTCGGTCAGCTTGTCCTGCACCTGGCGCAGGCCGTCGGCCGCCTCGGTCTGGCGTTTCTCGTCGAGCTGGGCGAGCTGGATGCGCAGGTCGCCGATCGCCTGACGCGCCCGGCCGATGTCGGACGTCACCGAGCCGCGCTGGCCCGACAGCCCCGCCGCCCCGCGCTGGAGCGCGAGCAGCCGGCTCTTGGGCGCATAGCCGAGTGCGTTCAGCTCCTTCAGCCCGGACAGCTCCTCGCCGATCAGCGCGCTCTGCGCGTCGGCCGAGGCGACCTGGGCGCGCAGGCCGGCGATCTGCGTCTCGAGCTGGCGGGCCTGGCCGCCGAGCACCTGCGCCTGGCTGCGATAGAGCGTCATCCGCGCCTGGAACAGCGCCCGCTCGCCGGCCATCACCAGCGCCACGCGGGGATCGCCGGCGCGGGCCGTCAGCTCGGGCGGAAACCGGATGTCGCCGGCGTCGGTCGCCTCGGCCCGGAAGCGCGCCTGCTGGGCCAGCGCGCTGTCGTAGGTCGAGCGCAGGATGTCGACGCCGGCCGCCGCCTGCACCTCGTCGAAGCGCATCAGCACCTGTCCGGCGCCGACGCGCTGCCCCTCGTGGACGAGGATGCGGCGGACGATGCCGCCCTCGCGATGCTTGATCTGCTTGGTGTTGCCCTCGACGCGCACCGCGCCCGCCGCCTGCACCGCGCCGGTGACCGATGCGAAGGCGGCCCACAGGAACAGGCCGAGGACGAGGACGAGGACGAGGACCATGCCGGCGACGATCGGCCGGCGCATCCGGAGCCGCACGATCTCGCCCGCCCGCATGTCGGTGATGCGGCCATGGGGATCGAAGCCGGGGGCGGGGCGGTCGGCCAGCGCGCGGTCGCGGCGAAAGGCGCGGCGGAGGGCGTCGAAAAGAGGGCTCACGGCTGGGCCTTTGCGCTCGGGGTCTCATCCGGGGCGGCGGCCGCGGGCACGACCTTGAACGGGATGCCGGCGGCCTTCGCCGGTGCGGGCGGCGCGGCAGGAGCAGGAGCGGGAGCTGGCTTCGCCGCCGCGTCGCCCTCGACCTGCCTGGCCGCCCGCCGGTTGTTGCCGGCGAGATGGGCCAGCACGTCGTCGCGCGCGCCGAATTGCGACGGCTGGCCGGGGGTGAGCAGCAGCAGCTTGTCGGCCAGGCGGAAGATGCCGGGCTTGTGCGATATGATGACGACGCTGACGCCGCGACCCTTCGCCGCCTCCATCGCCGTCATCAGCGCCGCCTCGCCCTCGGCGTCGAGGCTGGCGTTGGGTTCGTCCAGCACGATCAGCCGGGGCTCGCCGAACAGCGCGCGGGCCAGGCCGATGCGCTGGCGCTGGCCGGCCGACAGCACGACGCCGCCGGGGCGCAGCTCGGTCTCGTAGCCGTTCGCCATCCGGAGGACGAGTTCGTGCGCGCCGGCCATGCGGGCGGCGGCGACGACCTGCTCGTCGGTGGCGTCGGCGCGGAAGCGGGCGATGTTGTCGCGCACCGTGCCGCCGAACAGCTCGACATCCTGCGGCAGATAGGAGACGTTGCGGCCGAAATCGTCGCGATCCCAGCCGTAGACGTCGGCCCCGTCCAGCCGCACCGATCCGTTGAGCGGCCGCCAGATGCCGACGATCAGCCGCGCCAGCGTCGACTTGCCCGCGCCCGACGGGCCGATGACGCCGATCGTCTCGCCCGCCTCCATGCGGAAATTGGTGTTGATGAGGACCAGCGCCGCCGCCCCCGGCGGCGCGAAGTTCACCTGCTCGACCGCCAGCCGGCCGGTCGGCGTCGGCAGGCGGGTGGCCGGCACCGGCGGCTCGTAGCCGGCCAGCACGCCGTCGAGCCGCTTGTAGGCCTGGCTGGCCGCGAACAGGCCGTTCCATGCCCCCATCACCCGTTCCAGCGGGGCCATGGCGCGGGCCGACAGGATCATGTTGGCGAACAGCAGCCCGGCCGGGATGATCCCGTCGATGATGAGCCACGCGCCGACCGCGATGGTGGCGATCTGGATCGTCATCCGGACGAAGCGGATCGCCCCGGCGTAGAAGCTCGATCCTTCCGCGGCCGACGTGGTGGCGGTGATCGCCCGGTGGCGCAGCACCGTCCACTGGCGGCCCAGCGTCGGCAGCATGCCGAGCGCGCGCACCACCTCGGCATTGCGCATCGCCGCCTCGGCGAAGGCGTAGCTTTGCAGCGAGGCGTCGTTGGCGTCCTTCAGCGGCCGGTGGGTGGCGCGGTCCTGGAGCCAGGTGAGGCCGACGAGGGTGAGCCCGCCGAACAGCGTCACGGCGCCGATGATCGGATCGATGATGAACAGGATGACGAGGAACACCGGGATCCACGGCAGGTCGAACAACACGCCAATTCCCGGCCCGCCGATCGTCTGGCGGACGGTGTCGAGGTCGCGCAGCGCCTGCGAGCCGCTGCCGGGGCGGTTGTCCCTGGTATCGAAGATCGCCGCGAAGACGGATCCCGCCACCCGCTGGTCGAATACCTCGCCGAAGCCGGTGAGGATCTGGCCGCGGAAATTGTCGATCGCCGCCGACACGAGGAAGACGAACACCGCGCCGGCGGTCAGCATCCACAGCGTAGAGCCCGAGTGGCTGATGAGCACCCGGCCATATACCTGCGTGGTGTAGAGCGGGAGCGCCAGATAGAGCAGGTTGCTGACGAGGCTGAACAGCCCGGCGTATAGCAGCGGCTGGCGCCCCATGGCGATGGCGTCGCGCAGGAGCGGGCTGCCGGACGGCTGGCCGGTCTGCTTGGTGGGGCTCAGCGCCATGGTGACGATTCTGACGGGTTGCGTTTGCCCGGCGCGGGCCGGGGTCCGGTTGAAAGGGCGGTGAAATCGGGGCGCATCAAGCCCATTCCTTTCAGAGCCGTTTGCGATCGAGCCAACTCACCCCTCCTGAAGGGGAGGGGCTCACGTCGGATCGATCTGAGCGCAAACGGCTCTAGGGGACGGGTTGGGGCGGAGCCTCGCCACGAGCGTCGCGTCCGCGGATACACTCCGACCCCGGCCCCTCCCCCGAAGGGAAGGGAAGCGCCCGCTCGGGCTGGACCGCCCATCACTTCCCCCTCGGCGGCTGCACCGCCGGCGGCGGCGGGGCGGGGGAGGGAGCGGCGGGCGTCGTCGCCTGGGTGGCGGCGCCGGTGTCGGGGCGCGGCGCGTCCAACGTCAGCCCGGTGCGCGGCACGCCGTCCGGCAGCTCGGCGGCGGGCACCAGCCGGCTCCGGGTGATCGGCACCAGCGGCGCTTGGGTGAGATCGCGACCGGGCGTCGCCGGCAGCGGCTGCTCGCCGGTCGGGCGGCCGATGGCGGCGCCGGTCAGTTCGGGCGATAGCGGCCGGCGCAGGCCGGCGGCGCCGATGCGGTCGATCGCCTGGGCGACCGGGACCAGCGGCGTCCAGCCGCGTCCGCGCACCCGGTCGCGATAATCCTCCGGATCGTAGGCCGCGATGTCGGGCACGAAGCGGCGCGCGCCCAGCCGCCCCATCGCCGCCAGCAGGGCGGCGCGCGAGACGAACTCCTGATAGCGGTTCTGGAGGAGGGCCAACTGGGCCGACTGCAATTCCTGCTCGGTGTTGAGCACGTCGAGGGTCGAGCGCAGCCCCTCCAGCGTTTCCCGCCGCATGCCGGCGAAGGCGAGCTGGGCGGAATCGACCTGCCGCTGGCCGGAGACCAGCGCCACGCGGGCGGCGGCGAGCTGCGCCCAGGCGCGGGTGACGAGCTGGAGCGCGGCGCGGCGGGCGAGATCGACGCCGGCCTGGTCGACGCCGTTCCTCGCATCGGCATCGCGCACCCGCGAGCGGATCGCGCCGGACGAGAAGAAGGGCTGGGTCAGCGTCAGCCCGGCGGCGAGCTGCTTGCGCCCATCCTGTCCGGCGAAGCGGAAGGCCTGGTTGGTGTAGATCGCCTGGGCCGAGACCGAGACGGTCGGCCCCCGTTCGCCGCGCACGGCCGCCGCGGTGGCGCTCGACGCCTCCTCGATCCGGCGGGCGGTGGCGAGATCGGGGTTGTCGATCTCGGCGAAACCGAACGCCTCGTCGATCGAGGCGGGCACGGGCCCGAGATCGGGCAGCGGCGCCAGCGTGCCGGGATTCCGCCCGACGATCTGGAGATACTCCCCCCGGCTGACCGCCAGCTGCGCCTCCAGCGCGGCGAGCTGGCTCTCGCCGGCGGCGAGGCGGCTGTCGGCCTGGCCGACGTCGGTGAGGGTCAGATCCTGCCGCCTGGCGCGGGCGAGCTTCTCGGCCAGCTGGTCGCGCAGTACCGCGACATTCTCGCGCCCCACCGCCAGCCGGGCCTCGTCGCGCAGGACGGCGGCATAGACCGCGACGACGCTCTGGACGAGTTGCTGCTCGACCGAGCGCAGCCGCTCGGCGCCGGCCTCGACGGTGCGGCTCGCCGCCGCCAGCTGTCCGCGGAGCCGCCCGGCGGTATAGACCGGCTGCGAAAGGGTGAGGCGCAGCGTGCCGCTGTCTTCGTTCGTCTCGCGCCCGGCGATGGTGGTCTGGTTGACGCCCATGTCCACCTCCCCGGCGAGCGTCGGGCCATAGCCGGCGCGGGCCTGGACATAGGCTTCGTCGGTGCTGCGCTGGCGGAAACGCTGCTGCACGAGGCTCGGATTGTTGGCGTAGGCGGCGGCGACCGCATCGGCCAGCGTCTCGGCAGGCGCGGCGGTGGCGAGCAGCATGGCCAGCAGCGCCGTCACGGCCAGGGGCCGGCGCCGGCGGGGCGCGCTGGAAGCATGAAGACGGTGCATCAGGCGGCGGCCGTCCCTTGCCGGTCGAGCTGTCCGTCGGTGGAATCCGCGCACCGCTTCAGCGCGCGATAGAGGGTCGAATGGTGGCACTGGAGGAGGGCGGCGGCCTCGCGCACCGATCGCCCCTCGTCGACCAGCCGGCGGCCGAGCGTCACCTGGCTGGCGGCGAGGCGCGGCGGCCGGCCGAAACGCACACCCCGCGCCTTGGCCGCCGCCCGGCCGGCGCCGGTGCGCTCGGCGATCAGCGCGCGCTCGAACTCGGCCATGCCGGCGAACACCGTCAGCACCATGCGGCCGCCGGCGGTGGTGGTGTCGGCCCACGGCTCGGCGATCGAGCGCAGGCCGGCGCCGGCGCGGTCCAGTTGCTCGGCCAGGACGAGGAGATCCTGCGTCGAGCGGGCGAGCCGGTCGAGCCGCGACACCACCACGACGTCGCCGATCCGCAACTGGTCGAACAGCTTGTGCAACGCCGGCCGATCGAGCTTCGCGCCCGGCACCTTCTCTTCGAACAGGCGGATGCAGCCGGCCGCATCCAGCACCTGCCGCTGCGCGGCGAGATCCTGTTCGTCCTTGGAAACGCGGGCATAGCCGAGGAGCATGGTGCAGAAGTGTTCCGAAAGAAGGCCCTATTGCAACGGATTTCCGCACCACGCCAGCCCATGCGCCGGCCGACATCGCGGAGTTGTCGCAATTCCCGGGAGTGTTGCGACAAAGCCGCATGACGAAAAGCCCTTTCGCCGGAACGGAAGAGGGCTGCCTTGACACCTTCACCCGCCGCGCCCGATGGCGCGGCGATGCGCATCCTGGTCGCCATGGTCCATTATTTCGCCGCCGAGGCGGACCCGCGCCATTCTTCGACCGACGCCGCCCGGCGTGACGCCCGCACGCGGATCGTCGAGACGGTGGTGGAGGGATATCGCGGGCTGTTCGGCCGGCCGGTGACGCTCGACATCGCCAGCAGGTGCTTCCAGCGCGGGCCGGGGGGCGGCGACGGGATCGACCTGGCGCTGGTCGCCATGCCGGGCTGCCGGCTGCTGTCGGACGATTTCTGCGCCCGCCACGGCGTCAGGGTGCTGGAGCATCGGCCGGAAAATCCGCGCATGCTGGGCTTCCACGCCCACGAGCTGTTCGCCGCCGAAGCCCACGCCTACGACCTCTTCGTCTTCACCGAGGACGACCTGCGGCCGGCCGATCCGGCGCTGTTCGCCAAGATCGCCTGGTTCAACGCCCGCCACGGCGACGCGCGCGTCCTGCTGCCGCAGCGTTTCGAGTGGAACCCCGGGGGGCCGGCGCTCAAGACCTATGTCGACGGCGATCTTCGCCCCGGTTTCGTCGACCCGCTGCTGGCGCGTCATGCCGATGCCGACATGCTGCACGACGCGGCCTTCGGCCGGCCGCTGCTGTTCCGCCGGGCGCGCAACCCCCATTCGGGCTTCTTCGCGGTGACCCAGGCCCAGCTCGGCCACTGGCTGCGCCAGCCGCACTGGCTGGATCGCGACTGCGGCTTCGTCTCGCCCCTGGAAAGCGCCGCGACGCTGGGGTTGGCCAAGACATTCGCCATCTACAAGCCGTTCGGACGGGGGGCCGACTTCCTCGAGCTACAGCATCTCGACACGCGCTTCTCGGGCATGAAGCTGCCGTTCGCCGGCGACGGGCCGCCCGCCCGGGGGGCGGCATGATCCACGATCACGAGGCCTGGTTCGCCCCCGGCGGGGCCGACAGCGTGCCGGGATTCCTGTCGCCGATCTCGGCCGACGCCATTTCCCGGCTGCTGGCCGACCAGCGCGAGCGGGCGGTGGCGGGCAATCTGGTCGAGATCGGCACCTATATGGGGCGGACCTTCGTGGGGCTGGCGAAAGCCTCGCGCGAGGGCGAGCGGGTGATCGGCTTCGACCTGTTCCCGCAGGCCGTCGAGGCGGGCTTCCGCGACGCGATCGAACGCCTGCCGGACGCATTGCGCGCGCGCGTCACGGCGATCCGCCGCGATACCCGGACGCTGACCGTCGCCCAGTGGCTCGGCCATCTCGGCGGGCCGGCGCGCTTCGTCCATGTCGATGGCGGCCACACTTACGAGACCATCGTCAACGATCTCCAGCAGGTTGCCCGCGCTAACCTCATCTTCGGGCTGCACGTCCACGTCGGCATCCCGGATCGCGTCTCGGGCATCCACATCATGAACCAGATGCGCTACTTCCTGCCGCATCTCTTCGCGCTCTCGACCAACTCCCCCTTCT
The DNA here is from genome assembly GCA_964244125.1 of uncultured Sphingomonadaceae bacterium. Lineage (GTDB taxonomy): Bacteria > Pseudomonadota > Alphaproteobacteria > Sphingomonadales > Sphingomonadaceae > Solisphingomonas. The sequence goes on from CAXTHU010000043.1 coordinate 15,546, forward strand.
G
>CAXTHU010000044.1:0-15337 GCA_964244125.1 uncultured Sphingomonadaceae bacterium
GCCGTTCGACCAGCAGCCGCTGGAGGCATGGGCGACGGTCGACGCGATGGACCATGCCTGGCGCGCGACCGGCGACGGCCGGTGGAAGACGGCGGCGCGGCGGGCCTATGACTGGTATCTCGGCGCCAACGATCTCGGCGTGCCGATCGCCTCGCTGGCCGACGGCGGCTGCTATGACGGGCTGATGAGCGACCGCGCCAACCAGAACCAAGGCGCCGAATCGGTGCTGGCGTTCCAATTTGCCTGTTGCGCTATGGTGCGGATGGCGGGCAAGGCGGTGCCGACAGGGACCATCGAGCGGAAGACCGGCGTGACGGGAGCCCTGGCGGGCTGACGTCTCCGGCCCGCTTCGCAGGCACAGTCCGGGGGACGGCGACCTTTGCCTACGGAAACCATCCACTGGCCGTTGCGGCTCCAGGCCGATCCGTCCCGGGTCGTCGTCCGCCCGTTCCACATCCCGATCGAGGCGCGCGGCCAGAGCGGCGGGCCGAGCCGGGTGCGCCGCATCGCCGATGCCGTGCTGGCGCTGGACGAGGATGCGGCGCATCGCGAGCTGGAACTGGTGCTGAAGGATTTCGAGGCGCGCCACTGGCAGACGCGCAACGTCTTCATGACCCGCTACCGCCAGATCCGCGCGGCGCTGGAGCTGGACGAGAGCCTGATCTCGGCCGAGAAGCAGCAGCTGATCGGCGCCTATTTCTGCCACGAATACAGCTATGCCGCCGCCGCGCTGATGAACCCCAGCATCGTCGCCCATCCCGACCAGAGCGGGCTGTCGCCGGGTTCGGTCCGCATCGCCATGTCGCTGCGCTCGGTGGGGGAGGGGCATATCTCCTCGGTCGCCTTCCGCGAGGGCATATTGAGCCCCGGCCCGCATTTCGAGCTGGCGCCCGAACCCCCCTTCGCCACCGCCGCCGATACCGCGCGCGAGCTGGGCGACGGCGCGATCGAGGTGCATCGCCATCCCGACAGCACGCTGTCGGGCACCGTGCTGTTCCCGATGACCGAGGCGCAGCGCAACGGGCTGGAGGACCTGCGCCTGGTCGAGTTCCGCCATGACGACGGCACGTCCGAATGGCTCGGCACCTACACCGCCTATTCCGGGGCGGCGATCCGTTCCGAGCTGCTCCGGACGCGCGACTTCCGCACCTTCGCGCTGGCGCCGATGGGCGGCCCCGCGGCGCGCAACAAGGGCATGGCGCTGTTCCCGCGCAAGGTCGGCGGCCATTACATGATGATCGGCCGGCAGGACGGCGAGAACCTGTTCATCCTGAAGTCCAGGTCGCTCGACAAATGGGGCGAGGGCGAATTGCTGCTGGTGCCGAAATACCCGTGGGAGCAGGTGCAGATCGGCAATTGCGGATCGCCGATCGAGCTGGACGAGGGCTGGCTGCTGCTGACCCACGGCGTCGGCGCGATGCGCAAATATTCGATCGGCGCGGTCCTCCTCGACAAGAAGAACCCGGCCAAGGTGATCGGCCGGCTGGCCGAGCCGCTGCTGTCGCCGGCGGACGAGGATCGCGAGGGCTATGTCCCCAACGTCGTCTACACCTGCGGCGCGATCCTGCACGGCGACCTGCTGTTCATGCCATATGGCGTGGCGGACAGCTCGGTCGGCTTCGCCTTCGTGTCGGTGAAGGCGCTGGTCGCCGAGATGAAGCCGATCGACGACCCGATCCATGTGCGCCGCACCCGCCGGCGGGTGAGCGTGGATGCGAGCGTGACGGGATAGCACGACCTCCCTCCCTTCGGAGGAATCGTCGCGAATACAGTCGTCACCCGGATCGTCCTGACGTTATCCTTCCGACAAGGTCGTTCCCCGGCGCAGGCCGGGGCCCAGTCGGGAAGGCCGGGGTGGCGGAGCGCAGCGGTCATTATCGGCGTCCCCCGACTGGACCCCGGCCTGCGCCGGGGAACAAGAAGGAGGTATGATTCAGGCCAGGCTCTCCCTCCGAGGCGATGAGTGTATTTCGCAACGATCCCGGAAGGGGAGTGGCCTTATAGTCAAGCTCACCGGAAGCAGCCCTTGCTCCATAGTCTCCTGCTGTTCTGCTGATGTTCTATCGATGCGGCCAACCTCCGACCTGTCCGATGCCACGTCCCGTCCGATCGTCTTGGGTCGGGCGCGTCGATCCCCGACGCGACCTCACCTTCTTCACCTTCCGCCGGCGCGGCCTGGCGGGAAAGGAGCACGCGTTGCCAACGACCGGCCCGTCCGCTAGAGCGCGGCTCGTTTCCGACATCACCCGAACCGCATTTGGAGCGCCCGAGAATGGCCGTTCAGTACAGCTTCGTCATGAAGGGCCTGACGAAGACCTATCCCGGCGCGCCCAAGCCGGTGCTCAACAACGTCAGCCTGCAATTCCTGCCCGGCACCAAGATCGCCATCATCGGCGTCAACGGCACCGGCAAGTCGACGCTGATGAAGATCATGGCCGGGATCGACAACGAATATTCCGGCGAGGCCTGGGCGGGCGAGGGGATCACCGTCGGCTATCTGGCGCAGGAGCCGACGCTGGATCCGGCCAAGGACGTCAAGCAGAACGTCATGGACGGCGCGCGCGGCACCGCCGATCTGGTCGACCGCTTCAACGCGATCAGCGACCTGATGGCCGATCCGCCCGAGGATGCCGATTTCGACGCGCTGCTGGCCGAGATGGGCGATCTCCAGGAGAAGATCGACGCGGTCGACGGCTGGACGCTCGACAACCAGCTGGAGATCGCGATGGAGGCGCTGCGTTGTCCGCCGGGCGACGCGGCGGTCGACACGCTGTCGGGCGGCGAGCGGCGGCGGGTGGCCTTGACCAAGCTGCTGCTCGAAAAACCCGACATCCTGCTGCTCGACGAGCCGACCAACCACCTCGATGCCGAGAGCGTCGCCTGGCTGGAGAACCACATCAAGGAATATGCCGGCAACGTCATCCTGGTGACGCACGACCGCTACTTCCTCGACAATGTCGTCACCTGGGTGCTGGAGCTGGATCGCGGCCGCTACCACACCTACAACACCAATTATTCCGGCTTCCTGGAGGCCAAGGCCAAGCGCATGGGCCAGGAGGACCGCGAGGAGGAGGGCCGGCAGAAGGCGATCAAGGAGGAGCTGGAGTGGATCCGCCAGTCCCCCAAGGCCCGCCAGACCAAGTCGAAGGCCCGCATCCGCGCTTTCGACGAACTGGTCCAGCGCCAGGCCGAGCGCGGCCCCGGCAAGGCGCAGATCCTGATCCAGGTGCCCGAGCGGCTGGGCGGCAACGTCATCGAGGCGAACGGCCTGACCAAGGCGTTCGGCGACAAGCTGCTGTTCGAGGACCTGTCCTTCACCCTGCCGCCCGGCGGCATCGTCGGCGTGATCGGCCCCAACGGCGCCGGCAAGTCGACCCTGTTCAAGCTCATCACCGGCCAGGAGGAGGCCGACGGCGGATCGATCAGGATCGGCGACACCGTCCATCTCGGCTATGTCGACCAGAGCCGCGACACGCTCGATCCCAGGCACAATGTCTGGGAGGAGGTGTCGGGCGGCAACGAGCGGTTCTATTTCGGCAAGCACGAGGTGGCGTCGCGCGCTTATGTCGGCGCGTTCAACTTCAAGGGCGTCGACCAGCAGAAGAAGGTCGGCCAGCTATCGGGCGGCGAGCGCAACCGCGTCCACCTGGCCAAGATGCTGGCGCATGGCGGCAACGTGCTGCTGCTAGACGAGCCGACCAACGACCTCGACGTCGAGACGCTGCGCGCGCTGGAGGAGGCGCTGGAGAACTTCGCCGGCTGCGCCGTAGTCATCAGCCACGACCGCTTCTTCCTCGACCGGCTGGCGACGCACATCCTCGCCTTCGAGGGGAACAGCCACGTCGAATGGTTCGAGGGCAATTTCGAGAGCTACGAGGAGGACAAGCGCCGCCGCATGGGCGACGAGGCGGATCGCCCGACGCGGCTGGCGTATAAAAGGCTGACGCGGTAGGTGAACGCCGCAGGGCGACGGCGCCGAACCGGCCGGCCGTCCCGCGCAGCCGCCGTTCGCGATCCCGATCGTCCGATCCCGGTTCAGGCCGATGCGGCGACGGCGGCCCGCTCTTCGAACAGCCATGCCGACGCGTCATCCTCGCTCAGGAAGAAGTCCGTCCCGTTCCGGCCGGCGACGCGCTTGGTCTGCATCATCTCCAGCGGCGATTCCGACACGAGCATGGCGATCCGGCGCGTCAGCGGACCATACCGCGCGATGATCGCCTGAAGCCGCGCGGTGATGTCGCGGGACTGCACGCTCGACGCGCGGACATCGACCAGAAGCAGGCAATCGCCCGGCTGTCCCGCTTTTGCCGGCATCCGGGCGAATGCGGGGGCCAGTTCCTGCTCCAGCCGGTCGATCGTCGGATGATCCATCAGGCCGGAGAACGTCATGCGCATAAGCTTATTTCGGAAGTCCGTTTCGATCAGGTATGTTGGCTTCGACGACATTTCGGGATCCTTCTCATACGAGTAACGCTGACGTCGTCGTACGGATGGTCGCCGTCTTAGGAGCTGTTTGCGAAAGAACTCCTAACTTCCGGGAAAAAAAGTGTCGCTTCGTATACCCCCGGGCCGAAAGCATTCGGCATCGGCCCTTCGCAGGATTCATGCCGGCATGGACGGGCCGGGTCGCGGGGCCGGCTTACTCGCCCGCCTGCTTGGCCCGATCCGTATCGCGCGCCGCGATCACGTCGCAGGCCGGATCGGCGTCGGCGGCACCGTGATGCGACAGCTTGCCGGCCGGCTGGTGGCGGGCGACGGTCGCGCAGGCGTCGCGCTTGATCGGGGCGTAGAGCTTCACCGTCTTGCCGGCCGGCAGCCAGACCTCGCGATGCGTCTCGTTCAGCGACTGGGCGAGCGCCGGGACGGGAATGGCGGCGACGGCGACCGCGAGCAGCAAGCGGAGCGGCATGAAGATATCCTTTCGAGGCGATGTCACGGACGCCATCTAGGCATCGTCCGTTGCGCCGCCCGGGCATCCGCGTAAGGAATTGTGGCTCGGAGCCGGCCGGCGGGTTGCTGCTTCGTAAACAAGGATTGCTGCGCCACCGGAGAGGCCGAGCCATGTTGATCCCCCCGGCCGCCGTCCCTAGGTCGCCGGCATGACAGCCGATCCACCGCCTCGCCGCGCCGCCGCATGACCGCGCCGTCCATCGTGCTGGTCGAGGACGACCCGGCGCTGCGCACGCTCACCACGCGGGCCTTGCAGGAGAACGGCTATCTCGTCCGCCCGGCCTCTTCCGCGCCCGAGATGTGGATCGCGTTCGACGGCGGGCCGGTCGATCTCGTCCTGCTCGACATCATGCTGCCGGGCACCAGCGGGATCGACCTGTGCCGCCAGATCAGGCGCAAGAGCGACGTGCCGATCATCTTCATCAGCGCCAAGGCGGACGAGGCGGATCGCGTCGTCGGGCTGGAGATCGGCGGTGACGACTATCTGGCCAAGCCGTTCGGCACCCGCGAGCTGATCGCCCGCGTGCGGGCCGTGCTGCGGCGCGGCGGCATGGAGCGGCCGACGGGCGAGGAGCGCGAGACCGAGGCGCGCTTCGGCGGCTGGGCGGCGAACTTCCCGCGCCGCGAGCTGCGCTCTCCGGCGGGCGCGGTGGTCGAGCTGACCGGCGCGGAGTTCGACCTGCTCGCCAGCTTCCTCGGCCAGCCGCAGCGGGTGATCGCGCGCGAGCGGCTGATCGAGCTGTCGCGTGCCCGGCTGGGCGATTCGTCGGATCGCAGCGTCGACGTGCTGGTCAGCCGCCTCAGGCGCAAGCTGTCGATCGAGGGCGCGCCCGCGCCGATCGTCACCGTGCGGGGCATCGGCTATATGTTCAACGTGGCGGTGGAACGGGCCTGATGCGCCGCGCGGCAGGACGCGCATGATCCGCCGCATGCGCGGCTCGCTCGGCCTGATCGGCCGGATCTTCGCCATCCTGCTGCTGACGGTGGTGGTCGAGTTCGGCGCCAGCACCCTGCTTTACGAGCGCGCCGGCAGCTTCTCGGTGCGCGAGGACGAGGCGCGGCGGCTGGCCGAGCATCTGGTGATCGCGCGCAAGCTGGTGGCCGAGCGGCCGTGGCGGGAACGGCCGGCCATGGCCGACGAACTGACCACCGACCGCTACGACGTCCGCTGGGCGACGGCGCTGCCGCCGCCGCCGGTTGCCGCCGAGCTGGACGTGATGCGCCGGCAGATCGTCAGCTGGGAGCCGACGCTCGGTCGGAGCGACCTGCGGCTGCGGCTGGTCTCGCCCGGCCGGGCATCGACCGTGGCCGGCGGGCTGAAGCTGCCCGACGGCAGCTGGCTCTACTTCAGCGCGCACGGCATCGTCACCGGCTGGACGCTGGCGCTGGGGCGGATCGCGATGGCGCTGGTGCCGGCGATCGGCCTGCTGGTGATCGGCGGGCTGCTGATCCGGCGGACCCTCCGCCCGCTCCAGGCGCTCGCCGAGGCGACGACGCGGGTGGGCACCGACGCGCGGGTGACGATGGCGGAGGCCGGCACGGCCGAGGTGCGCAACCTGATCCGCGCGTTCAACGAGATGCAGCACCGCATCCACCGCCTGATCGCGGATCGGACGCAGGCGCTCGCCGCCGTCGGCCACGACATCCGCACGCCGCTGTCGCGCATGCAGCTGCGGCTCGACGCGGTCGCCGAGCCGCGGCTGCGCGACGCGCTGGCCGCCGACATGGGCGAGATCGACGCGATGGTCGGATCGCTGCTGGCCTTCCTCGGCGGCGAGAACGATCCGGAGCCGCCGGCCCGGATCGACCTCGCCACGCTGGTCGCGACGATCGTCGACGGGGCGTGCGACCGCGGCGCCGATGCCGGCTATCGCGGGCCGGACCACCTCGACGCGACGCTGCGCCATGGCGGCATGCGGCGGGCGGTCGGCAACCTGGTCGAGAATGCGATCCGCTATGGCGGCGCGGCGCGGGTGACGCTGGCGGCGGCCGCGCGGGCCATCGTCATCCGGGTCGAGGACGACGGGCCGGGCATCCCCGAGGATCGGTTGACGGAGGTGCTGCACCCCTTCGTCCGGCTCGACACGGCGCGCGCGCGCAATACCGAGGGGCTGGGGCTGGGCCTCGCCATCGTGGCGAGCGCGGTGGGCCGGGAAGGCGGCACGCTCGTCCTCGCCAACCGGACCGGCGGCGGCCTCACGGCCACCATATCGCTGCCCGCCGCGGCCGAGCAACGATAAGTTACAACCCTGCCGCGATGCGGCAAATGACACCGCCTAGATACGCTCCCAATCGTCCGGACCAGCCAGGTCCGGACCAGGAGCATCGCCATGAACGAGCTGATCGGCCGGGTCTTCAGCTTCGAGGACCAGGTCTTCCCGAACCAGAGGGCACTCTATGGGCGGCTGGCGCGGGACGGCCAGATCCCCAAGGCGCTGATGATCTCCTGCGCCGATTCGCGGATCGTGCCGGAACAGATCATGCAGGCGCAGCCGGGCGACCTGTTCGTCTGCCGCAATGCGGGAAACATCGTCCCGCCATACAGCCAGGACAACGGCGGCGTCTCCGCGACGGTGGAATATGCCGTCGTCGCGCTGGGCGTGCGCGACATCATCGTCTGCGGCCATTCGGATTGCGGCGCGATGAAGGCGCTGGCCGAGCCGGAGCTGGCGGCGGGCATGCCCAACGTCGCCGCCTGGCTGCGCCATGGCCACGCCGCGCAGGCGGTCGTCGCCAAGGGCTATCCGGAACTGACCAATGGCGAGCGGGTGCGCGCCATCGCGCTGGAGAACGTCGTCGGGCAGTTGGCGCACCTGCGTACCCATCCGGCGGTGGCGGCCGGCATCGCCCGCGGCGAGATCGCGCTCCACGGCTGGTTCGTCGACATCCATGCCGGCCAGGTCCTCGGCCTCGATGGCGAGACCGGGCGGTTCGCGACGCTGCGCGCGGACCGGCCGCTGCCGGTGGCGCTGCCGTATCGCCAGCGCTTCGCCTCCGACGTCGCCTTCCTTCAGGCGGCCGAATGATGAAGGGCCTCACCACCAGGTTCCTCGCGCGGGATTTCACCGCGTCGATCGTCGTCTTCCTGGTGGCGATGCCGCTCTGCATGGGGATCGCCATCGCCTCGGGCGTGCCGCCCGAGAAGGGGCTGGTCACCGGCATCGTCGGCGGCCTCGTCGTCGGTCTTTTCGCCGGATCGCCCTTGCAGGTGAGCGGTCCCGCCGCCGGCCTGGCGGTGATCGTGTTCGAACTGGTGCGCGATCACGGCCTCCCGGCGCTCGGGCCGATCCTGGTCGTCGCCGGCGCCCTGCAGGTGGCGGCCGGCGTGTTCAAGCTGGGCGGCTGGTTCCGCGCCATCTCGCCCGCCGTGGTCCACGGGATGCTGGCCGGGATCGGCGCGCTGATCGTCATCGGCCAGTTCCACGTCCTGTTCGACGCCAGGCCGCTGTCGAGCGGGCCGGAGAACCTGGCGATGATGCCCGCCCGCCTGCTCGGCCTGTCCTTCGGCGACATCCAGGCGACGGAGATCGCCTTCATGATCGGCATCGTCACCATCGCGGCGATGCTGGCGTGGGAGAAGCTGCGGCCGGCGGCGCTGCGGCTGGTGCCGGGCGCGCTGGTCGGCGTCGTCGCCACCACCCTGCTCGCCGTGCTGCTCGACCTCGGCGTCAAGCGGGTCGACGTGCCAGCCTCGATCCTGTCGGCGGTCGACCTGCCGGGCGCCGGCTTCCTCGGCACGCTGGCCAGCCCGGCGATCCTCGCCACCGCGCTCGCCATCGCCTTCATCGCCAGCGCCGAGACGCTGCTGTCGGCCGCCGCGGTGGACCGGATGCACGACGGCCCGCGCACCGATTACGACAAGGAACTGCGCGCGCAGGGGATCGGCAACATGCTGTGCGGCGCGGCCGGCGCGCTGCCGATGACCGGCGTGATCGTCCGCAGCTCGGCCAACGTCCAGGCGGGTGCGGTGACGCGGCTGTCGACCATCCTGCACGGCGCATGGATCCTGGGCTTCGTCGCTCTCCTGCCGTGGCTGCTGCGCGAGATCCCGATGGCGGCGCTGGGCGGCGTGCTGGTGCTGACCGGCTGGCGGCTGCTGAGCCTCAGCCACGTCCGCCACCTGTTCAAGGCCTATGGCCCGCTGCCGGCGCTGATCTGGGCGGCGACCTTCGGCATGGTGATCGCGACCGACCTGCTGACCGGCGTGCTGGTCGGGCTGGCGCTGTCGCTGGTCGAGGTGCTGCCGCATCTCCGCCGGCTGCGCCTGGGGGTCGAGGAGGACCATGACGCGTCGGGCAGCCGGCTCAGCCTGGCGGGTGCCGCGACCTTCCTGTCGCTGCCCCGGCTCAGCCGGGCGCTCGACGCGCTGCCCGAGGATCGTCCCGTGCGGATCGATCTGAAGCGGCTCGTCGCGGTCGACCACACGGTGGCCGAGATGCTGATCGACTGGTTGCAGCGTCGGCGCGATCGCGGGCTGACGGTCGAGCTGGAGGGCGGCTCCGGGGCGATGCGCGAACGGTTCGCCTGACGCCGGCGGGCCTCGTCCCGCCCTAGCCTTCACCCATCGTCCCCCCTATCAGCGTGACGATGGCCAGTGGCAACATCAGCAGGCGGACCGTGCTGGTCGGCGGCGGCGTGGGTGCCGGGCTGGCGCTCGCCTGGGGGGCGTGGCCGCGCCACTATGCATCGAACCTGGCCGCCGCGCCGGGCGAGCAATTGTTCAACGCCTTCCTGAAGATCGGCACCGACGGCCATGTCGCCGTCGCCGTGCCGCAGGCGGAGATGGGGCAGGGCGTCTACACCGCGCTGCCGCAGATACTGGCCGACGAACTGGGCGCGGACTGGCGCACGGTGGCGGTGGAGCCGGCACCGATCGGGCCGCTCTATGCCAACGACTTCCTGGTGCGGGAGGCGGCGCGGGCGATGCTGCCCGGCTTCCTCCAGTCCGTCGGCCAGTGGGCGGCGCACGAGCTGGCGACGCGGTCGGCGCTGATGATGACCGGCGGGTCAAGCTCGATCCGCGGGTTCGAGGCGCGCTATGTCGGGGCGGGGGCGACGGCGCGGGCGATGCTGTGCATGGCGGCGGCGAAGCGCTGGGGGATCGACTGGCGGGCCTGCGAGACGAAGGACGGCTTCGTCCTGCGCGGGCCGGACCGCCTGCGCTTCGCCGATCTGGCCGAGGATGCCGCCGGCTTCGCGCCGCCGGCCGACGTGCCGCGCAAGCCCCGCCGGGCCCTGTCCGGGCGGAGCGTCCCCCGGCTCGATCTGCCGGGCAAGGTCGACGGATCGGCCCGCTATGCCGCCGACGTGCGCCTGCCCGACATGGTCTTCGCCGCCATCGCCCAGGCGCCGCCGGGCGCCGGCGCGGCAGGGCCGCTGGACAAGGCGGTGGCGGATCGCGTGCCGGGGGTGCTGGCGCTGGTCGAGGATGCCGGCTGGTCGGCGGCGATCGCGACCAATACATGGGCGGCGCAGACCGGGCTCGATGCGGCGCGGCCCCGTTTCGCCAGGGGAGCCGCCGCCCCCGACGACGCCTCGATCGACCGGGGCTTGCGCGCCGCGCTGGCCGTCGAGGGCACGAAGTTCGTCGAGACCGCCACGCCGCCGCCGCCGAACCTGCGCGCCGAATATCGCGTCGGCTTCGCCCCCCACGCGCCGATCGAGCCGATGGCGGCGACGGCGCGGATAAGCGGCGACCGGCTGGAACTGTGGGTGCAGACGCAGGCGCCCGGCCTCGTCCGCGCCGCCGCCGCGCGCGCGGTGGGGCTGGCCGAGGGGCAGGTGACGATCTACCCGATGCTGCTGGGCGGCAGCTTCGGCGGCAAGATCGAGCTGGACGCGCCCATCGCCGCCGCACGGCTGGCCAGGAAGGTCGGCCGCCCGGTGCAGCTGCAATGGTCCCGCGCGGAGGATCTGGCGCACGACCGCTATCGCCCGCCGGCTCTCGCCCGCATGTCGGCGCATGTGGCGGGGACGCGCATCCTGGGGTGGGAGGCGCGGATCGCGACGCCATCGGCCGCCGGCGAGGTGATGCGGCGGCTGATGCCGGACGCGCCGATGCCCGCCGGGGCGGAGGCGAGCGCGGTGGACGGCGGCCATCCGCCCTATCTGATCCCGGCGGTGACGGTGGCGCAGCATCCGGCCGGGATCGGCGTGCCGACCGGCATGTGGCGATCGGTCGCCAACAGCTACACCGCCTTCTTCACTGAGTGCTTCATGGACGAGGCGGCCGGGATCGCCGGGATCGATCCGCTGTCCTTCCGCATGGGGCTGCTCGGCCCCGCGCCGCGCCTCGCCCGGTGCCTGTCGGGGGCGGCGGCGCTGGGCGGCTGGGAGGGTGGCGGCGCGGCCCAGGGGCTGGCGGCGCATAGCTGCTTCGGCAGCCACGTCGCCATGCTGGCGGAGGTGGCGATGACGGGCGGGCGGCCGCGCGTCGTCCGCGTCGCCGCCTCGGTCGATTGCGGCCGGATCGTCAACCCCGACATCGTCCGCCAGCAGGTCGAGGGGGGCATCGTCTACGGCCTCTCGGCGGCGCTGGGCGGCGCGATCTCCTGGGCGGGGGGGCATTGCCAGGCGGGCAATTTCGATGCGCTGGGCCTGCCGGCGCTGGCCGACTGCCCCGAGATCCTGATCGAACTGATCCCGAGCGACCAAGCCCCCGGCGGGGTCGGGGAGATCGCCGTGCCGCCGGTCGCGCCGGCGATCATGAACGCCGTCGCCGCCGCCACCGGGCGCCGCGCCAGGAGCCTGCCCTTCGCATGACACCGGCCGACTGCCCCCCCGCCGATCATCCCGCTGTCGCGCGTCCCCGCGTCGGCGTGCTGCTGGTCAACCTCGGCACGCCCGATGCGCCCGATGCGGGGGCGGTGCGCCGCTATCTCGCCGAGTTCCTGTCCGACCGGCGGGTGATCGAGATCCCGCCGCTGCTGTGGCAGCCGATCCTGCGCGGCTTCATCCTGCGCACCCGGCCGAAGAAATCCGCCCATGCCTATGCCCAGGTGTGGCGCGAGGACGGATCGCCGCTCGGCGCGATCACGAAGGCGCAGGCGACGGCGCTGCAAGGCGCGTTCGGGCCGGGCGTGATGGTCGACCATGCCATGCGCTACGGCCGGCCCGCCATCGCCGGGAAGCTCGCGGCGCTGAAGGCGGCGGGCTGCGAACGCATCCTGCTGGCGCCGCTCTACCCGCAATATTGCGCCGCGACGACGGCGACCGCCAACGACGCCGCCTTCGCCGTGCTGGCAGGGATGCGCTGGCAGCCGGCGCTCCGCACGCTGCCGCCCTATCACGACGATCCGGGTTATATCGCCGCGCTCGCCGCATCGGTGCGCGAGGGGCTGGCGGCGCTCGACTTCGTGCCGGACGCGCTGGTGACGAGCTTCCACGGCATGCCGGAGCGGACGCTGCATCTCGGCGATCCCTATCATTGCCATTGCCGCAAGACCGCCCGGCTGCTCGGCGAAGCGCTGGGGCGGGAGGTGATCGTCACCTTCCAGTCGCGCTTCGGCCGGGCCAAGTGGCTGGAGCCGGCGACCGACACCATGCTCGCCGCGCTCCCGGTCGACGGGGTGAAGCGGATCGCGGTGATGGCGCCCGGCTTCTCGGCCGATTGCCTAGAGACGCTTGAGGAACTGGCGATCCGGGGACGCGAGCAGTTCGCCGCGGCGGGCGGCGAGCGCTTCGCCTATCTGCCCTGCCTCAACGATGGCGCCATCGGCATCGCGATGCTCACCGCCCTGCTGGCGCGCGAGCTTGAAGGCTGGATCGCCGCCGCCTAGGCTCGCGCCCGACGACCAGGAGAGAGATGATGGCGCGGGTGGCGATCGTGACCGGGGGAACCCGCGGCATCGGCGAGGCGATCAGCCTTGCCCTGAAGGAGATGGGCGTGGCGGTCGCGGCGACCTATGCCGGCGACGACGCCAGGGCGAGGGACTTCGCCGACGCCCATGGCATGAAGGCCTACAAGTGGAACGTCGCCGATCACGACGCCTGCCTGGACGGGGTGAGGCAGGTGGAGGCGGAAATCGGCCCGGTCGACATCGTCGTCAACAATGCCGGCATCACCCGCGACGGCACGCTGATGAAGATGAGCTATGCGGCGTGGAAGGATGTGATCGACACGAATCTCGGCGGCTGCTTCAACATGGCCAAGGCGGCCTTCACCGGCATGAAGGACCGGGGCTGGGGCCGGATCGTCAACATCGGCTCGATCAACGGCCAGGCCGGCCAGTATGGCCAGGTGAACTACGCCGCCGCCAAATCCGGCATCCACGGCTTCACCAAGGCGCTGGCGCAGGAGGGCGCGCGGTTCGGCATCACCGTCAACGCCATCGCGCCGGGCTATATCGACACCGACATGGTCGCCGCCGTCCCCGCCGACGTGCTGGGCAAGATCGTCGCCAAGATCCCCGTCGGCCGTCTCGGCCAGGCGAGCGAGATCGCCCGCGGCGTCGCCTTCCTCTGCTCGGAGGATGCCGGCTTCGTCACCGGCTCCACCCTGTCGATGAACGGCGGGCAGCATATGTATTGAGCGGGCGCGCGGCATGAGCGGCCCGGTCAAGCGATCGGTGATGATCGCGGGGCACGCGACGTCGGTCAGCCTGGAGCCGGTCTTCTGGAACGCGCTGGTCGCGGCGGCAGCGGAGATGGGCCTGCCGCTGTCGGCGCTGGTGGCGCGGATCGACGCGGAACGCGTGGCGGCCCCCCACCCGCCGAATCTCGCGAGCGCGATCCGGGTATGGCTGTTCGCGCGAGTTTCCCAATCGCGACGGTCACCCTGAACGCGTTCCAGGGTCCGTTCGGCCAGGACCGCCGATCCCGCCGAGGGATGGACGCCGAAACAAGTTCGGCATGACGAGGTTGGTGGGCCGGCCCCGTTTCATTTCTTGTCCAACGCCGCCGCCAGCTCCTCCAGCCACACCTTCGCGTTCCCGTCCGACGGCGCGCGCCAGTCGCCGCGGGGGCTGAGGCTGCCGCCGGCCGACACCTTCGGGCCGTTGGGAAGGGCGGAGCGCTTATACTGGCTCGTCCGGAAGAAGCGGATGAGGAACGCCTCCAGCCACGTCCGGATCGTCGGCAGGTCGTAGGCGACGCGGGCGGCGGCCGGCACCCCCTCCGGCCACCGCCCCGCCTCGGCATCGCGCCAGGCATGCCAGGCGAGGAAGGCGATCTTCGACGGCGGCAGGCCGTGGCGGACGACATAGTGGAGGAAGAAGTCGTTCAGCGCATAGGGGCCGACCGTCGCCTCCGTGCTCTGGATCGCGCCGCTCGCGTCGGCCGGCACGAGTTCGGGCGAGATTTCAGTCGACAGGATCGCCGTCAGCACCTCGCCCGCCTCCGACCCGAACTGGCCGGACGAGATGGTCCAGCGTATCAGGTACTGGATCAGCGTCTTGGCGAGGCCGGCATTGACGCCGTAGTGGCTCATCTGGTCGCCGACGCCGTAGGTGCACCAGCCGAGCGCCAGTTCCGACAGGTCGCCGGTGCCGACGACGAAGCCGTTGCGCTGGTTGGCGAGGCGGAACAGGTAGTCGGTGCGAAGCCCCGCCTGCACGTTCTCGAAGGCGATGTCGTAGACCGGCTCGCCCCGGCCGAAGGGGTGCCCCATGTCGGCAAGCATCCGGCGCGCGGCGGGGCGGATGTCGATCTCGTCGGCCGCGACGCCGAGGGCGCGCATCAGCTTCCAGGCATTGCCTTTCGTCGCCTCGCCCGTCGCGAAGCCCGGCATCGTGTAGGCGAGGATCGTTTCGCGCGGCAGGCCGAGGAGGTCGCAGGTCTTCGCCGCGACGATCAGGGCCTGCGTCGAATCCAGGCCGCCCGAGACGCCGATCACCAGATGCGCGGCGCGCGTCGCCTCCAGCCGGCGCGCGAGTCCGTGGACCTGGATGTTGAAGCTCTCGTAGCAGTCCTGATCGAGCCGCGCCGGCGTATCCGGCACATAAGGGAAGCGTCGGAGCGAGCGCTTCAGGCCGATGTCGGCGAAGCTCGGCTCGTGGCGGAAGCCGACCGTGCGGAACCGGGTTTCCGGATGCCCCTCCCGCGCCGCCGCGTCGTTGAAGGTTGGAAAGCGCGCGCGCTCCAGCCGGAGGCGCTGCACGTCGACGTCCGCCGCGATGAGCTGCGGCTCGCGCGAGAAGCGCTCCGACTGCGCGAGGAGTTCGCCCATTTCGTGGATCGAGCCCTGCCCGTCCCATGCGAGGTCGGTGGTGCTTTCGCCCGCGCCCGCCGCCGAATAGGCGTAGGCAGCGATGCACCGCATCGACTGCGACGCGGACAGCAGCGAGCGGTCGTCGGCCTTGCCGACGGTGATGTTGGAGGCCGAGAGGTTGCACAGGATCAGCGCGCCCGCGAGCGCACCCATGGTCGAGGGCGGCGTCGGCGCCCAGTA
>CAXTHU010000045.1:0-15224 GCA_964244125.1 uncultured Sphingomonadaceae bacterium
CACCCTCGCCGGCCTCGCCGACGACGGCGGCCTCTATGTGCCCGAAGCCTGGCCGAGCCTCTCGCGCGACGAGATCGCGGCGCTCGCGGGGCTGTCCTATGCCGAGACGGCGGCGCGGATCATGCGGCCGTTCGTCGGCGACAGCCGCGATCCGGCGACGCTGCGCCGGCTGTGCGAGGCGGCCTATGGGCGGTTCGGTCATACCGCCGTCGCGCCGCTCGTCCAGCTCGACGGGCGGCACTGGCTGCTGGAACTGTTCCACGGGCCGACGCTGGCGTTCAAGGACGTCGCGCTGCAACTGCTCGGGCTGCTGTTCGAGCGGTTCCTCACCACCCGCGACACCCACCTGACCGTCATCGGCGCGACCTCGGGCGATACCGGCTCGGCGGCGATCGACGCGCTGGCCGGGCGGGCCAAGGTGGACGTGTTCATGCTCCACCCCGCCGGCCGGGTGTCAGACGTCCAGCGGCGGCAGATGACGACGGTGCTGTCGCCCAACATCCACAACATCGCCATCGACGGCGCCAGCTTCGACGATGCGCAGGGCATGGTGAAGGCGCTGTTCGCCGACCGCGACTTTTCGACGCGCTTCGACCTGTCGGCGGTCAATTCGATCAACTGGGCGCGGCTGATGGCGCAGATCGTCTATTATTTCCACGCCGCCGTGCGCCTGGGTGCGCCGGACCGGCCGGTCGCCTTCTCCGTGCCGACGGGCAATTTCGGCGACGTGTTCGCGGGCTACGTCGCCGCCAGGATGGGCCTGCCGGTGGCGCGGCTGATCGTCGCGACCAACGTCAACGACATCCTCCACCGCGCGCTGTCGGCCGGCGACTATTCGGTCGGCAGGGTGACGCCCACCGCCGCCCCATCGATGGACATCCAGGTCAGCTCTAATTTCGAGCGGCTGCTATTCGACCTCCACGGCCGCGACGGGGCGGCGACGGCGGCGGCGATGCGCGGGTTCGAGGACAGCCGCACGCTCTCGCTCACGCCGGCGATGCGGACGCAGGCGGGGGCGCTGTTCGCCAGCGCGCGGATCGATCCGGACGGGATGGCGATGGCGATGCGCTGGGCCAACCAGCGCGCGGGGCAGGTGATCGATCCGCATACCGCCATCGGTCTCGCCGCCGCGCGCGCCGCCGACCTGCCGCCCGACGTGCCCGTCGTGACGCTGGCCACCGCCCACCCGGCCAAGTTCCGCGACGCGGTGGAGCGCGCGACCGGGGTCCGCCCCGGCCTGCCGCCGCGCCTGGCCGGGCTGTTCGACCGCGAGGAGCGGTTCGTCACCCTGCCCGGCACGCTCGCCGCCGTGCGCGACCATATCGTCGCGCGCGCGGTGGCGCGGGCATGAGCGCGCGGCTGCATCGCCTGGCCAACGGCCTCACCGTCGCGGTCGAGCCGATGGCCGGCGTCGAGACGCTGGCGGTCGGCCTCTACGCCGACGTCGGCGCGCGGTCCGAGCCGGAGCGGCTCTCGGGTCTCGCCCACATGGTCGAGCATATGGTGTTCAAAGGCGCCGGCAGCCGCGACGCCAGGGCGCTGGCCGAGGCGGTGGAGGATGTCGGCGGATCGATCAACGCCTGGACGGCGCGCGACCATACCGTCTTCCACGCGCGGCTGCTGGCCGGCGACCTGGCGCTCGGGATCGACATCATCGCCGACCTGGTCCGCGCGCCGCACCTGTCGGCCGACGAGCTGGAGCGCGAGAAGGGCGTCGTGCTGGCGGAGCTTGGCGAGGCGCGCGACACGCCCGACGACATCGTCTTCGATCATCTCCAGTCCGCCGCCTATCCGGCCCAGCCCTTCGGCCGGCCGGTGCTGGGCGACGAGGCGAGCATCGCCGCCATCGCCGCCGTCGACCTGTCGGACTGGATCGCGCGGCAATACCGCCCCGCCGGCCTGGTACTGGCGGCGGCGGGAAAGGTGGACGAGGATGCGCTGCTGCGGCTGGCCGAGGGGCGCTTCGGCGATCTCGCCCCCGGCACGGCCCCGCCGCCGCCGCCGGCCAGCTTCACGGGCGGCGTCCACCACGACACGCGGCGGTTCGACCAGGTCCATCTGGCGCTGGCCCGTCCCGGCCTGTCCCATGCCGATCCCGGCCACCATGCCCTCGCCCTGTTCGCGCAGGCCGCCGGCGGCGGCATGTCGTCGCGGCTGTTCCAATCGGTGCGCGAGGCGCGGGGCCTGGCCTACAGCATCTACGCCTGGTTCCAGCCGCATGCCGATACGGGGATGTTCGGCGTCTATCTCGCCGCCGCCAAGGCCGACGCGGCGCGCGCGCTGAAGCTCACCCGCGAGACGCTGGCCGCCACCGCCGCCGGGCTGGACCGGGCCGAGCTGGACCGGGCGCGGGCTCAGGCGAAGGCCGGGCTGCTGATGGGGTTGGAGTCGGTGCAAGGGCGCTGCGACCATCTGGCCCGCCAGATCCAGGTCCACGGCCGCATCGTGCCGGCGGCCGAGACGGTGGCGGCGATCGACGCGGTGACGGTGGCCGACGCGCGCGCCGCCGGCGCCGCGACGCTGGCCGGCGACGAGGCGCTGGCGACCGTCGGCGGCAAGCTGGCGAAGGCGGCGTGAGCGATGGATCCTCCCCGGAACGGCGAGGGGGACCGCCGCGGGCGGTGGAGGGGTCGCCCGCCATCGGCGTCGCGCCGACCCCTCCACCATTCGCCGAAGGGGCGAATGGTCCCCCTCGCCGTGCCGGGGAGGGGCTTGATGTCCTTATCGCCGAACCCTGGACCGATTACGGCCTCGTCGACTCGGGGCACGGCCGCAAGCTCGAACGCTATGGCCGGTTCCGCTTCGTCCGGCCGGAGCCGCAGGCGATGTGGGCGCCCGCCACCGCCGACTGGGAGGCGGACGGCGACTTCATCGGCGCATCGGACGAGGAGGGCGGCGGGCGCTGGCACCTGGGGCGGCATGTGCCGCGCGACGGCTGGCACGTCCGCTGGGCGGAGCTGCGCTTCCTCGCCCAGAACACCCCCTTCCGCCACCTCGCCTTCTTCCCCGACATGGCGCCGGTGTGGGACTGGATGCGCGAACGCACCGCGCCGGACGCCGAGATGCTGAACCTGTTCGGCTATACCGGCGTCGGCAGCCTGGCGCTGGCCGCCAGCGGCGCGCGCGTCACCCATGTCGATGCGTCGCGGAAATCGGTCGAGGCGGGGAAGGCAAACGCCTTCCTGTCCGACATGGCCGACCGCCCGATCCGCTGGATGGTGGACGACGCCGCCAAGTTCGCCGCGCGCGAGGTGCGGCGGGGGCGGCGCTATGACGGGATCATGCTCGATCCGCCCAAGTTCGGCCGCGGGCCGGACGGCGAGGTGTGGAAGCTGGAGGAAGGGCTGCCCGGCCTCGTCGCCGACTGCCGCCGGCTGCTGGACGCCGAGTCGCGCTTCCTGGTGCTGACCGTCTACGCCGTGCGCATGTCGGCGCTGGCGCTGGGCGCGCTGCTCGACCAGGCGATGGAGGGGCTGCCGGGGCGGGTGGAGGTGGGCGAACTGGCGATCCGCGAGGAAGCGCGCGGGCTGCTGCTGCCGACGGCGATCTGGGCAAGGTGGGTGAACGACCGATAGCCCTCCCCCCTACGGAAAGGGCTATTCTCGTGCGGCCCGCAGCGCCGCGCCCGTGGTGAACGGCGCACCCGCCAGCATCAGGAGGCTCGTCGCCGCCAGCAGCTTGAAGGCGCCGGCCGCCTGCTCTCCCCCCGCCCCCGCGCCGAAGATCAGCAGCGGCACGGCGAGCGGCAGCATCATCAGCCCGGCGAGCGCCCCCGCCCCGCGCAGCCCGGCGGTCAGCGCGCTCACCGTCACCGCCAGCGCCGCCAGCGCCGGGGTGCCGAGCGCCAGCCCCGCCTCCAGCCGCCACAGCGCCGCGCCGTCCAGCCGCAGCAGCGCGGCGGCCGGCACCGCCGCCAGCATCAGCGGCGGGCCGAAGCCGAGCCAGTGCGCCGCGATCTTGGCCGCCGCCACGCCCTCGTCGGCGATCCCGCGCGCGGCATATTGATCGAGCACCCCCGCCTCCAGGTCCGGCGCCACCAGCCGGTCGACCGGCAGCAGCGCCGCCAGCAGCGCCGCCATCCACAGCACTCCCCCGCCGGCGCGGCCGAGCAGCTGCGCGTCCGGCCCGACGGCGAAGGGGAAGAGGGTCGCGACCAGCAGGAAGAACACCAGCGGCAGCGCGCCGCCGGTGGCCCAGGCGACTCCCAGGTCGCGCCGGAGTATCCGCGCGAGGATCACGCCAGCGCCAGCATGCGCGCGCCGGGCAGCGCCAGCGGCTGGTGCGTCGCCACGACGACGATGCCGCCCGCCGCCCGCCGCCGCGCCATGGCCTCGGCCAGCAGCCCCAGCGCGTCGCCGTCCAGGCCGTTGCCCGGCTCGTCGAGCAGCCAGACCGGCTGGCCCCCGGCGACGATCCGCGCCAGCGCCGCCCGCTTGCGCTGGCCGGTGGAGAGCAGGCGCACCGGCACGTCGGCGATCCGCGCCAGCCCCATCGCCGCCAGCGCCTCGGCCACCGCCGCTTCGCCTTGACCGTCGATCGCCGCCCAGTAGCCGAGCGCGCGGCCGAGCGGCAGGCGCGGGTCGAGCGCCGCCGCCTCGCCGGCGAAGGCGAGCGCGCCGACGCGATCGACCCGCCCCGCCGAGGGTGGAAGGAGGCCGGCGAGGATGCGCAGCAGGCTGGACTTGCCGACGCCGTTCGGGCCGCCCACCACCAGCGCCTCGCCGGCGGACAGCGCCATGTCCAGCCCCTCGAACAGGATGCGGCCACCCCGCATGCAGCCGAGGCCCGACCAGCCGAGCGCCGCCCCGTTCACTGGGCCGCCCGCTCCAGCGCGTGCATGTCGGCGTCGGACAGGCCGAAATGATGGCCGACCTCGTGGATCAGGACATGCGCGACCAACGTCTCCAGCGTCTCCCCGCCATCGACCCATTCGTCCAGCAGGGGGCGGCGGAACAGGTGGATCATGTCGGGCATGGCGGCGGTGTCGCCGACGCTCTTCTCGCCCACCGGCCGGCCGGTATAGAGGCCGGTCAGGTCGTAGCCATCCTCGATCCCGAGCGCGTCCAGCGTCTCCTCGTCGGGCCACTCCTCGATCCGCAGCAGCACGTCGCCGAGGTGGCGGCGGAAGGCGGCGGGCAGCGCCGCCAGCGCGGCACGGGCGATGGCCTCGATCGCGGCGACGTCGGGGGCGGGACCGATCGGGGTTGGACGGGGGGGCATGTGCGGCGGCATAGCGCGGGGGTGGATGGGAACGCCACCCGCGCTTGCGGAGGATGCCTCGACTTCGCTCGGGATGGACGGGGTGGATTACGCGAAGTTGCCTTGCTTCTCTGCCCACCAACCGTCCATGTCGAGCGAAGTCGAGACACGCCTTTGGAGCAGGCCATGGACATCGCCATAGACCATGTCTCCCACGCCTATGCCGGCCGGCCGGCGCTGCGCGACGTGACGCTCGACATCGCGCAGGGCAGCTTCGTCGCGCTGGTCGGCGCGTCCGGATCGGGCAAGTCGACGCTGCTGAAGGCGATCAACCGGCTGGTGACGCCGGATGCCGGCACCGTCCGCGTCGGCGGCCGCGATGTCGCGACGGGCGATCCGGCCGCGCTGCGCCGTTCGATCGGCTACGTCTTCCAGCATGTCGGCCTGTTCCCGCACATGACGGTGGCCGAGAACATCGCCATCGTGCCGCGCCTGTCCGGCGGCGCGGCGGACGTCGCCGGGCTGCTGGCGCTGGTCGGGCTGCCCGGGGACTACGGCGCCCGCGCGCCGGACGCGCTGTCGGGCGGGGAGCAGCAGCGCGTCGGCGTGGCCCGCGCGCTGGCCGGCGGGGCGAAGCTGATGCTGCTGGACGAACCGTTCGGCGCGCTCGATCCCGTCACCCGCGACGATCTCGGCCGGGCCTGTCGGGCCTTGCACGACCGGCTGGGGCTCACCAGCGTGCTGGTGACGCACGACATGGCCGAGGCGCTGCTGCTGGCCGACCGCGTGCTGGTGATGGCGGGCGGGCGGATCGTCGCCGATGCGGCCCCACGGGCGATGCTGGCGGGCGGCGCCGGGCCGGAGGCCGCGGCGCTGGTGGCGGTGCCGGCGCGGCAGGCCGAGCGGCTGCGGGCGCTGACCGCATGAGCGATCCGCGCTGGGTGGCGGCCTTCGCCCAGGTGCCGGCGCTGGCCGGGCAGCATGTACTGCTGTCGGCGGCGGCGCTGGGGCTGGCGCTCGGCCTCTCGCTGCCGCTGGCGCTGGCGGCGCGCGGGCGGCCGCGCCTCGCCACGGCGGCGCTGGGGCTGGCGAGCCTCGTCCAGACGATCCCCGGCCTCGCCCTCCTCGCCCTCTTCTACCCGCTGCTACTGGCGGTCTCGGCGCTGGTCGGCGGCGGGGTGCCGGCGCTGGGCTTCCTGCCGTCGCTGCTGGCGCTCGCCGTCTATGCCGTGCTGCCGATCCTCCGGAACGCGGTGGCGGGGCTCACCGGCATCGCGCCGGCCATCCTCCAGGCGGCCGACGGCGTCGGCATGACGTCGGGCCGGCGGCTGCGGCTGGTCGAACTGCCGCTGGCCGCGCCCGTCGCGATGGCCGGCATCCGCACCGCCGCCGTCTGGACCATCGGCACCGCGACGCTGGCGACGACGGTCGGCCAGCCGTCGCTGGGCAACCTCATCTTCGCCGGCCTCCAGACCGAGAACAGCGTGCTGGTCGTCGCCGGCTGCCTCGCGGCCGCCGGTCTGGCGCTGGCGGCGGACGGGCTGCTGGCGCTGGTCGAGCGCGGCGTCGCGAAGCGGCGCCGGCTGCCGCTGGCCGCCGGGCTGGCCGGGCTGGCGGCGGGGCTGGCGCTGGCGGCGGCGCCGCTGCTGCTGCCGGCGCCGCCGACCGTCACGGTGGGGGCCAAGAACTTCTCCGAGCAATATATCCTCGCCCGCGTCATCGGCGCGCGGCTGGAGCGGGCGGGCTATGCCGTGCGCTATCGCGAGGGGCTGGGATCGGGTGTCGCGTGGCGCGCGCTGGGGCAGGGGACGATCGACGTCTACGTCGATTATTCGGGCACGCTGTGGACCAACGAGATGGCGCGGAGCGACGCCCCGCCCCGCGCCGCGATGAACGCGGCGATCGGCGACTGGGCGCGGCGCACCGCCGGCGTGGCGCTGCTCGGCCCGCTCGGCTTCGAGAATGCCTATGCGCTGGCGATGAAGGCGGCCGACGCCCGGCGGCTGGGGATCGCCGGCATCGGCGACCTGGCGCCCCACGCCCCGGACCTGCGGCTGGCGGCGGACCTGGAGTTCCTCGACCGGCCCGAATGGCGCACCCTGCGCGACGCCTATGGCCTGCGCTTCGCCGAGACGCGGCCCTATTCGCCCGGCTTCATGTATCGCGCGCTGGCGAGCGGGCGGGCCGACGTGATCTCCGCCTTCTCCTCGGACGGCCGCATCGCCGCCGACGGCCTGGTGGTGCTGGCCGACCCGCGCCACGCCGTCCCGGCCTATGACGCGCTGCTGCTGGTCGGGCCGCGCCGCGCCCACGACGCCCGCTTCCGTGCCGCGCTGGCCCCCCTGGTCGGCGCGATCGCGGTCGATCGGATGCGGCGGGCGAACTACATGGTCGATCGCGATGTGGGGAAGGCCGGCCCGGAGGCGGCGGCGCGGTGGCTGGCGGGGCGGTAGACAGCTTTGCCCGACCGGCAGTTCCCCGGCATAGGCCGGGGAACAAGAGAGGTCATCCTATCCCCGGAAAGCAACGCTCATGTCACGATCTGTGAACCGCCTCACTGACACGGGCGTCGTCCGGCCGCATCTGGTCGCTCGGAACGGCGGCTTCGTCGCGGGCCGGGACATTCGTCGCCGCCGGGGCGTCGTCTGTCGAAGCCGGCGGGACGGGCGGAGCCGGCGGTCCTAGCGAGCGGCCATCGAGAAACAGGAAAGAAGACGATGACGACCGACCTCAGCCGCCAGTTCGCCACCGGGGCCGCCGCCTTCTTCCTCACCGCCATGCTGATCCTGGCCAACGCGCCGACCGACACGCGCGAGACCGGCCTGCAGCTGTCGCGCGGCCACGCCGCCGCGCAGGCCGACGCCGGATCGGACACGGCGGGCTGATCGCGCGGGAAGGATCGATTTCGAACAACCATCCCGAGCTAAGTCGAGGGCGCTCCTAGCGCGCGACGGCGATCCTTGTGCCTTCCATCGGACCCGCTCTCCTTCTATCGCGGCGTCATGACCCGTTTCACGGTGAACGGCCAGCCCGTCCATTACCGCCTCGATCCCGCCACCCCGCTGCTCTGGGCGCTGCGCGACGCGTCGAACCTGACGGGGACGAAGTTCGGCTGCGGCGCGGGGCTGTGCGGCGCCTGCACCGTCCATGTCGACGGCGTCGCGACGCGATCCTGCCAAGTGGCGATCGGCGCGATCGAGGGGGCGTTCGTCACCACGATCGAGGCGCTGTCGCGCGATCGCGGCCATCCGGTGCAGCAGGCGTGGGTGGCCGACGCGGTGCCGCAATGCGGCTATTGCCAGTCGGGCATGATAATGGCCGCCGCCGCGCTGCTGGCCGGGAACGCGCAGCCGTCCGATGCCGAGATCGACGTCGCGATCACCAATCTCTGCCGCTGCGGCACCTATCCGCGCATCCGCCGCGCGATCCACCGCGCCGCCCGGGTGATGCGCGGCGAGCCGCTGGCCGCCGCGCCCCCGCCCGGCATCGATCCGGGCGATGCCGCCGCCGCCGTGCCGGCGCTCGTCGCCCCACCGAAGCTTTCGGATCGCTGACGATCGGGTTCAGCCGGCGCTCAACCGGCCGAGCGCATTCGAGTCGCGGATCGGCCGACGGAGCGCCGACATGTCGAAGAGGATGATCGCGATGCGCAAGTTCATTTCGGCCATGCTGCTGGCCGCCACCGCCGCCACGCCGCTGATGGCCCAACCCCAAGTCGACCGGAACGACCGCCGCGAGCAGCGGCAGGACGGGCGGCAGGATCGTGGCGAGGTGCGCCAGGACCGCGCCGAGGTCCGTCAGGATCGGGCCGAGGTGCGCGGCGACGTCGCCCGCGGCGATTATGGCGAGGCCCGCCGCGACCGGCGCGAGCTGCGCCAGGATCGCGCCGAACTCCGGTCCGATCGGCGCGACCTGCGTGGCGACCGCCGCGACGACTATCGCGGCGGACGCGGCTATGACGGCGGCTTCAACAATGGCGGCGGCTACAACCGGGGCGCGTGGAACAACGGCTGGCGGCAGGATCGCCGCTACGACTGGCAGAGCTACCGCAACGGCAATCGCCAGGCCTATCGCCTGCCGCGCTATTACGGCCCCGGCGGCAGCTACCGCCGCGTCGGCGTCGGCTATCGCATCGGCGCGCCGTTCTATTCGCAGCGTTACTGGATCAGCGATCCCTACGCCTATCGCCTGCCGCCGGCCTACGGCCCCTATCGCTGGGTACGCTATTACGACGACGTGCTGCTGATCGACATCGCGAGCGGCTTCGTCCGCGACTCGATCTACGGCTTCTTCGGCTGACGAAAAGAGCCCTCTCCCCTCCGGGGAGAGGGTTCATGTCGGCCTTGCCTGAGGTGTGTCACCCGGATAGGACAGTGCGTCCACTTTCTGGAGCAACAGATGCGCGTCAGCCCCGTCCTCGCCGCCCTCCTCCTCGCCACCGCCGCGCCCGCGCTGTCGCAGGCGCTGCCCCCGCCGGCGCCGCTGCCGGGGGACACGGCGGAGGATGCGAAGCTGAAGCGGCTGTTCTACGACAGCGACGAGGCCAGCCTGAAGCGCAATCCGATCAGCGCGCTGTTCCGCGGCGACCTGCGCTATGCCGATACGCTCGGCGATCCGCTGAGCGACGCCGCCATCGCCGCCGAACGGGCCGCCGGCGAGGCGGATCTGAAGGCGCTGAAGGCGATCGACCGGGCCAGGCTCAGCCATGTCGACCGGATCGCCTATGACGTGTTCGAGAACCAGACCGCGATCGGCCTGCGCGGCCTCGCGCCGGAGATCGTCGCCGCCACCGTCGTGCGGCCGATCGATCATTTCTACGGCTTCCACGTCTTCTACCCGGACATCGCCTCGGGCCAGGGCGCGGCGCCGTTCAAGACGCCGGCCGATTACGAGAACAACCTGAAGCGCCACGCCGATTACGTCCACCTGCTCGACGAGGCGATCGGCCGCTTCCGCCAGGGCATGAAGAGCGGCGTCGTCCAGCCCAGGCTGGTGGTGGACAACGTCATCGCCCAGCTCGACACGCAGATCGCCGAGGGGGTCGAGGGATCGACCTTTTACGGCCCGGTGAAGAAGTTCCCGGACGGCATCGCGCCCGCCGACCAGGCGCGGCTGAAGACCGCCTACGCCGCCGTCATCCGCGACCGGATCATCCCGGCGGAGACCCGCCTGCGCGATTTCCTGAAGACCGAATATCTGCCGGCCGCGCGCGACAGCGTCGGGCTGTCCGCCATGCCGGGCGGAGCCGGGCTCTACGCCTATCTGATCGAACAGAACACGACGCTGCCGCTGAAGGCGGACGAGGTCCACCGGCTCGGCCTGTCCGAAGTGGCGCGGATCACCAAGGAGATGGAGACGCAGAAGGCGGCCACCGGCTTCAAGGGCACGCTGCCGGAGTTCTTCACCTTCCTGCGCACCGATCCGCGCTTCCAACCCGGGACCAAGGAGCAGCTGCGCGACGGTTACTTCGCCATCGGCAAGCGGGTCGACGCGCGCATCCCGGAGCAGTTCTCGCTGGTGCCCAAGACCACGCTGGAGATCAGGCCGGTGCCGGCCTACAAGGAGAAGACCGACGCCGGCGGCTCCTATCAGGGCGGTACGCCCGACGGTTCGCGGCCGGGCGTGTTCTACTATAACGGCTACGACCTGCCCTCCCGTTATATGTGGGAGATGGAGACGCTGTATCTCCACGAGGCGGTGCCGGGGCATCATTTCCAGATCAGCCTGGCGCAGGAGAATACGGCGCTGCCCGCCTTCATGCGGTTCGGGGGCAACACCGCCTATGCCGAGGGATGGGCGCTCTATGCCGAGTCGCTGTGGGGGGATCTGGGCATGGAAACCGATCCCTATCAGAGGATGGGGGGCCTGAACGACGAGATGCTGCGCGCGATGCGGCTGGTGGTCGATACCGGCATCCACGCCGACGGCTGGACCCGCGACCGGGCCATCGCCTACATGCTCGCCAACTCGCCGATGAGCCGCACCGACGCCACGGCCGAGGTGGAACGCTACATCGCCATCCCGGGCCAGGCGCTGGCGTACAAGGTCGGCGAACTCACCATCAAGCGAGTGAAGGCGGCGGCGCAGGCGAAGCTGGGCGCCCGCTTCGACCCCCGCGCCTTCCACGCCCAGGTGCTGGATACCGGCGCGCTGCCGATGCCGGTGCTGGAGAAGAAGATCGCCGACTGGGCGGCGGGGAAGGAATAGGCTGGAATGTTCCCCGGCCTGCGCCTCCGCCGGGGAACGAAGCCTTGTTTCGCTACTTCTCCAGCCTCCCGAACGGCATCAGCCGGTTCGCCAGCGCCTGTGCCGCGCGGCCGTCGCCTTGGCGCAGGGGAACGAGGAGCAGGGTGGCGTTGCGCTGCATGATCCGGTCGAGCGGGGTCGGCGCCGGTGCCGCCACCGCGCGTTCGGCGAGCGCGCGGACGGCGGCGGCGTCGCCTTTGTCGATCTGGATGCGCGTCAGCGCCGCCATAGCCGGGAACAGCGCGCGGTTGCCGCCCAGCCGCATCGCCACGTCCAACCCGGCGATCCCGTCGGCCTTCCTCGCCCCCAGCATCGTCCGCGCCATGAACGGGCCGACCGAGGCGACGGCATCGAGGTGCCAGCCGGCGAGCGCCGCCCGCGCCTCGGCATTGCGCGGATCGGCGGCGACCAGCAGCTCCATCAGCCGCCGCGCCTCCTTGGCGTCGGCCAGGCCCTTCTTCAGCTTGGCGCGGTAGCCGGTGGCGATCGCCCGTTGCAGCTGCGCCTCGCGGTCGTTCGGCGCGCGGGCGAGGGTGCCGTTCGCCTGCGCCAGCGCGGCCGCCACCGCCGTCTCCGCCTGATCGCGCGTGCGGGCGTTGAACGCGGCGTTGGTCAGGATCTCGCGCGGGGTCGCGGCGGCGGCCGGCGCGACGCAGCAGACGGCGGCGAGGGAGACGGCAAGGACGTTACGCATCGCAAAGAACTCCCCCGGTTGGCCGCGCCGGGTGGGGACCGCAGCGCGGCCGATGCGGCACGAAGGGCACGCATCGGTCCGAAAGGGGATGGACCGTTGCGCTGAACGCGCATCGCGGCGCACGGTTGCGGCGATTTCGTCAGCCATCGGCGACGACGGGGTCGGGCGCCGCCGCCAGCGCCTCGTCGATCAGGCGGATGCTGCCTTCCAGCCCGTAGAGGCGGAAGAAACTGCCCATGCGCGGCCCCTGGGCGGAGCCGAGCAGCGTCTCGTAGAGCGCCCTGAACCAGTCGCGCAGCGGATCGAAGGCGGCGGCCTTGCCGGCTTCGTAGACCTCGTTCTGGATGGCGTGTTCGTCGGCCTGGGGCTCCAGCGCCGCCAGCCGCGCGCGCAGGTCCGCCAGCGCCGCCCGCTCGCGATCGTCCGGCGGCCGCCGGCGCAGCGACGCGGCGACGAAATCGCGGAAATAGACCAGCGCGAAGCCGATCAGCTGGTCCAGCTCCGGATGCGTCTCCGGCGCGGCGTCGCCGGCATAGCGGCGGACGAAGCCCCAGATCAGCTCCCGGTCGTCGGTGCCGGCCACCGCGACCAGGTTCAGCAGCATCGCGAAGCTCAACGGCATGGTCGGCCGCGGCGGCTTGCCGTCATGGACATGATGGACGGCGTTGCCGAGCCGTTCCTTGGGCGGCTGGGCCGGATAGGCGGCGAGGAACTGGTTATATTCGTCGACCGCCTTGGGGATGACGGAGAAGCTCAGCTGACGCGCCTTCTTCGGATCGCGATAGATGTAGAAGGCGAGGCTTTCGAGCGGGGCGTATTTCAGCCATTCCTCGATGGTGAGGCCGTTGCCCTTGGACTTGGAGATCTTGCCGCCGTCCTCGTCCAGGAACATCTCGTAGCTGAAGCCTTCCGGCGGGCGGGCGCCCAGCACGCGGGCGATCTTCGACGATTGCGTCACCGAATCGATCAGGTCCTTGCCGGCCATCTCGTAATCGACCCCGAAGGCGACCCAGCGCTGCGCCCAGTCGACCTTCCATTGCAGCTTCGCCTTGCCGCCCAGGATCGACTGCTCGCGCCGTTCCCCGCCCGCCGGATCGGCATAGGCGACGATACCGGCGGCGGCGTCGACCACCTCGATCGGCACTTGCAGTACCTTGCCGGTCTCGGGATGGATCGGGAAGACGGGGGAATATGTCCGGCGCCGCTCGGGCCCCAGCGTCGGCAGCATGACGTCCATGATGTCGCCGTAACGCGCCAGCACCGCCTTCATCGTCGCGTCGAACCCGCCGGCGCGATAGACGTCGGAGGCGGCGCGGAACTCGTAGTCGAAGCCGAAGCGATCGAGGAAGCCGCGCAGCAGCGCGTTGTTATGCGCGGCGAAGCTCTCATGCGTGCCGTAGGGGTCGGGCACCACGCACAGCGGCTCTTCGAGATGCGGCACCAGCCGGGCGTGGTTCGGCAGGTTCGGCGGCACCTTGCGCAGCGCGTCCATGTCGTCGGAAAAGCAGATCAGCCGCGTCGGGATATCGCTCATCGCGGCGAAGGCGTGGCGCACCATGGTGGTCCGCGCGACCTCCTGGAAGGTGCCGATGTGGGGCAGGCCGGACGGGCCGTAGCCGGTCTGGAACAGGACGTGGCCCTTGTCCGGCGGCCCGTCCTCATACCGCTTCAGCAGCTTCCTCGCCTCCTCATAGGGCCAGGCCTTGCTGGCCAGCGCTTCGTCTCTGAGGTCTGACACGCGGCGTCTCCAATAAGCGATGGTCACCAAATGGAGTTGTTCCCCGGCGCAGGCCGGGGCCCAGTTGGGAAAGCGGAACTAACGGGGCGCAGCGGTCATCCCACGGCCTTCCCAACTGGGCCCCGGCCTGCGCCGGGGAACAAGATTCTGGTTCGATCGAAATCCGCGATGATTCCGCCATGACGGCAGGAGAGAAGAACAGGATGTGAACCGGCACCGAAAATGCCTAGAACACCTCCATGTCCGCTTCCTTGCCCTATCCTGCGCTCCACGCAACCCATGGCGGCATCTGGATCGCGGATGCCGACGGGCATGACGGCGCGGTCGGGCGCGGCGAGGCGATCGCGCGCGCGGCCGAGACGCCGCTGATCCTGCTGAACGCGCCGATGGTGGCGCAGCGGCTGGGCTATCCCGAACTGTCGGGGCTGGACCTGCTGGAGCTGTTCGCCTTCGTCCACCCGGCCCGCTTCTGCGTGCCGACCCCGGCCGGGCTGGCCCGCGCGCTCGACCTGTCGCCGCCGGACGACGATGCCGGGGCGGCGGCGTTCCTGCGCGAGGCGGCGGCGACGCTGCTGGCCGAGATGGACGGCGGCTGGTGGGCGGCGGAGGGGGCGTGGACGAGTTGCCAGGCGCTCGCCCGCCTGCGCTGGCCGTGGGCACCGGCGGTCGCGCCGCATGTCGCCAAACCCGAGCGGGCGGAACGCTGGCTCTTCTCCCGCCTGCCCGAATGGGAGGAAGCGGCCCCCCGCCCGGCACCCCGCCCCGTGCGGCTGGACGAGGGGCGGGTGCTCGATCGGCTGGCGGCGCTCGTCGGCGCGGGCGCGGAGATGCGCGACGGCCAGCGCGCCTATGCCGCCGCCACCGCCGCGCCGTTCGCGCCGCGCGCGGCCGAGGGCCGGCCGAACCTGCTGCTGGCCGAGGCCGGGACCGGGATCGGCAAGACGCTGGGCTATCTCGCCCCCGCCTCGCTCTGGGCCGAGGAAGCCGGCGGCGCGGTGTGGGTGTCGACCTATACCAAGGCGCTGCAACGCCAGCTCGACCGCGAGACCGAACGGCTGTTCCCCGATCCCGCCATCCGCCGGGCACGGGTGGCGGTGCGGAAGGGGCGGGAGAACTATCTCTGCCTGCTGAACCTGGAGGATGCGCTGCAAGGCGGCTTCCAGGGCCGCGCCGCGATCCTGGCGCAGCTCGTCGCGCGCTGGGCCGCCTACAGCCGCGACGGCGACATGGTCGGCGGCGACCTGCCCGGCTGGCTGCCGGCGCTGTTCCGCCGCGCCGGCGCCACCGCGCTCACCGACCGGCGCGGCGAATGCGTCTATGCCGGCTGCCCGCATTACCGGAAATGCT
>CAXTHU010000046.1:0-15186 GCA_964244125.1 uncultured Sphingomonadaceae bacterium
GATCGCGATCGACGATGTCGTTATAGACGCACCCCGCGCCGCGCATCGCCACCGCGCCCAGCCCCAGCCAGCCGATCAGCCCCAGCCGCTCCCACGCCCCCCCGGCCAGCGCCACCGCCCAGGCCCCCGGCCAGAATAGCAGCCACGCGCCGATCGGCCGGTCGAACCGCGCCAGCTGGACGAGATCGCGCGCCAGGCCCGGCAGCCGCGCGAGCAGCCCGCGCTGTTCGGTATCGGGGACGATGGACACGGGGTTACTTTAGCGAGGCGATTTGCGGACCACCAGCGAACCCGTCATCGTAAGGCGCGGCGTGTAGACAATCCGTTCCCCGGCGAAGGCCGGGGTCCAGTTGGAAGGCGCAAGCGAAGGAACGCCGCGTCAGTTACCGGCGGTTTCCCGACTGGACCCCGGCCTGCGCCGGGGAACGGCCTGTAGATAGGGACGATGACAAGCAAGCTCGGGATGACGTAGGCCGCCGCGATGACCGCCACCCCCGCCTGGCCGCCGGCCTCCGCCCCGCGCCTGTTCGTCGATACCGCCCTGGCCGAGGGCGCGACGGTCCCGCTCGATCGCGCGCAGGCCAACTACCTCCTCGCCGTCCTCAGGCTGAAGGCCGGCGCGATCGTGCGGCTGTTCGACGATCGCACCGGCGAATGGGCCGCGACGCTGGACGTCGCCGGCCGCCGCGACGCGCGGCTGGTCGTCGCCCGCCATCTCGGCCCGCGCGAGGACGTGCCCGATCTCTGGCTGCTGGTCGCGCCGATCAAGCGGGCGCGGATCGACTGGGTGGCGGAAAAGGCGTGCGAGCTCGGCGTCGCGCGGCTCGTCCCCGTGCTGACCCGGCGGACGGTGGTCGACCGGCTCAACCCCCAGCGGCTGCGCGCGCATATGATCGAGGCGGCCGAGCAATGCGGCCGCACCGCGCTGCCCGAACTGGCCGAGGCGGCGAAGCTCGACGCGCTGCTCGCCGCCTGGCCGGCGGACCGCGCGCTGATCTTCGCCGACGAGGCGGGGGGCGTATCGTTGGGCGACGTCGCCCGCCCCGGCCCGGCGGCGATCCTGATCGGCCCGGAGGGCGGCTTCGCGGCAGAGGAACGCGCCGCCATCCGCGCGACGCCGGGCGCCGCCGGCGTGACGCTCGGCCCCCGCGTCTTGCGCGCCGACACGGCGGCGGCGGCGGCGGTCGCGGTGTGGATGGCGGCGGCGGGGGACTGGCGCCGGGGATGAGCCGGGACGCGCACGCCGCCGCTTCCCTTCCCCGCCTCATCGGTCTAGGCGCGCGGCCATGACGAGCGCCCCCGAGACAGACGGCAGGACCGATCCCGTGATCGAGCATCACGACCAGCTGATCGGCTATTTCGCCGGCGGCGAGAAGCCGGCCGGCCGGTGGCGGATCGGGACCGAGCACGAGAAGTTCGTCTATCGCAAGGCCGATCACCGCGCCCCCTCCTACGACGAGCCCGGCGGCATCCGCGACCTGCTCCACGGGCTGGAGAAATACGGCTGGCGGCCGGTGAGCGAGGACGGCCGGGTCATCGCCATGGCCGGGCCGGACGGCGGCATCAGCCTGGAGCCGGCGGGGCAGTTCGAACTGTCCGGCGCGCCGCTCGACAACCTCCACCAGACCTGCGGCGAGGCCGGGCGGCACCTGACCCAGGTCAAGCAGGTCGGCGACGAACTCGGCCTCGGTTTCCTCGGGATGGGCTTCTGGCCGGACAAGACCCGCGCCGAACTGCCGGTCATGCCCAAGGGCCGCTACGAGATCATGCGCGCGCATATGCCGCGGGTCGGCGATCTCGGCCTCGACATGATGCTGCGCACCTGCACCATCCAGGTGAACCTCGACTATGAGTCGGAGGCCGACATGGTGGCCAAGTTCCGCGTCGGCCTGGCGTTGCAGCCGCTCGCCACCGCGCTGTTCGCCAACTCGCCGTTCAAGGAGGGGCGGCCCAACGGCTATCTGAGCTATCGCAGCCACATCTGGACCGACACCGATCCGGCGCGCACCGGCATGCTCCCCTTCGTGTTCGAGGATGGCTTCGGCTATGCCCGCTATGCCGACTATGCGCTCGACGTGCCGATGTATTTCGTCCAGCGGGACGGGCGCTATCTCGACGCCGCCGGGCTGTCGTTCCGCGATTTCCTGCGCGGCGAACTGTCGATCCTGCCCGGCGAGAAGCCGCGCCTGTCCGACTGGGCGGATCACCTGTCGACCGCCTTTCCCGAGGTGCGGCTGAAGAGCTTCCTGGAGATGCGCGGCGCCGACGGCGGTCCGTGGAGCCGCATCTGCGCGCTGCCGGCGCTGTGGGTCGGGCTGCTCTACGACCGGCAGGCGCTCGACGCGGCGTGGCGGCTGGTCCGCCACTGGTCGCTGGCCGAGCGGCAGGCGCTGCGCGACGCGGTGCCGGAACGGGGGCTGGCGACCCCGGTGCCCGGCGGCGGCACGCTGCGCGACCTGGGCGGGCAGGTCCTCGACATCGCCCGCGCCGGCCTGGCGGCGCGCGGCCGGTTCAACGGCGCGGGGGACGACGAGACCGGGTTCCTGGAGCCGCTGCGCCGCGTCGTCGCCGACGGGCGGACCCCGGCGGAAACGCTGCTCGGCCGGTTCGACGGGCCGTGGCGCGGCGACCTGTCGCGGATCTACGACGAGATGAGCTTCTAGGCACCACCCGTGCCCCGCACCGGCGGGGTTCAGTAGGCCAGCGCGCAGCCGTCCGCGCGCATCTCGCTCGCCGCCGCGTAGACGCGGGTCCCGCCGTCCTCCCGCCGCTCGATACATTCGTAGCGGCCGAAGCCGCCGTCGGGATCGCCGATCGTCCAGCCGATGCCGGCGAGGGCCGCGCGGGTCCTGTCCGGCACGCCGCTTTCTAGCCGCAGCAGGCCGTCGGCGGGCAGGCCGGGGCCGTCCTCGCCCATCGACTGGGACGATCCCTCATGGTGCCAGCGCGGGGCATCGCCGGCGGACTGGATGTCGAGGCCGTAATCCCGGCGGTTGATGACGATCTGCGCCTGGCCCTGCGGCTGCATGTCGCCGCCCATCACGCCGAACGCCATCCAGGGCTTGCCGTCCCTGGTCGCGAAGCCGGGGATGATCGTCTGGAAGGGGCGCTTGCCCGGCGCGTAGATGTTGGGATGCCCGTCCCGGAACGAGAAGAGCTGGCCGCGATCCTGGAACATGAAGCCGAGACCGTCGGCGACCAGCCCCGAACCCATGCCGCGGAAGTTGGACTGGATGATCGAAACCATCATCCCGTCCCTGTCGGATGCGCAGAAATAGGTCGTATCGCCCTTCGACGGCGCGTTTCCGGGGTGGATCGGGGTGAGAATGCGGTCTTCGCGGATCAATTTGGCCCGCCGGGCGGCATACTCCTTCGAGATCAGCCACTCGACCGGCACCTGGGCGAAACGCGGATCGGCATAATAGCGCGCGCGGTCCTCATAGGCGAGGCGCTTGGCCTCGACCTGCCAGTGGATCGAGCGGGCCGACTGGAAGCCGGCGCCGCCCAGATCGAAATGCTCCAGCATGTTGAGCATCTGGAGGGTGGCGATCCCTTGGGTGTTCGCGCCGAGCGCGTGGACGCCGACGCCGCGATAGCTGGTCATGTGCGGCTCGACCCATTCGCTGCGGTGGGCGGCGAGGTCCTCGGCGCCGAGCCAGCCGCCGATGCGTCGGAAATAGGCGTCGATCGTCCGGGCGATCCCGCCGCCGTAGAAGGCGTCGCGGCCGCCGGCGGCGATGGCGCGATAGGTGCGGGCGAGGTCGGGGTTGCGGAACACCCCGCCCGCCGCCGGCCCCTTGCCATAGGTGCGGATCGCGTTCGCCGTCTCCTCCACCCCCGATCCGGCGCGGGTGAAGGCGGCGAGGTTGCGGCGGATGTAATAGGCGATGATGTCGGGCACCGGCGCGCCGCCTTCGCACAAGCCGATCGCCGGCTCGAACAATTCGGCCCATTTCAGCCGGCCGTAGCGCCGGTGCAGCGTCCACCACGCATCGACCGCGCCCGGCACCGAGACGGTGACCGCGCCGAGCGGGGGGAGCGCGCCGTTCCGCGTCCGCGACCGCGCCGTCTCCAGGCTGAGGCCGCGCGGCGAGGCGCCCGAGCCGGCGAGGCCGACGACCTTTCCCACCTTCGGGTCCCACAGCATCACGAAACAGTCGCCGCCGATCCCGCTCGACGTCGGTTCGAGGAAGCCGAGGCAGGCGTTGATGGCGATGGCGGCGTCGACCGCCGAGCCGCCGCGCTTCAGCGTCTCGATGCCGGCCAGCGTCGCCAGCGGATGCGCCGTGCCGGCGGCGCCCGACAGGCCGTAGGCGGCGGTGCGCGAGGCGAAGCTGGCGCCGACCGGACGGTCCCCGCCGTGGACGTCGGGACGGATGAAGCGGTCCTCCCCCGGCGCCCAGACTTGCGGCAGGGGCGGGACGGCGTCGGGCGAGGGCGCCGGCGCGCCGCCCTGGCCGGGACCGGCGGTCTGCGCCAGCAGCGGGCCGGCGAGTGCCACGGCCGGGATCGAGGCGATGAACTGTCTGCGCCGCATGGTCGCTCTCCGATGGTCGAGCCGACTTGTCGGGCGGATGGAGGGCGTTGGCAACGACGAAGAAGGCGCGACGGGCGGCGATCTACCGCCGCCGGTCCAGCAGCCATGCCGCCACCGCCAGCACGATCCCCACCCCGGCGCCGACCAGGAAGCCGATCGTCGGCTGGTGCTTCACCGTGCCGATGACCGCGCCGGCCATGACGCAGAGCGCGAGGAGGGCGCCGCCGGCGCGGGGGTCGGGGGTGCGGATGGAGGCCATGGCGGCCGCTCTGCCACGGGCGCCGGCGCCGCGATAGGGGGACCGCCATCGGCGCTGGCGGCGCGGGCGCGGGGGCGCTATCGCACGCCCATGTCGCGCGTTTCCCAGCGGCGGCCTGCCGCGCGCGGGCTGGCCGCCTTCTGCCTGCTGGGCCTTGCATCGCCGTCGCGGGCGCAGGCGGCGCCGTCGGACCTGCCGGCCGCGACCGATCCGGCCACGCTCGATCCCGGTTCGCCGATGGCGCCGCTGCCCGATCTCGGCATCGCCTGGCCCGATCCGAGCAGCCCCGATCCGAGCGGTGCGGCAAACGTCCCCGCCGCGCCGCCGCGCGCGGAAACGGAGGGGGAGCAGCGTTACGCGGTGAAGCTGGCGGGGCTGGAGGGGCTGGACGCCGCCGCCATCCGCCTGCGCTTCGACGCGGTATCGTCGCTGGCCCAGGGCGAGGGCAAGGCGGCCAACGTCGCCCAGATCGACCGTCGCGCGCGCGACGATGCCGAGAGCCTGCGCAGCCTCCTGATCGGCGAGGGCCATTACGACGCCACCGTCGACACCCGCGTCGCCGCGGCCGAAGCGGGCGGGCGGCTGACGGTGACGCTGACGGCCGCGCCCGGCGCGCTCTATCGCTTCTCCTCGGTCGCGGTGACCGGGCTGGAAGCGGCGCCCAAGGCCCTGCGCGACAGCTTCGCCGTCAAGGCCGACGATCCGGTCGCGGCCGCCCCCGTGCAGGCGGCGCAGGCCGCGCTGACGGCGGCGCTCGGCCGCGCCGGCTACAGCTTCGCGCAGGTCGCCGATCCGGACATCGTCGTCGATCACGCGGCGCATATGGCGACGCTGACGCTGGCGGTGACGCCGGGCGGGGCGCAGCGTTTCGGCCGCTTCGTGGTGCAGGGCCGGCCGCTGTTCAGCGTCGCCCACCTGGCGACGATCTCGCGCCTGAAGCCGGGCCGGCCGCTCGACGCAGGCCGGATCGACGACCTCCGCCGCGCGCTGATCGCGACGGGGCTGGTCTCCACCGTCCAGCTGACGCCCGTCGCCACCGCCGATCCCCACGTCGCCGACCTCGCCGTCCGGCTGGAGCGCGCGCCGCCGCGCACGGTGGCGGGGCAGATCGGCTACGGCACCGGCGAGGGGGCGTCGGTGGAGCTGTCGTGGACCCACCGCAACCTCATCAAGCCCGAGGGCGCGGTCACCTTCCGCGGCGTCGCCGGCACGCAGGAACAGCTGCTCGGCGCGAGCCTGCGCCGGGGCAATTTCCGCGCCCGCGACCAGGTGCTGACGGCGCAGGTCGTCGCCAGCCACACGCGGCGCGACGCCTATGACGCGCGCAGCTTCACGCTGGCCGCCGGGATCGAGCGGCAGACCAACATCATCTGGCAGAAGACCTGGACGTGGAGCTATGGCGGCGAGCTGGTGGCGAGCGACGAGCGCGACGTGCTGCTGTCGACCGGCCTGCCCCGCCGGCGCACCTTCCTGATCGCCGCCGTCCCGACGAGCCTCGCCTATGACGGATCGGACGACCTGCTGAACCCGACGCGCGGCTACCGCCTGTCGGGCCGCGTCTCGCCCGAACTGTCGTTGCAGGGCGGCGCCTTCGGTTACGGCCGGTTCCAGATCGACGGCAGCGCCTATCTGCCGACGGCCGGCCGGGTGGTGATGGCCGGGCGCATCCGGATCGGATCGATCCTGGGCGCGGGGCGCGACGACATCGCGCCGTCGCGCCGCTTCTACGTCGGCGGCGGCGGATCGGTGCGCGGCTACGGCTACCAGGACGTCGGCCCGCGCGACGGCAACAACGACCCGATCGGCGGCCGCAGCATGGCCGAGTTCTCGCTGGAGGCGCGGGTGCGCTTCGGCGATTTCGGCATCGTGCCGTTCCTCGACGGCGGCAACCTCTACACCGCGCCCTATCCGCGCCTCACCGGCTTCCGCTACGGCGCGGGGATCGGCGCGCGCTATTATACCGGCTTCGGCCCGATCCGGGTCGACGTCGGCACCCCGCTGACGCCCAAGAAGGGCGACGCGCGCGTCGCCGTCTACGTCTCGCTGGGGCAGGCGTTTTGAGCTGGACCCGCGCCGGCAAGTGGATCGGCGGCGGGATCGCGGCGATCCTGCTGGCGCTGCTGCTGGCGGCGTGGGCGATCGACACCGGGCCGGGCCACCGCTTCGTCGCCGACCGTATCGCCGCGCTCCGGCCGCAGAACGGCTTGCGCATCCGCATCGGGCGGATCGACGGATCGGTCTATGGCGCGGCGCGGCTGCGCGGGGTCCGGCTGTCGGACGATCGCGGCCTGTGGCTGGAAGCGCCGGAGATCGCGCTGGACTGGCGGCCGGCGGCGTGGCTCGCCAACCGGCTCGACATCCGGTCGCTGACCTCCGGGCTGGTGATCCTCCATCGCCTGCCGCGCTTCCGGCCGACGGAGAAGCGCGGGGCCATCCTGCCGGGTTTCGACATCGCCGTCGGCCGGCTCGACGCGCGTATCCGGCTGGAGCCGGCGGTGGCCGGCGGGCGGCGGCTGGCGCGGCTGACCGGCAAGGCCGACATCCACGGCGGGCGGGCGCTGGTGCAGCTTGCCGCGCGCGCCGCCGGGGGCGACCGGCTGACCCTGCTGGTGGACGCCGCGCCCGATCGCGACCGCTTCGACATCGACGCCCGGCTGGCGGCGCCTTCGGGCGGGACGGTGGGCGGGATGGTCGGCACGAAGCGGCCGATCGCGCTCGCGCTCGGCGGCGACGGATCGTGGCGGCGATGGCGCGGGGCCGGCCGGTTGCAGGTGGGCGCGGTGCGCGCCGCCGACCTCCGGCTGACGGCGGACGGCGGACGCTATGGCCTGGACGGTTTCGTCGCGCCGGCGCCGCTGGTCCTGGGCAAGAAGCGGCGGCTGTCGGCGCCGCGCGTCGCCGTGACGGGCGCGGTGACGCTCGCCGCGCGGCGGCTGGCCGGGCGGCTGGCGCTCGCCTCCCCCGCCCTGTCGCTGGCGGGGCACGGGACGATCGATCTCGCCGAATCGGCCTTCGACGGGCTGGTCGTCGACGCGCGGCTGCTGCGGCCCGCCGCGCTGTTCCCAAACATGAGCGGACGGGGGCTGGCCGCGACGATGCGGCTGGACGGGCCGTTCGCCTCCGCCCGCTTCGCCTGGAAGGCGTCGGCGCCGCGGCTGGCATTCGACCGGACCGGGTTCGAGGCGGTGACGGCGAGCGGCGCCGGGCGGTTGTCCAAGGCGCCGGTCGCCGTGCCGATCCGCTTCGCCGCGCGGCGCGTCACCGGCGTCGGCGACGTCGCCGGCGGCATCCTGGCCAACCTGCGCGTCGACGGGGTGCTGAAGGTGACGGCGACGCGGCTGACCGGCGAGGGGCTGCGGCTCGATTCGGACAAGCTGAAGGGCCGGCTCGGCCTCCTCGTCGATCTGGTCACCGGCCGCTACGACGTCAGCCTGTCGGGCGGCCTCGCCCGCTACCTCATCCCCGGCCTGGGCATCGTCGACGTGACCAGCGAGCTGAAGGTCGTGCCCGGCCCCGGCGGCCGCGGGACGATGGTGACCGGGCGCGGGCGGGCGTGGGTGCGGCGATTCGACAACGCCTTCCTGGCGGGCCTCGCCGGCGGCCTGCCGCGCATCGACACCGGGCTGATCCGCGATCCCGACGGGACGATCCGCTTCACCGGCCTGGTGCTGACCGCGCCGGCGATCCGCCTCGCCGGGACGGGGATGCGGCGGCGCGACGGCACGTTCCGGTTCAGCGGGCGCGGTTCGCAGGCGACCTATGGCCCGCTCGTCCTGGCGCTGGACGGCGCGATCGACCGGCCGAGGCTCGACCTGCTGCTCGCCCGCCCGGCCGACGCGCTGGGGCTGGCGCAGGTGCGGGCGCGGCTCGATCCGACACCGCAGGGCTATGGCTGGACGGCGGCGGGGGGATCGACGCTGGGGCCGTTCAGCGGCAACGGCGCGATCCTGCTGCCGCGCGGCGGCGCCGCGACGGTGCAGGTGGCGGCGCTGGACGTCACGGGCACGCGCGCCACGGGGGCGCTGCGATCCGATCCGGGCGGCTTCACCGGGCGGCTGGATATCGCCGGCGGCGGGCTGTCGGGGACGCTGGGCTTCGCGCCGGCCGGACAGGTGCAGCGGATCGAGGCGCATCTGAAGGCGGCCGGGGCGACGCTCGCCGGCGTCGCGGATCTCGCCGTCCGGCGTGGCGCGCTCGACGGCGCGATCCTGCTCGACCCCGCCGGCACCGGGCTGGCGGGAACCGCGAGCGGCCAGGGCCTCAGGCGCGGCGGCATCTCGCTCGCCAGCCTTACCGCCACGGCGCGGCTGCGCGGCGGACGGGGCGAGGTGCGCGCCGATCTCGCCGGATCGCGCGGGCGGGCCTTTGCCTTCCGCACCGTGACGACGCTGGCGCCCGGCGCGGTGACGCTGACCGGCGGCGGCTCGGTCGACGGCCGGCCGCTGGCGCTGACCAGCCCGGCGCGGCTGACCGCGCAGGGCGGCGCGTGGACGCTGGCCGAGACCGGGCTGTCCTTCGCCGGCGGCGCGGCGCGGGTGGCGGGGCGCTTCGGCGGCGCCATGGGCGACCGGCTGGAGGCGAGCCTCGACCGGCTGCCGCTGACCGTGCTCGACATCGGCTATCCGGGCCTTGGCCTGGGCGGGCTGGCGAGCGGGCGGATCGGCTATGCGCAAGGCGCCGGCGGGGCGGCGCCCGCCGGCCGGGCCGACCTGCGCGTGGCGGGGCTGACGCGGGCGGGGCTGGTGCTGTCGTCGCAGCCGGTCGATGTCGGGCTGGCCGCCGTGCTGGACGGGCGGGGTGCCGTGGCGCGGACGGTGGTGTCGAGCGGCGGCAAGGTGATCGGGCGCGGGCAGGCGCGGATCGCGCCGCTGGCGGCGGGCGGCGACCTGGCCGCGCGGCTGACCGGCGCGCCGCTGTTCGCGCAGGTGCGCTATGACGGGCCGGCCGACATATTGTGGCGGCTGACGGGGGCGGAGAGCGTCGATCTCTCCGGTCCGGTGGCGATCGGCGCCGATATCGGCGGCACGCTGGCGAAACCCGCGATCCGGGGATCGCTGCGCACCGCCGCCGCGCGGCTGGAAAGCACCGTGACGGGCACGGTGCTGACGGGCCTGGCCGCGACCGGCCGCTTCGGCGGATCGCGGCTGGTGATCGACCGCTTCTCCGCCACCGCCGGCGGCGGCACGGTGGCGGGCCGCGCGGCCTTCGACCTGGCCGGCGCGCACGGCCTGGCCATGGACATCGCGCTGGACGCGACGGGGGCCGTGCTGCTCGACCGCGACGATATCGGCGCCACCGTGACCGGGCCGCTGACGCTGCGCTCCGACGGGCGGGGCGGGACGATCGGCGGCGACGTGACGCTGACCAGGGGCCGCTTCCGCCTGGGCCGCGCCGCGGCTGCGGCCATCCCGAACCTGGCCGTGCGCGAGATCAACCGGCCGGCGGACGAGGCCGAGGTCCGCGCGCCGCCCGCCCCCTGGACGCTGGCGCTGAAGGCCGTGGCGCGCAACCGGCTGGCGGTGACGGGCCTCGGCCTCGACAGCGAATGGCGCGCCGACCTCGCCATCGCCGGCACGCCCGACGCGCCCCGGATCAGCGGGCGGGCGGACCTGGTGCGCGGCGGCTACGAGTTCGCCGGCCGCCGCTTCGACCTCGATCGCGGCATGATCCGCTTCACCGGCGCCAGTCCCGTCGATCCGGTGCTGGACATCGTCGCCCAGGCCAACATCCAGGGCCTGAACGCCACCATCCGGGTCAGCGGCACCGGCCTGCGCCCCGACATCGCCTTCACCAGCGTGCCGGCGCTGCCGGAGGACGAGCTGCTGTCGCGCCTGCTGTTCGGCACCTCGATCACGAATCTCTCGGCGCCCGAGGCGCTGCAACTCGCCGCCGCCGTGGCGTCGCTCAGGAACGGCGGCGGCGGCACCGGGCTCGACCCGATCAACGCGATCCGCAAGGTCGCGCGGCTCGACCGGCTGCGCATCCTGCCGGCCGACGTCACCACCGGACAGCGGACCTCGGTGGCGGCGGGAAAATATATCGGCCGGCGGACCTATGTGGAGGTCATCACCGACGGCCAGGGCTATTCGGCGACGCGGATCGAGTTCCAGATCACCCGCTGGCTGTCGCTGCTGTCCACCCTCTCGACGATCGGCCGGCAGAGTGCGAACGTGCGCGTGTCGAGGGACTATTAGGCCGTCCGGCCGGCGATCGAGGTGCATCGCGGATGATCCACCGTTTCATGTCGCTGCTGTTGCTGGCGTCCGGCCCCTGCGTCGCGGGACAGGCCGCCGCCGTCGCGGCGCCGCCGTCGGACGAGGCCTTCGTCTTCGGCCTGCCAAAGGCCGAGCTGCACGTCCACCTGGAAGGCACGATGGAGCCCGGGCTCTACCTGGAAATCGCCCGGCGCAACCATGTCGTCACGCCCTATGCGACGGCGGAGGACGTGCGCCGGCGGTTGCGGGACGCGCGCGACCTCGACAGCTTCATCCGCATCTACGAGGAACTGATCGGCGCGGTCAGGACCGAACGCGACTTCCACGACATCGCGGTCGCCTATTTCCGCAAGGCCCGGTCGCAGGGCGTGATCCATGCCGAGGTCCAGGTCGACCCGCAACTCCACCTCGAACGCGGCGTGCCGCTGGCGGCGATCTATGCCGGCCTGCGATCCGCGCAGCGCGAGGCCGGTCGGCGGATGGGCCTGGAGGCGCGCTTCATCCTGTCGTTCCTCCGCGATCGACCGGCGGAAGACGCGATGCGCGTGCTGGAGCAAAGCCGCCCCTGGTTCGGCTCGCTGATAATCGGCGTCGGCCTCGACAATCCCGAGGTTCCGGATTTCCCCGCCAAGTTCCAGGCGGTGTTCCGGCGGGCCGGGGCGCTCGGCCTGCACCGCACCTCGCATTGCGACGTCGACCAGCCCGACACGGTCGCGCATCACCGGGCCGTTATCGACCTGCTCGACGTGGAGCGGATCGATCACGGGCTGAACGTCCTCGACGATCCCCGGCTGGTCGAGACGGTGCGGGCGCGCGGCATCGGCCTCACCGGCGCGCCGACCCTGTTCTACACCGACATCCCCGGCCGCATGGAGCGGCGCGCCGGGGCGATCCGCAAGCTGCTCGACGCGGGGCTGCTGATAACGGTCAATTCCGACGATCCGGGGATGAAGCGCGGGCTGTATGTCGGCGATCTCATGCTGCGTGTCCGGCAAACCGCGCGGCTGAGCCGGGACCAGCTCGTGCAGCTCGCGCGCAACAGCTTCGCCGTCGCCTGGATCAGCCCCGGGAAGCGCCGGCGGCACGACCGCCGGATCGATCGCTATCTGCGCCCGGACATGGCGGGCATGGCGGGCGGGACACCGCCGGCGCCCGCCTCACGCGCCCCGACCGGCGGGATCGAAGCCCGTCCATAGCGCGTCGATCACCCCGCCCTTCGGATAGGCGACCAGCATGTCGCCGCCCTCGTCCAGCGTCAGCGCCGCCGCACCGTCGACCAGCCACACCCCGCCCGCCTCCAGCGCGCCGCCGTCGATCCCGCCGCCGCCGGCGATCGGCACCAGCCACACCGGCCGGCCGGCCGCGACGTTCAGCGTACCGCTGCCGCCGCCGCGCCACCGCTCCATCACGAAGGCGGGGCCGTCGGCCAGGATCGTCCGGCCCGGCCCGCGGGGCGTGGGCATGAAGGTCGCGACATAGGGCACCGGCACCGACACCGCGACCCCGTCGTCGAGATGCAGCTCGCGCGCGCTGCCATAGTCGTAGAGGCGATAGGTCAGATCGACATTCTGCTGCACCTCGATCAGCGTCAGCCCCGGCCCGATCGCATGGACCGTGCCGGCCGGCGAATAGAAGGTGTCGTCGGCCTTCACCGCCTTCCAGTCCATCCGCTGCTCGATCGAGCCGTCGAGCGCGGCGGCGCGCAGTTCCTCGCGGGTCATCACGTCCAGCGTGCCGATGGCGATGGTGGCATGGGGATCGGCGGCCAGGATCAGCCACGCCTCGTCCTTGCCGCGCGGATAGCCCCTGGCCCGCGCCTCGGCGTCGTCGGGATGGACCTGGACCGACAGCTTCTCGTTGGTGAAGAGGTATTTGACCAGCAGTTCGGGGCCGTCGGCCGGCACGCCGGGCTGCTGGAACCAGATCTCGCCGACCAGATCGCCGCCGGGCGCGACGTCGTCGAAGCCGGGCCACAGCGTCTCCCGTCCCCACGGCTTCTCGACGCGCTTGGTGTGCAGGCGGATGGCGGGCATGGCGGGCTCCTCTGGACGGCGGTCGGGCGACGGCCGATGCAACGCTCCTAGCCGCCGAACGTCGTCACCGGCGATGCGTTTTTCCACCCTGTTCGCGGCCGTGGTCGCGGCCCTGGCGCGGATCGCCCTGGTCTCGGGCGTCGCCGCCGTCGCGGCGGTGGCGGTGCTGCTACTCGCCCGCGCCCGCCCGCAGGACCTGCCGTGGACCCCGCTGGACCTCGGCGACCCGGTCGGGCTGGCCACCGCCGCCAAGCTGGCCGCGCTGGACGGGCCGGATTGCCGCGCGCTGCTGGCGCGCGCCGGGGTGCGCCATACCGCGCTGCCGCCGCGGCGCGAGGGCGGGACCTGCGGCTATGGCGACGGCGTGCGGCTCGATCGCGGCGGCGCGCGCGCCATCGCCCTCCGCCCCGCCGGCCCGGCCACCGCCTGCCCGCTCGCCGCCGGGCTGGCGATGTGGGAATGGCAGGTGGTCCAGCCCGCCGCGCTCGCCCGCTTCGGCGCGCAGGTCGTCGGCATCGACCATTTCGGCACCTATGCCTGCCGCCGCATCGGCGGTGGCGGCGGGAGTGGCGGCGGCGGCGGTGGCTGGAGCGAGCATGCCGCGGCGCGCGCCATCGACGTCGCCGGCTTCCGCCTGGCCGACGGCCGCCGCGTCACCGTCGCGCGGGACTGGCGCCGGGCCGGC
Source organism: uncultured Sphingomonadaceae bacterium (assembly GCA_964244125.1). Lineage (GTDB taxonomy): Bacteria > Pseudomonadota > Alphaproteobacteria > Sphingomonadales > Sphingomonadaceae > Solisphingomonas. The sequence continues at coordinate 13,730 of CAXTHU010000046.1, forward strand.
ACGCCGGCCGCCGATTTCCTCCACGACGTCCGCGACGGCGCCTGCGGCCTGTTCGCGACCACCCTCTCGCCCGACTTCGACGCCGCCCATGCCGATCACCTCCACCTCGACCAGGCGCCGCGCGGCGCCACCGGCTGGCGCGCCTGCCGTTAGTCCGACGTTCATGAAGATATGGCATGTCCGTCGACATCGGGAGCGGGGATCAAGTTGTATCGCCGGTCCCGCCAAGTAAATCTTTCGCTAGGCTGACAACCCGGGTCGGACGGCGTTAAGCAGGACCGGCCTAGACAGCGCTCCATGTCAGGGAGAAGTTCGCATGGACCGCTACACATCTGTCGCCCGGCCGGCCCATCGGCGCCCGTGGACCGAGGAGGAGGATCGCCTGCTTGCCTCCCTCATCGGGGACGGCGGTCTGATCGGCGCGATCGCGACCGATCTCGGCCGCACGCGCGAGGCGGTGCGCAATCGCGCGAACCTGCTCGGCCTGGCGGTCCGCTCCTCGCCGGGCAGCGGGCGGCGCCGGCTGGCGGACCGTCCGACGGCTTGATGCCGCTCAGCTCGCCAGCCGCAGATCCACCTTGTCGACCCATTCGGGAAAGAAGCACGGCTCCCGGTTGGACCAGCCGGGCGCCGTCGCGGCCGCCTCGCTGATCGACTGGAGCAGCGTGCGCCGCCGCTCCGGATGGAGGTGCGGCAGCGACGCCGCCGCGCAGAAGGCGCCCGGCAGCCACGGCCGCACCGAGGCGCCGATCAGCCGCTCGTAGAGGAAGCGATAGGCGCCGAAGCTCGACAGCCGCTCCTGCCCCAGGTCGAAGGCGGAGATCATCACCAGCGGCGCGAAGAACGGCTCCACCGCATCCAGCCCGCTGTCGTCGGGGACATGGTGGCGGATGTGGTCCAGCCGGGCATAGACCCGCGCCTGCGCCCGGATGCTCGCCGCCTCGATCGGATCGCGCGACCAGCGGGCGATGGCGTCGCGCCGATCCAGCCCGACGTCCAGCGCGCGGCGGACATAGCGCTGCGTCGCCGTCGCGAAAGTGGCGAACTCCTTCATTTCGCTGAGACTCATCGCGCCGTCGGCCGGCTTGGACTTGATCCCCACTGCACCGTCTCCCCGCTCGTCCGGCCTCGAGGTGGAGGATACGCCGCTCCGGTTACCCGACGCTTAACCTCCACCCCTCGGACGGGAATGCATCATGAAACCTTGTGCGATGCAACATGGATTCGGGAGGACTGGACGGAAGGCCGCGCCTGCCGCATCTGTGCAACGCTGAAGCGCCGGGTTAGCTCAGCTGGTAGAGCAACCGCCTTGTAAGCGGTAGGCCGTCGGTTCGAGTCCGACACCCGGCACCATTTCGGTCCAAAAGGACTAGTTCCCAGAACCGCCGCCTCTACGCCAGAAGCGGCGGTGAGGGTCCGCAGCAGTTCGGTGCGGGTGCCGCGGATGCGCACGTCGG
>CAXTHU010000047.1:0-14871 GCA_964244125.1 uncultured Sphingomonadaceae bacterium
AGGACTACAAGGCCAAGCGCAAGATCAGCATCCGCCCGGACGACGGCTCCGACGTGATCGACTATCTGGTCCCCAAGTCCAAGGTGATCGACGTCCAGGAAGGCGACTACGTCAAGCGCGGCGACAACCTGATCGGCGGCTCGCCCGATCCGCACGACATCCTGGAGGTGCTGGGGATCGAGCCGCTGGCGGAATATCTCGTCTCGGAGATCCAGGAGGTCTATCGCCTCCAGGGCGTGAAGATCAACGACAAGCATATCGAGACGATCGTCCGCCAGATGCTGCTGAAGGTCGAGATCACCGCCGCCGGCGACACCACCCTGCTGCCGGGCGAACAGGTCGAGCGCGAGGACATGGACGACATCAACGCCAAGATCGTCGCCACCGGCGGCCAGCCGGCGGAGGGCAAGCCGGTCCTGCTCGGCATCACCAAGGCCTCGCTCCAGACGCGCAGCTTCATCTCGGCCGCCTCCTTCCAGGAAACGACCCGCGTGCTGACCGAGGCCGCCGTCCAGGGCAAGATCGACACGCTGAACGGCCTCAAGGAGAACGTCATCGTCGGCCGGCTGATCCCGGCGGGCACCGGCGCCGGCCTCACCCGCCTGCGCGTCACCGCCTCGTCGCGCGACGCGGCGCTCCGCGCGCAGCAGCGGTCCTTCGCCGCCGCCATCGCCGCGCCGAACTCAGCCGCCGAGGAGCATGCGGCCGAACTGGCCCGATCGGCGCGCGACGCCGCCGGCACCGGCGACGATCCGCTTGGCGAGGTCGCCGCGTCCGGCCACGGGACGGATGCCGATGCGGGCGATTACCTGAACGGTTGATCGCCCGCCGCGACGAAGCGGAACGCCGCCGCCGCAAGGTCGGCGGCGTTTTCGTATCCATGGCCCATGGTCCATCGCCCGTCCCCGCCGGGATGTTCCGATCCCACCCGCATCCGTTCCCCGTCCATCCCGAGCGCGCGCCCCGGACGGAAGCGGGCCGACGGACGCTTGACATAGCGAACCGATTCGGTTACAAGTTCCCCGTCCCGATCGTCCGATCAACGATCACGGACGGAGCATGGCGACTCGTTCTTCGGATGATCGCCAGGCGACCGGCGCGAAGTCATCCGGCAGACGGAGCTTCGCGAACCGCCGACCACGAACCGCCCTGGTCATCTTCGTGGGCGTGGGAAGTGGAAGGCATCATCGGCCGCCTGAGGCGCGGTCACTAGAAAAAGTCCTCCCGGGTGCCCGTGGCAGGACGCGCCGGTCGCCGCTTTCCCACCAATCGACACCACGAATCCGTCCGCATCCAGACATCGCGGCCGAAGCGCGCATCTGCCGTCCTCGGACCGGCGAGAACAGGGGCGTCCCGTCCGGGGCGCCCTTCCCGCATCAATCCTCCAGCGCCGCACGTTTGGCGTCCGCCCATGTCTTGCCCTCCTCGCCGCCCCATAGCAGCCACGCGATATAGCCGGCGGACGGGTCGCTCGCATCGCCCCACGCCTTCGCCTTGCCGTCCTTGTCGACGCCGTGGCGGGCGAAATAGCTGTGCATCGCCTTCACGTCCTTGGCCGAGACGGCGGCGCGGTCGGCCAGCTGGTGCGCGCGACGGACGCCGACGGCGGTGCCGCCGCGCTTGAACTGCTCGCGCAGCTTCAGGCCCTTCCTCGCGTTGGCGGCCATCTTCAGGGTGGGGGTGAACTCGGTCGCCATGGCGTCTCTCCGGCTGGTCGGCCGGTCAACCCGCGTCGCGCCCCCGCCGTTCCGAAAGGAGCCGCAACCGCCGGGCGAGGCGCGCCATGACCCACCGCCGGCGGAGCGCGCCGAACCGGCCCCAGCCGCCGATCTCCGCCACCGTCCGCCCGCAGCCGACGCACCAGCCGGACGGCCGGTCGATCGTGCAGACCTGGATGCAGGGGGTGCGCGGCATGGGGATACCCTAGCACCAACCTGTTCCCCGGCGAAGGCCGGGGTCCGGTTGGAAAAGCCTGAATGACGCGCGCAACGACCATCCCATGGCCTTCCCGACTGGACCCCGGCCCTCGCCGGGGAACCGCCGCGTCCGACCCTTCCCCCCAACCCCCCACCCCGTTAAGCCCCGCACGATGGACGTCTCCGAGCTTCGCGTCGCGCTGTTCTCCGGCAACTACAACTATGTCCGGGATGGCGCGAACCAGGCGCTGAACCGGATGGTCGGGCGGTTGATCCAGCGCGGGGCGGCGGTGCGGATCTATTCGCCCAAATCCCGCACCCCGGCCTTTCCCAGCACCGGCAAGCTGGTCGGCGTACCGGCGATGCCCTTTCCCGGGCGCGGCGAATACCGCCTGCCGCTCGGCATCTCGCCGCGCGGCAGGCGGGACTTGCGCGAGTTCGGGCCGAACATCTTTCATGTCGCCAGCCCGGATTTCCTCGGCCATGCCGGGGTGTCGCTCGCCCGCCACCTGAAGCTGCCGGTCGTCGCCTCGGTCCATACCCGCTTCGAGACCTATCCGCGCTATTACGGCCTCACCTTCCTGGAGCCGGTGGTGGAGGCGTTGCTCCGGCGCTTCTACCGCCGCTGCGACGCGATCTTCGCGCCCTCCGAATCGATGGCGCAGCTGCTGCGCGACCAACGGATGAGCCTCGACGTCGAGATCTGGTCGCGCGGGGTGGAGCGCGACATCTTCTCGCCGGCCAGGCGCGATCCCGCCTGGCGGCGGAGCCTGGGCCTCGCCGACGACGTGCCCGTGATCGGCTTCGTCGGCCGGCTGGTGATGGAAAAGGGCCTCGACGTCTTTTCCGACGCGGTCGAGCGCGTCGCCGCACGCGGCGTGCCGCACCGGGTGCTGGTCGTCGGCGCCGGCCCGGCGCGGGCGTGGTTCGAGCATCGCCTGCCGGGCGCGGTCTTCGCCGGCTTCCAGGGCGGCGCCGATCTCGGCCGCGCCGTCGCCTCGATGGACATGCTGTTCAACCCGTCGGTAACCGAGACCTTCGGCAACGTGACGCTGGAGGCGATGGCGGCGGGCTTGCCGGTCATCGCCGCCCGCGCCACCGGCAGCGAGAGCCTGGTCGCCGACGGCGTCACCGGCCGGCTGATCCGCCCCGGCGCGACCGAGCGCTTCGCCGACGCGCTGGCGCATTACTGCCGCGACGGGAAATCCCGCGCCGCGGCCGGCGCCGCCGGCCGCGTGGCGAGCGAGCGCTATGGCTGGGACCAGGTCAACGACGCGCTGATCGCCGCCTATCTCCGCATCCTGCGCCAGCGTGCCAATGGCGGCGTGCTGCCGGGGGCAAGCCGGGTGCCGTGAACCCAAAGCCCCTCCCCTGAAGGGGAGGGGAGGAATCGCCTACCCCGCCACCCACGTCCCGTTCACAGGCGCTCGACCTTCTGCGCCAGCGCGTCGATCAGCCCGGCGATCTCATGTGCGGTCTCGTCCGACATCTCGCCGCGCCCCAGCCGCTGGTGCAGCACGGCGCGCAGATTTTGCATCGCGCGCCGCACCGGCTGGGCATCGGTGCGCCGGCTCTGGCTGCCCAGCGCGTCGAGCCGGGCGAACAGCGCCGCCACCTCCTCGGCCTTTTCGGCCAGCTGGACGCGGCCGGCATCGGTGATGGCGAACAGCTTGCGCGATCCCTCGGCCTTTCGCTCGTCGAGCAGGCCCATGTCCTCCAGCAGGGTGAGCGTCGGATAGACGACGCCGGGGCTGGGCGCATAGGCGCCGGCGGTGCGATCCTCGATCGCGCGGATCAGGTCGTAGCCGTGGCGCGGGGCATCCTCGGCCAGCTTCAGCAGCACGAGCCGCAATTCGCCGCCGTCGAACACCCGCCGCCGCCCGCGCCCGCCGCCGCCCATCGCCTGCGCGGCGATATCCATGGCGAGGTCGTCGACCCCCCGCCCCCAGCCGCCGCGACCCGGCCCGCCGGCACCGCGATGCCCGCCGGTCCAGCTGGCATATCCATTTCCAAAACGCATTCGTAGTAGCTCCGATATATCTTTACGATGATCTGCGATATATCTTGGAGGACCGGCGACGCAAGCCCCGACGAAAGAAAATGCGGTCCCATCACCTGTTTCGTCCCGGCCTCCGCCGGGGAACGGGTATCGGCGAGCTGGTGCGGTGCGCGACCTGGCTGCGAAACGCGCCCGGCCACCTATATTCCGCCCATGGCCGACCTCTTCGCTACCGATGCCGCGCCCGACGCCGCCCAGACCCCGCTCGCCGACCGGCTGCGCCCGGCGCGGCTGGCGGATGTCGTCGGGCAGGATCACCTGACCGGCGCCGAGGGGGCGATCGGCCGGATGGTCGCCGCCGGGCGGCTGTCGTCGATGATATTGTGGGGGCCGCCGGGCACCGGCAAGACGACCGTCGCCCGGCTGCTCGCCGACGCCGTGGGCCTGCGCTTCGCCGCCATCTCGGCGGTGTTCTCGGGCGTCGCCGAGCTGAAGAAGGTCTTCGCCGAGGCGCGCGACCAGGCCCGGCTGGGCCGGCGCACGCTGCTGTTCGTGGACGAGATCCACCGTTTCAACCGCGCCCAGCAGGACGGCTTCCTGCCCTATGTCGAGGACGGCACCGTCACGCTGGTCGGCGCCACGACCGAGAATCCCTCGTTCGAACTGAACGCCGCGCTGCTGTCGCGCGCGCAGGTGCTGATCCTCCACCGGCTCGATGCCGCGGCGCTCGGCCGGCTGCTCGATCGGGCGGAGATAGCCGAGGCGCGGCCCCTCCCGCTCACCCCGGATGCGCGCGCGGCGCTGGTCGCGGCGGCCGACGGCGACGGGCGCTTCCTGCTCAACCAGGCGGAGACGCTGTTCTCGATCGCGCCGGCCGCACCGCTCGATCCCGCCGCGCTGTCGGCGCTGCTCCACCGGCGGGTGGCGGTCTACGACAAGGATCGCGAGGGGCATTACAACCTCATCTCGGCGCTGCACAAATCCCTGCGCGGCTCCGATCCGCAGGCGGCGCTCTACTATCTGGCGCGGATGCTGACGGCGGGGGAGCAGCCGCTCTACCTGCTGCGCCGCCTCGTCCGCTTCGCCTCGGAGGATATCGGCCTGGCCGATCCGCAGGCGCTGGTCCAGTGCCTCGCCGCCAAGGACAGCTACGACTTCCTCGGCTCGCCCGAGGGCGAGCTGGCGATCGTCCAGGCGTGCCTCTACTGCGCCACCGCACCCAAATCGAACGCGGCCTACATGGCGCAGAAATCGGCGTGGAAGGCGGCGCGGGAAACGGGCTCGCTGATGCCGCCCGCCAGCATACTGAACGCGCCGACCCGGCTGATGAAGGACATCGGCTACGGCAAGGGCTATGCCTACGACCACGATGCCGAGGATGCCTTTTCGGGCGAGGATTACTGGCCGGCGGAGATGCCGGCCCGCATCTTCTACACCCCCGCGCCGCGCGGCCACGAGGCGAGGATCGCCGAACGCATGGCCCATTGGGAGCGGCTGCGGCGGGAGCGGGGCTGACCGGCCGGGACCGAAGATCCGTGGCGGATCATCCCGTGCCGCCGGCCGCCGCATGACGGGCCGCGACCGCCGCCTTCATGCGATTGAGGGCGGCGGCGGGATGATAGCGGCCGGCGCGGACGACGCCGCCGATCCGGTGGAGCGCCGCGACGCTCGCCACCGGGTCGGCATCGAGCAGCACCAGGTCGGCATCCTGGCCGACCGCGACGCGGCCCATCGTCGTCTCGCGGCCGAGGAAGCGGGCGGGGTTCAGCGTCGTCATCTGGAGGATGGCGAGCGGGGCCAGCCCGGCCTGGGCGAGCAGGTCGAACTCCTGGTGCAGGCCGAAGCCGGCGATCTCCCAGCCGCCGCCGAAATCGGTCCCCGCCATCATCGGCACCCCCGCGCGCGCGAACACCCCGACGAGTCGCAGCTGCGTCGCGAACAGGCGGGCGAGCGTCGCGCGCGTCGCCGGCGTCTCGGCTTTCCCGAACGCATCGGCGACGTCGTTCCACAACGCGCGCGTGGCGGGGGCGACATAGCGCAGGTTCGGGTCGCGGCGGAACGCGGCGGCATCGCCGAACTCCATCGTCTTCAGCCGCAGCAGCGTCGGCACCTGCCACACCATGCCCTCGGCGAGCGTGCGCGCCACCGCCGCGCACCGCGCCTCGTCATAGCCGCCGATCGTCCGCTCCAGCCCGGCGAAGCCCGCCGCCGGGATCTGGAGGATCGGGTTGACGAGGACGCGCGGGTCGATCGGCGGCCGCGGCGACGCACCCTGCGCGGGCGGGGCGGGGGGAGCGGCCGGCGGCTGCCGCGCCATCGCCGCCCGGATCGCCGGCTCCTCGCCGGAACAGCTGATGAGGATCGCGCCGTTGGGGCCGAGATGCTCGATCGAGCGCATGCCGGCCCTGGCCGCATCGGTCGCCGGCACACCGGGCGGCAGGTGGCCGAGAAACGGCAGGCCCTGCCGCCCGGCCTCGGCCGCGACGGCGAAGAACACCGGCGGGCTCATCTGCACGACCTTGATGAAGTCGGCGCCGTCGGCCTTCTGGCGATCCACCTCGGCCGCCGCCGCCGGCGGCGTCGGTACGTTCTGGGGCGTCAGGATCGTCCCGGGCATCGCCAGCAGGGCGGGGGATCCGGCCCTGTCGGTCGGCAGCATGCCCGCGCGGCGGGCGCGGAGCAGCGCCGGGGAACCCGACATCTGGCGGAAGCCGGTGATGCCGTTGGCCAGCATCAGCGCCAGGCTGTCGGCGGGATCGGGCGAATCCAGCGGATGGGCGTGCATGTCGACGAAGCCCGGCACGGCGAACCGGCCGCGCGCATCCACCCGCCGGGCGCCCTTCGCCGGACTGAAGGAGCCGGTCCGCCCGATCCGGACGATGCGCCCGCCGGCGATCTCGATCGCCATGCCCGGCGACAGGCGGCCGTCGCGCGTGTCGACGACGGTCACGCCGGTCAGCAGCAGCCCGGGCGGGGCGGGCAAGCCGTTCGCGCCGCCGGGCAGGCACGCGGCGCCGCCGATCAGGGCGGCGCCGATCAGGCGGCGAACACGCCTCACCGCATGTCGGTCAGAACTTGACCGATGCCCGCGCGCCATAGGTCCTCGGCGCGGTCGATCCGCCGACCAGGGCATTGGCCAGCGGATGCGTCACGGCGAAGTTCAGGATGCGGTTGTTCTCGATGTTGCGGACGAAGCCGGCGATCGACCAGCTGTCGTTGGCCGGGCCGAAGGAAAGCTGCGCGTTGGTCATCCAGGTCGATCCGACCCGCTGTTCGGGCAAGAACTCGAAGCCGACCGTGCGGCTGGTCTTGTACTGCGTGTCGCCGCCGGCGACGAACTTGTAGTCGCCGACATTGAACGTCTGCTGCGCCGCCAGGTTCACCGTCCACTTCGGCGAGTTGTAGGCCTGCTTGCCCGCGCAGTCGACGTTGTAGATCGCCGGATTGGCCGACAGCGCGAAGGTGCAGCCAGTCAGCGGGGCGCCGGTCGCGCTGCCCTGCTGATAGGTGAACGAACGGTTCTTGGCGTCGAGATACTGGACGTCGGCGCTGAACAGGGTCGTCGGCGTCACGAGCACGCGGCCCTCGACCTCGATGCCCTTGATCCGCGAGCGGCCGATATTCTCGATGAACTGCGCGGTGCGGCCGCTGAGATCGAGGCCGAGATGCGAGACCTGCTGGTCCTTGTAGTTCCACAGGAACCCCTCGACGTTCAGCTGCACGCGATTGTCGAGGAAGCGGTTCTTCAGGCCGACGGTATAGGCGGTGATGAGTTCGGGCTGATACGTCTCGAACCCTTGCGCCGCCGAGAAGCCGCCCGAGCGATAGCCCGATTCCACCGTCGCGTAGAACAGCGACCGCTCCGCCACGTCGAACTCGACGCCGCCGTGATAGGTGACGCGGTCGTTGGTCTGCTTGTTGTTGTAGAAGCTGTCGCTGCGGATGATGATCGCGCCCGATGCGCCCTGGGGGATCGGCGCGGGGCCGGACGGCACGGCGAAGGGCACCTGCGAGATGCTGTCGACCGTGGTGAACAGGCGCGCGTTGGGGCAGGTCGGGATGCCCGCCGGCCGGACCAGGCAGACCAGGTTGAGCGCGATGCCCGATCCGACGAAGCTCTTGATGTCCTTGGAATAGCGCAGGCCGCCGACGAGCCGCAGCCGGTCGGAGACATGCGCCGTCACCCGTCCGAACGGCGCGAAGGAGCGGTTGTCGAATCGCTGGACCAGGAAGTTCTGCGCCGCCGACAGGTTCAGCGCCGTCCGGGCGCGGATCGAATCGTCGTAGAAATAGCCGCCGACGATATAGTCGATCGGGCCGATCCGCGTGCCGGCAAACCGCGCCTCGATGCTGAACTGCTCGTCCTTCTCGCGGTTGCGGTAGGGGAAGGACGCGGCCTCGGCGAGGTAGTTGAGCGAGGCGTAGCGCCAGGCCGGGATGATGGTGAGCGTGCCGGCGCCCGTGTCGTAGTCGATCTGCGCGTTGGCGCCGTAGAAATCGTTGCTCCGGAACGGATAGGGCGAGATCGCATCCTGCCTGCGGCCGGAGGGGCCGGCGGTGATCGTGGTGCGATAGGCCTGCGCCGCCGGCGTGTAGAGGCCCTCCCCCAGGCCCAGCGCCGGCTTCACCGTGACGTAGCCGCCGGCGAACGGGTTGAAGTTGTAGTTGCTGATGTAGGACACGCCGTCGCCGATGCCGCCGACATGGCTGTAGTCGGCGGCGATGCGGACGGTCAGCGACGGGGTCAGCGCCGCCTTCAACTGCGCGCGGAACGAGGTCGTCTTGTCGTCGGACGTGCCGTCGCGCAGATAGCCGTCGTGACGCGAGGTGCTGGCCGAGACGCGCAGCGCGCCGTCGTCGCCCAGCGGCACGTTGATCGCCCCTTCCGCCAGCACGGTGTCGTAATTGCCGTAGCTGGCGGTCGCGTAGCCGGACAGTTCGCCCAGCTTCGGCTGGGTGGGGATCACGTTGATCGCCCCGCCGGTGGCGTTGCGGCCGTAGAGCGTGCCCTGCGGCCCTTTCAGCACCTCGATCCGGTCGAGATCGTAGAACAGGCCGTTGGTCGAGGTGGGGCGGCCGATATAGACGCCGTCATAGTTGAACGCGATCGCCGGATCGCTGTTCGGCGTCAGCGTGAAATTGCCGACGCCGCGTAGGAAGATGAGGTTGCCGGTGCTGGACGGCTGCACCGTCAGCGCGGGGGCGAGTTCGCCCAGCCGGCCCGGATCGGTGATGCCGGCGGCGACGAGGTCCGAACCCTGGACGACGCTGACCGGGACGGCCGCGCGTTGCAGGCTCTCGGAACGCCGCTGCGCCGTGACGATGATGTCGCCCAGGCCTTCCTCGCCCGCCGCGGCATCGGTCGGCGCGGCATTGCCCGGCGCGGTATCGATCGGCGAGGTGTTGGAGGGCGTGGCGTTGGCCGACGCGGCGTCGGCGGACGCGGCCGCGCCCTGCGCCAGCGGGGTCGGATCGGTCGGCGCGGGTGCGGCGACCGGCGCGGGGGCATCCTGCGCGCGCACCGGCGCGGCGGCGAATACGACCAGGGCCGTCGCCGACGTCGCCGCCAGCAGCCCGAACTTGCCTGAAATCTTCACAGCCCCTCCTTCTTCATTCCCGATCCGGGCGTCTGCGCGCACCGTAGGCCGTCTTCGTAGCCGAAGTGTGGCGCCAGGAAGCGATGGCAAAACGTCGCAGGTGTTGCTAATCCGGTATCATCATGAAGCTCGTCCAGCTCACCCAGCTCTGCGCCGTGGCCGAACTGGGCGGCCTGCGCCGCGCCGCCCGTCATCTCGGCATCGCCCAGCCGGCGATCACGCGCAGCATCCGCGATCTCGAACACGAACTGGGCGTGACGCTGTTCGAGCGCAGCGCGAGCGGCATGACGCTGACCCCGATCGGCGAGGCGTTCGTCAGGCGCAGCACCGCCGTCCAGCTCGAACTCGCGCGCGCCCGCGACGAGGTGCTGCAAATGAAGGGCATCAGCGCCGGCACCGTGTCGATCGGCCTGTCCACCGCGCCGCATGTCTCGATGCTGCCGGCGGTGCTGGAGCCGTTCCGCCGGCGCTATCCCGACGTGCGGCTGCGGATCACCGAGGGGCTGTTCCCCGCCATGGAAGCCGACATCCGCAGCGGCGCGATCGACTTCTATGTCGGGCCGCTGTCGGAGGACAGCCTGAACGGCGAGCATGTCGCCGAGACGCTGTTCGAGAACCGCCGGGTGGTGCTGGGCCGTCGCGGCCATCCGCTCGCCGGCGCGACCTCGCTCGCCGAACTCGCCGACGCGCGGTGGGTCGCGACCTCGGTGACGATGGACAGCGGGGCCGAACTGTCCCCGCTGTTCGAGCGGCACGACCTGCCCGCGCCGGTCATCGCCGTTCAGGCGCAGAGCGCGCTGTCGATGATAACCGTGGCGGCGTCCTCCGACATCCTCGCCATGCTGCCGCAGCAATGGCTCGCCTTCATCCGCACCAGCCGGCTGCTGGCCCATATCAGGGTGACGGAAGAGCTGGCGGCGCCGACGATCTGCATGGTCAGCCGGTCCCGCTTCCCGCTGACGCCGATCGCCCAGCATCTCGGCGATCTCTTCCGCCGCTCGGCGCTCAACCAGCGCGACATCCCCGCCTGACGCCGCGCCTCATCGGAAGTTGAGCCGGCCGGTCACGCCGTATGTGCGCGGCGGCTGGCCATAGGAGGTCGGATAGCCGATCGCCTGGCTCGACGCATTGAAGATGATGCGCTCGTCGAGCAGGTTCCGCCCCCAGATCGACACGGTGTAGCGCTTGTCCGGCGACGTCCACGCCAGCGAGGTGTTGACCAGGCCGTAGGCGGGCTGACGCAGGAAATTGTCCGCCTCGATATAATAGTCGCCGTTATAGGAGCCGGTGAGGTTGAAGTGCAGCGTTCCGAAACCGAACGCGCGCTCGTAGTCGCCCGACAGCGAGGCGACGAACTTCTGCGCCTGCGGGATGCGGTTGCCCGAGGCGTCGATCGCGATCAGGGTGGCGCCGCCGTCCGCCCGCGGCACGCTGCCGACCGCGTTCCTGTATTCCTTGAACTCGGTATGCAGCGCCTCCAGGCCGCCCGACAGGCTCAGTTCCGGCGTCAGGCGAGCGTTGAAGTCGACGTCGATCCCGTAGAGCTCGGCCTTCGCGCCGTTGACGATGCTCTGGGTGACGCCGACGAACTGCGTGATCTGGAGGTTGCTGTAGTTGTAGTAGAAGGCGCCGACGTTGAAGCGCAGCCGGCGGTCGAACAGCTCGGTCTTGAAGCCGGCCTCATACGCGTCGAGCCGCTCGGGCAGGTAGGCCGGGTTGGACGGGTTGAGGATGTTGAAGCCGCCGCTCTTGATGCCGCGATTGTAGGAGACGTAGCCCAGCACGTCCGGCCCGAACTGGTGGTCGAGCGCGATGCGCCAGGTCGGCTTCTTGATCGTCAGCGCGCCCGGCGTGAACGGCACGTCGACCACCGTGCCGTTATAGCGGGTGCTGCGGATCAGGGCGTCGTGCAGTTCGCGCTTCTCGTAGGTCCAGCGCGCGCCGAGCGTGAGCCTGGTGCCCTCGAACAGCTCGATGCCGACCTGGCCGAAGGGCGCGATGGATTCCGTGGTCTCGGCGCCGAACGTATCGGTCTGCCGGTTCACCGTGGGCGGCGCCACCGTCGCGCGGTAGAAGGGGGCGAAGAAGTTGCGCCGCACCTCGTTCGCCAGCCGGTTGTGGTAATAGAAGACGCCGGCGGTCCAGGTGAAGCTGTCGCTGTTCGTCGAGACCAGCTGGATCTCCTGGGTGAAATCCCGGTTGGGCTGGTTGCCCGGATCGACCCGGACGTAGAAGACGGGCACGCCGACCGGCGCGTCGTCGAACAGGTAGCTCGACGATCCCCGGCGATAGGAGGTGATCGAGACGAGCTTGGCGAAATCGAAGTCATGATCGATCTCGATGCTCCCCCCGCCGCCCTTGAATGCGGTATAGGGATCGACCGGCGAATAGGTGTCGAACCTGCTCCCCAGCGGCCCGATCGGCCTGACCAGCGTCGTGCCGCGATAGGGCACGAAGGTGAAGGCGCGTTCGCGGCGGTCCATATAGTCGCCGATGATCGTGACGACGGTGTCGGCGCCCGCGTCCCAGCGCAGCTTGCCGCGCAGCGACAGCGAATGCTGGAGCTTGAAGGTGTCGTTGCCGGTGGTCAGGTTGGTGCCGTAGCCGTCGCCCTGGCTGGCATAGTCGATCGACACGCTGGCGGCGAGGCCGTCGGCGAGACCGCCGGACAGGAAGGCGCCGGCCCGCACCGTCGCGTAATTGTCGATCCCGGCATGCGCCGCGACCTCCGTGGCCTGCGACGGCGCGCGGGTGGTGATCTGGATGACGCCGCCGGTCGCGTTGCGGCCGAACAGCGTGCCCTGCGGCCCCTTCAGCACCGCCACCTGCTCGATGTCGGGCAGCTCGCGGATGCCTTCGCGCTGCTGCGGGATGTAGACGCCGTCGATATAGAGCGCGACGGGGTTCTCGACGACGTTGCTCGACGTGCCGATGCCGCGCAGATAGGGCTGGAAGGCGCCCGACACGTTGCGCGAGTTGTAGCCCGGGGCGACGGTGTTCAGCGTCGCCAGGCTGGTGACGCCGGCGGTCGCGAGCTGCGGCCCGCTGATCGCGGTGATGACGATCGGGACCCTCTGGAGATTCTCCGAGCGTTTCTGCGCGGTGACGATGATGTCGCCGATCTCGTCGGTGGCGGGCGGCTGATCGGCCGCCGCGCCGGGCGCGGTCGCGGCGGGCGCCGCCGCCGCAGGCGGGGCGTCCTGCGCGATGGCCGGCGCGGCGCCGGCCATCGCCAGCGCCGTCGCGACGGATGACGTGATGCTCTTCATGATCCTCTCCCTTTCTGATCGATGTCACCCCCGGCGGCCTGTTGGCCTGATCGAGGGAGCGGTATGCCGTTGCGTTATCCGATGGCTCAGATGGCGGCGAGCAGTTCGTGCCGCTCGGCCAGCGCGGCGAACTCGGGATCGATCCGTCGCAGCCGCTCGTCGCTGACGCGTCCGGTCCGCTTCATGTAGTCATAGGCGAAGGCGGGCGGATCGAGGTCCATCCGCTCGTCGACCGTCTCGTACCACAGGATGCTCTTCATCGCCGCATCCTGGAAGCCGTCCGCGCCGCCGCGCCGGTTCCGTTCGAAGGTGGCCAGCGTCAGGGGGATGTCGCCGCCGCAGGCCGAGAGCGCCTCGGCCAGCGCGATCGCGTCCTGCATGCCGACCCGCGTGCCCGAGCCGATCGAGGGATGCACCGTCTTCAGCGCGTCGCCGATCAGCACGACGTTGCCGTGATGCCAGTGGCGGCTCGTGACGAACTCCGGGTTGAACCAGCCCGAGCGGTTGCCGACCAGCGGCGCGCCTTCCAGGAACGGCGCGAACACGCGGGCGCAAAAGGCCTTGCTGTCCTCCTCGCTCGCTTCGTCCAGCCCCGCCGACGCCCAGGTCTCGGGGCTGCATTCGATCACGAAGGTGCCGAGGTCGGGGGAGAAGCGATAGCTGTGGGCGATGAAGGTGCCGTGCTCCGTCGACTGGAAGATCAGCCCGACCGAATCGAGCCGCTTGGGCGTGGCATACCAGACCCACTTGTTGCGCCGCGGCTCCTTCACGGCCTGGAAATGGGCGTTGAGCGCATCGCGGATCGCGCTGTTCACCCCGTCGGCGCCGACGATCAGGTCGTAGTCGCCGAGCGCCGCCGGATCGCTCACCCGCCGTTCGAAGTGGATCGACACGCCGGCGTCCAGCGCGTTCCGCTGCATCGCCTGCAACAGCCGGACGCGGCTGATCCCCATGAAGCCGCCCTTCAACGCGATCGGCACGCCCTTGTGGACGAGGGTGATGCGGTCCTGGAACTCGGCGATGTCGCTGATCGCGGTCTTCAGCCCGGGATCGACGGCGGCCAGGATGTCGAGCGCCACGTCGGCCAGGACCACGCCGAAGCCGTAGGTGGCGTCCGCCGGGTTCTGCTCGAACACGTCGATGCGATGCGCCGGATCGGCCTGGCTGGCGAGCTTGGCGAACAGCAGCCCCGCCGGTCCGCCCCCAACCACCGCGATCCGCGCCATCGACCACCCCATCGCCCACACGCGCTTTCGTCGCGCTAGTCGATATATTGACGGTGGCGTGGAATCTTGGCAAGTGATTTCACGACGGGAGACGGAACGATGCTCGACGTTGGCACGACGCGCAGATTGACGCTGAACGGCGTCGACCACACGGCGCGCCCGACCTGGAAGCTGCGCGAGACGGTCGAGTTCTACCGCGACAAGCTGGGCCTCCCACTCGTCCACGCCATCACCGCCAAGGGCTGGGGACGGGAGAAGGAGGCACATGCCGACTTCATCCATTTCTTCTTCGATGCCGGCGGCGGCAGCACGATCGCCTTCTTCCACTATATCGGCACGGACCAGCCGCCCGAGTTCGTCGTGCCGCGCGGTTATATGGCGATGGCCAACCACACCGCTTGGCGGGTCGAGACCGAGGAGGAACTGCTCGCCTGGCAGGCCCGGCTGGAGGCGGCCGGGGTGCAGGTCAGCCAGTCGGTCAGGCACGAGGTGTTGGAATCGGTCTATTTCCGCGACCCCAATTTCTACCCGCTGGAGATCACCCGGCCGTTGCGCGCGCTGGAGCGGATCGACGGCACCGATGCCGACATCACCATCGCCGCCGCGCTGAAACTGGCCGATGCGGGGAACTGGACGACGATCGAGCAGCTCTGGCGGATCAAGGCCGATCATGTCGCCCGGCACCAGCGCGAGGAAGCGCCGGTGGCATGAGCGGTTTCTACGTGCTGGACGTGCCCGAGTTCGCCCCCGTCGTCGTCGCGGCCCGCGCGCTGGAGCGCTGCCGGGTGCATGAGCCGCGCGCCGGATATGTCTACGTCGAGTTCGACGGCGAGATCGAGATCGCGCGGGAGGCCACCGGCCTCG
>CAXTHU010000048.1:0-14752 GCA_964244125.1 uncultured Sphingomonadaceae bacterium
CGCCGACGAAGATGTTGCGGCTCTGCTCGAACAGCTCGTCCATCCCCGCCTTGCCGGCGCCGGACACCGACTGGTAGGTCGAGACGACCACCCGCGTGATCGTCGCGGCATCGTGCAGCGGCTTCAGCGCCACGACCATCTGCGCGGTCGAGCAGTTGGGGTTGGCGATGATGTTGCGGCGGCGATAGCCGTCGATCGCCTGGGGATTCACCTCCGGCACGATCAGCGGCACGTCCGGGTCCATGCGGTAATGCGACGAATTGTCGATCACCGTGCAGCCGGCGGCGGCGAAGCGCGGGGCATGCAGCTTGGTCGCCGCCGCGCCGATCGCGAACAGCGCCATGTCCCAGCCGGCGGGATCGAAGTTCTCGATATTCCGCACCTTCAGCATCCGGCCGGTCTCGCCGAACTCGATCTGGTCGCCCTGGCTGCGCGCCGAGGCGACGGCGGCGATCTCGCCGATCGGAAACTCGCGCTCGGCCAGGATGTTGAGCATCTCGCGCCCGACATTGCCGGTCGCCCCCGCCACCACCACCCGATACGCCATCCCTCACCGCTCCTTGTGTGCCGGAGGCGCGCTTGGGGCAAGCGATGCCGGCTGTCCAGCCTTCGCCTTTCCGGCGGGCATGCGTTCGCCTCGGCCCGGACCACAGGTGGCGGCCGGCGGCGAAGGCGCATCGTTCCCTCCGGAAACGCTGGTGCTTCGGCCCCGGCCATGTTCTGATCGCGTCACGAGGCCGATCGTCGGTCCTGGGGGGAATGCCATGCCGCGTCCGATCTTGCTCGCCGTGGGGATCGTCGCGCTCGCCATGGGCATCCTGTGGATGGCGCAGGGATCGGGCGTCTTTCCCTATCCCGCCGCCAGCTTCATGATCGACCAGCGCCCGTGGATCCTCCGCGGCGCGATCCTGGCGGTGGTCGGCGTCGCGGCGATCGTCTTCGCGCGGCGGGTCTGACCGCGCCACGCCCGTCGTCGCAGACAGGACGAGGGCGCGGGCGGCCGCGCCACCCGTGCCCTGCCATGGTCGTGGGCTCAGGCGCCGGGGCGCGGGTCGCGGCGCTCGGCGATGCGGGCGGACTTGCCGGTGCGGCCGCGCAGATAATAGAGCTTGGCGCGGCGGACGACGCCGCGGCGCACCACCTCGATCGAATCGAGGTTGGGCGAATAGAGCGGGAAGACGCGCTCGACACCCTCGCCGAAGCTGATCTTGCGGACGGTGAAGCTCGAACCCATGCCCTTGTTGGCCCGCGCGATGCATACGCCCTCATAGGCCTGCACGCGCGTGCGCTCGCCCTCGACCACGCGGACGCCGACCTTCAGCGTGTCGCCCGGGCGGAAGACGGGGATGGACTTGGTCTCGTTGAAATGCGCGATGGCCTCGGCCTCGAGCGTCTGGATCAGGTTCATGGCATCAATCCCGTTCGTCGCCGCGCGCCAGAGGGCGACCGACCCGAGCGCCGTCATGACGCTCCCACAGGTCCGGCCGCCTTAGCCTTGTGTCGGTCCCGGCCATGGCTTTCCGCCATGCCGCCACCGCCGCATGATCCCCAGATCGCAGCACTTGCGGGATCGTGCGCCCTTCCCACGTCGCGGGACGGGTATAGTGGGGATATTCGATCAGCCCCGTCTCGAAGCTCTCGTCGTCCCCGCTCGAAGCCGCGCCCATTACGCCGGGCAGCAGGCGGATGCAAGCATCCAGCAGCACCAGCGCCGCCGGCTCCCCGCCCGACAGGACGTAGTCGCCGATCGAGACCGGCTCGATCGCGCGCGCCTCGAACAACCGCTCGTCGAAGCCTTCGAACCGGCCGCACAGGACGATCGCGCCGGGGCCGCCGGCGAGGGTGCGCACCCGCGCCTGGGTGAGCGGGGCGCCCCTCGGGGTCATCGCCAGCACCGGCCGTCCGGCCGGCTGCGCGTCGATCGCGGCGGCCAGCACGTCCGCCCGCAGCACCATACCCGCCCCGCCGCCCGCCGGCGGCCCGTCGACGGTGCGGTGGCGGTCGGCGGCGAAATCGCGGATGTTCACCGCGTCGAGCGACCACCGTCCCTCGGCCAGCGCACGGCCCGCAAGGCTGATCCCGAGCGGGCCGGGGAACATCTCGGGGAAGAGGGTGAGGATGGTGGCGGCGAAGGTCACCGTCGGCGGGCCGTCAGATCGTCCAATTCTCTACCTTCAATCCCGGCACGTCGGTGAAATGACGGACGTTCTCGGTCACGACCGTCAAGCCAAGCGACAGGGCATGAGCCGCGATCAGCCGGTCGTAGCTGGAGCGCCGGAACGGAAGCCTCGCATAAACGAAAGCGGCCTTGTCGTCGAAGGGCAGTACGGACACCTCTTCGAGAAAAATCCGCAAGTCTTCGGCAGGCGGTGGCTTCTCGTTCAACGAGCCACGCATCACTTCGGCAAGGACGACGGCCGAAGTCGCCATATCGTCCTCCTCACACGCCGCAGCCCGTGCCTGAAGCGCGCCGCCGATACCGCGAGCGAGTTTAATGACGACGTTCGAGTCGAGCAGGTATTTCACGCCTTCCCTGAACTCTCAAGGCCAAAGTCCAGCGACCGCTCCTCGAACCAGCGGTCATCCGGGTCAATCAACCGAAGGTTTGTCGCCGAGCCCCACACTTTCTCGATGTTGAACTTGCGCTTCGGCCGGCCGACCTTCTCCAGCCGGTAATCCTCGCCGTCCTCGACCAGCCGCCACGCCTCGCCCGGCGCGATCCCGACGGAGGCCGGCACGCGCAGGGCAACCGAATTGCCCGACTTGAAGCTCTTCATGGTCCATTCGCGGGTCATCGCATCCTCCGTAGATACGCCGCGTATATACTACGCCACGAACGCCGCGTCCACCACCAGCCGCGTCGCGTCCCATTCGGGCACCGCCTGCCGCCGCATCGGCACCATGAAGCGCCGGCCGTCCGGCCGCTCGATCTCGATCACGTCGCCGGCGCCGAAATCGGCGATCGCCGCCACGGACCCCAGCGGCTCGCCTTCGCTGGACACCGCCGGCAGGCCGATCAGGTCGGCGTGGTAATATTCCCCCGGCCCGAGCGCGGGAAGGGCCGAGCGCGGCACCGTCAGCGCGGTGCCGCGCAGCGCCTCGGCAGTACCCCGATCGCCCACCTCGGCGAGGCGGGCCACCGCGCCGGCGGGGCCGGGGCGCAGGCTCTTCACCGTGAACACCCGCCCCGGCCCGGCGTCGAGCCGGGGATAGGGGGAAAGGTCGTCGGTGAAGAGCTTCAGCCGGACCTCGCCCGCGACGCCATGCGCGCCGACGATGGCGGCCAGCGTCACGGGGCGGTCCGACATGTGGTTCAGCCCTCGGCGTGTTCGGCGCCTTCGGCCGGCGTCGCCTCGCCGCCGCCCTCGGCGGGCGCATCGGCGGCCGGCTCCTCGACCACCGGCGGCTTGGCCGCCTCGGCCGCGGCGGCGGCCTTCGTCGCGCGCTCCTCGGCGCGCTCGGTCGCCTTCTCGCCGGGCTTGCCCTTGTTGGGGTTGTTGCCGGCGGTGCGCTCTTTCACGCCGGCGGCGTCGAGAAAGCGGGCGACGCGGTCGGTCGGCTGCGCGCCGACGCCCAGCCAATGCTTCGCGCGCTCGGCGTCAAGGACGACGCGCTTCGCGTCGTCCTTGGCCAGCATCGGGTTGTAGGTGCCGATCTTCTCGATGAAGGCGCCGTCGCGCGGGGCGCGCGAATTGGCGACGACGATGCGGTAATAGGGGCGCTTCTTGGCGCCGCCGCGCGACAGGCGGATGGAAACGGACATTCGATTATTCCTTCTTGCTGATTTCGTGACTTATTTCTTGAACTTGCCGAAGCCGGGCGGGAGACCGCCGCCGGGACCGGGCAATCCCGGCAGGCCACCCGGACCGCCGAGCATCCCGCCCGGATCGCCCGGTCCGCCCATGCCGCCGCCGCCGAACATCCCGGCCAGGCCCTTCAGCCCGCCCATCTTCTTCAGCTTCTTCATGGCACCCGCCATGTCCTGATGCATCTTCAGCAGCCGGTTGACGTCCTGCACCGTCGTGCCGCTGCCCTTGGCGACCCTGATCTTGCGCTTGGCGTTGAGCAGTTCGGGGCGTCCGCGCTCCTTGGGCGTCATCGATCCGATCATCGCGTCCATGCGGACGAGGATGCGATCGTCCACCTGGCCGCTGGCCATGGCGTTCTTCACCTGCTTGACGCCGGGCAGCATCGCCGCCAGCCCGGACAGGCCGCCCATCCGCTGCATCTGGGCGAGCTGCGCGCGGAGGTCGTTGAGGTCGAACAGCCCCTTGGCCATCCGCCCGGCGAGCTTCTCCGCCTCCTCGACCTGGATCGTCTCGGCCGCGCGCTCGACCAGGCTGACGACGTCACCCATGCCCAGGATGCGGCCGGCGACGCGCTCGGGCTGGAACAGCTCCAGCGCGTCCATCTTCTCGCCGGTGCCGACGAACTTGATCGGCCGGCCGGTGACGGCGCGCATCGACAGCGCCGCGCCGCCGCGCGAGTCGCCGTCCATCCGCGTCAGCACGACGCCGGTCAGCGGCACCTGCTCCGTAAAACTGCGCGCGACGTTCACCGCGTCCTGCCCGGTCAGCGCATCGACGACCAGCAGCACCTCCTGCGGCCGGGCGATGTCGGACACGGCGCGCATCTCGTCCATCAGCGCCTGGTCGACATGCAGCCGCCCGGCGGTGTCGAGCATCAGCACGTCATAGCCCTGGAGCCTCGCCGCCGACAGCGCCCGCCGGGCGATGTCCACCGGCTGCTGCCCGGCGACGATCGGCAGCGTCGCCACCGACACCTGCGCGCCCAGCGTCGCCAGCTGCTCCTGCGCGGCCGGCCGCGCGACGTCGAGCGACGCCATCAGCACCTTGCCGCGGCCTTTGGCCATCAGGCGGCGGGCGATCTTGGCGGTGCTGGTGGTCTTGCCCGACCCTTGCAGCCCGACCATCATCACGACGGCCGGCGGCGCGACGTCGAGCGCCAGATCGGCCGCCTCGCCCTGCGCCGTGCCGCCGAGCATCTCGACCAGGCCGTCATGGACGATCTTGACGACCTGCTGCCCCGGCGTGATCGAGCGCAGCACCGATTGGCCGACCGCCGCTTCCGTCGCCTTGTCGACGAAGTCGCGCACCACCGGCAGCGCCACGTCGGCTTCGAGCAGCGCGATCCGCACCTCGCGCATCGCCTGGCGCACGTCGGCCTCGGTCAGCGCGCCGCGCCCGCGCAGCCGGTCGAACACGCCGCCGAGCCGATCGCTGAGACTGTCGAACATGGGCCGGCTCCTTTCTTCCCCAATCCCCAACGCAAAACACGCCGGCGGACGAATACTCGTCGGCCGGCGTGGCGCCTTACGGGCGCCGATACCTTGGGGTCGTTGGGAACGACGGCAGGCTCCATAGCGCCGCGCGGCGATCGCGGCAAGGGCCGGTCGGATGGCGCGCCGGCCGGCGGTCGATGGACTTCGCCCGCCGCCCATCCTAGATCGCGCGCCGATGAACCGGCGGTTCCACAAGATGCACGGCCTCGGCAACGACTTCGTCGTCGTCGACGCGCGTGACCGGCCCTTCGCCTTCGACGCGACCACGGCGCGGGCCGTGGCCGACCGGCGCACCGGCGTCGGCTGCGACCAGCTGATCGTCGTCGGGCCGTCCGCCGTCGCCGACGTCGCGATGCGCATCTGGAACGCCGACGGATCGGAGGTCGCCGCCTGCGGCAACGCGACCCGCTGCGTCGCTGCGCTGGTCGGGCGGGATTGCGCGATCGAGACGGCGGCCGGGCTGCTGCGCGCGCGGCTCGACGATGGCGGCGTCAGCGTCGACATGGGAGCGCCCGGGCTCGACTGGGGCGCCATCCCGCTCGCCTACGCCATGGATACCGCCGCGATGCCGGTCGGCTGGGACGGGCTGGAGACACCTTTCGCGGTCAACATGGGCAATCCGCACGTCGTCTTCTTCGTCGCCGACGTCGCCGCCGTCGATCTCGCCGCGATCGGCCCGACGATCGAGCGGGACGCGCTGTTTCCGGAACGGACCAACGTCCACGTCGCGCAGGTCGCCGGCCCTTCCGCCATCACCGCGCGCAGCTGGGAGCGCGGCGCCGGCCTGACGCGGGCCTGCGGCACCGGCGCCTGCGCCGTCGCCGTCGCGGCGATCGCGCGCCGGCTGGCGGCGGCGCCGGTGACCGTCCACCTGCCCGGCGGGCCGCTCGTCATCGACTGGGCGCCGGGCGGCGGCGTCACCATGACCGGCCCCGCCACCCACGTCTTCACCGGCGACCTGCCCGACGCCCTGCTCGCGGCATGAGCGGGCCGGAACTCATCACGCTGGGCTGCCGGCTGAACTTCGCCGAGGGCGAGGCGATGCGCGTCGCCGCCGGGGGGCAGGACGACCTCATCATCGTCAACAGCTGCGCCGTCACCGAGGAGGCGGTGCGCCAGGCGCGACAGGCGATCCGCCGCGCCGCCCGCCGGCGTCCCGACGCGCGCATCGTCGTCACCGGCTGCGCCGCCCAGATCGAGCCCGCCCGCTTCGCCGCCATGGCCGAGGTGTCGCAGGTGCTGGGCAACGCCGAGAAGCTGGCGCCCGCCGCCTTTGGCCCCTCGACCGACCGGATCCGCGTGTCGGACATCATGGCCGTGCGCGAGACCGCGCCGCATCTCGCCGCCGGCTTCGCGGATCGTGCGCGGGCCTTCGTCGAGGTGCAGAACGGCTGCGACCATCGCTGCACCTTCTGCGTCATCCCCCATGGCCGGGGAAACAGCCGCTCGATGCCGGCGGGGCTGGTGGTGGAGCGGATCGGAGCGCTGGTGGATGAAGGCTTCCGCGAGGTGGTGCTGACCGGCGTCGACGTCACCTCCTACGGCCCCGACCTGCCCGGCGGCCCCAGCCTGGGGCTGCTGGTGGAGCGTATCCTGCGCCATGTGCCGGGGCTGAAGCGCCTGCGCCTGTCGTCGCTCGATTCGGTCGAGATCGACGACCGGCTGTTCGACCTGGCGACCGGCGAGGAGCGGGTGATGCCGCACCTCCACCTGTCGCTCCAGTCCGGCGACGACATGATCCTGAAGCGGATGAAGCGCCGTCACTCGGCGGCGGATGCGATCCGCATGGTGGCGCGGCTGAAGGCCAGGCGGCCGGAGATCGCCGTCGGCGCGGACCTCATCGCCGGCTTCCCCACCGAGACCGACGAAATGGCCGCCAACAGCCTGAGGCTGATCGACGACTGCGACATCGTCTTCGGCCATGTCTTCCCCTATTCGCCGCGCGCCGGCACCCCGGCGGCGCGGATGCCGCAGGTGGACGGGCGCGCGATCAAGGCGCGGGCGAGGGCGCTGCGCGCGGCGGCGGCGCGGCGGCGGGCGGCGTGGCTGGCGACGCTGGTCGGGACGACGCAGCAGGTGCTGGTCGAGCGCGCCGACGGGCGCGGGCATGCGGCGAGCTTCGCGGAGGTGCGGGTGACTTCTCCCCGTCCGGTCCGTCATGCCGAACTGGTTTCGGCATCCATCCCGCCGCTCGCGCCCGCGGACGGACGGACCCTGGAACGAGTCCGGGGTGACGATCGGGGTGAGGCGATCGGCCGTATCGTCCCGACCCGCATCACCGCCGTCGCCGGCGACACCCTCGTCGGCATCCCCGCATGACCGCCTCCTGGCACGAGAAGTTGCTCGGCGGCCTCGCCCGCACCTCCGGCCGGCTGGGCGAGAATCTCGGCGGGCTGGTCGGGCGGGCGCAGCTGGACGAGGCGACGCTGGACGCGGTGGAGGAGGCGCTGATCGCCTCCGATCTCGGCCCCGCCACCGCCGGCCGCGTCCGCCGGCGGCTGGCGGCCGAGCGCTTCCCGCTGGGCCTGACCGAGCAGGCCCTGCGCGCGTCCATCGCCGACGAGCTGGCCGCGATCCTCGGCCCGGTCGCCAGGCCCCTGGAGATCGAGGCCTTTCCCCGGCCGCAGGTGATCCTGGTGATCGGCGTCAACGGTTCGGGCAAGACGACGACCATCGCCAAGCTGGCGCGGCTGCTGACCGAGCAGGATTACGGCGTCATGCTGGTCGCCGGCGACACCTTCCGGGCGGCGGCGATCGAGCAGCTGAAGGTCTGGGCGACCCGCGTCGGCGTGCCGGTCATCGCCGGCGAGCAGGGCGGCGACGCGGCGAGCCTGGTGTTCGAGGGGGTGAGGCAGGGCACCGCCAGGGGCATCGACGTGCTGATCGTCGACACCGCCGGCCGGCTCCAGAACAAGGCCGGGCTGATGGACGAGCTGGCCAAGATCAGGCGCGTGCTGGGCCGGCTGAACCCGGCGGCGCCGCATGACGTGCTGCTGGTGCTGGACGCCACCACCGGGCAGAACGCGCTCTCCCAGATCGAGATCTTCGGCCGCGACGCGGGGGTGACGGGGCTGGTGATGACGAAGCTGGACGGCACCGCGCGCGGCGGCGTGCTGGTGGCGGCGGCGGAGCGGTTCGGCCTGCCGATCCACGCCATCGGGGTGGGCGAGGGGATGGACGACCTGCGCCCGTTCGACGCGCGCGAGTTGGCCGACGCGATCGCCGGGGTGGGACGGTGAGGCTGCTTTGCCGTACTCCTGCGCAGGCGGGAGCCCAGTCGGGGGCGGCCGGGAACGTCGCGCGCCATCCCGACATCATCGCGACGGGGCTCCCGCCTGCGCAGGAGCACAAGCTTCCAACCCCGCGCGGAACGTCATGACCCCCAAACCCATATCCGCCGGCCGGCGCCTGGCGCTCGACTTCGGCCCGCTCCTCGCCTTCTTCGCCGCCAACCTCGCCGCACCCGTGCCGGCGGAGCAGAAGGTGTTCGTGGCGACGGGCGCGTTCATGGCGGCGACGGCGCTGGCGATGATCCTGTCGAAGCTGTGGGGCGGCGGCATCTCGAAGATGCTGATGTTCTCCGGGGTGATGGTGCTGGGCTTCGGCGGGCTGACGCTCTGGCTGCATGACGACAGCTTCATCAAGGTGAAGCCGACGATCTACTACCTCATGCTGTCATCGATCCTGTTCTTCGGCCTGTGGAGCGGCCGGCCGACGCTGAAGCTGGTGCTGGGCACCGCCTATCCGGGGCTGACCGATCGCGGCTGGGCGATCCTGTCGCGCAACTGGGCGTTCTTCTTCCTCGTCATGGCGGCGGGGAACGAGGCGGTATGGCGGTCGGTGTCGACCTCGATCTGGATCGGCTACAAGCTGTGGGGCGTGTTCCCGGCGACGATCCTGTTCGCGCTGGCCCACATGCCCGTGCTGATGAAGCACGGGCTGGCGGTGGACGAGGCGAAGGTGGCGGAAGAAGTGCCGCCGACGGGATGACCTTGCCCCCTCTCCCCGGAGGGAGAGGGCTTCTGGCTTCAGCCGATCGCGGCTTCGTAGCGTTCGGCCGCCTTGTCCCAGTTCACCACGTTCCACCACGCCTTCAGATAATCCGGCCGGCGGTTGTTGTAGGTGAGGTAATAGGCGTGTTCCCACACGTCGTTGCCTAGGATCGGGGTGCCCTTGACGGGCGCGTCGTCGAACAGCGGATTGTCCTGGTTGGGCGATGCCGTCACCGCCAGCTCGCCGGCGGCATCGACGATCAGCCACACCCAGCCCGAACCGAACTGGCCGACGCCGGCCTCGTTGAACTTGGTCTTGAGCGCGTCGAGCGAGCCGAACTTGGCATCGATCGCCGCCGCCAGCGCGCCGCCCGGCTGCCCGCCGCCGCCCTTCATCGTGTCCCAGAAGAACAGGTGGTTCCAGTAGCCGCCGCCATTGTCGCGCACCTTCTTGGGCTGCGACGAGATCAGCCCCATGATCTCCTCGATGGTCTTGCCCTCCAGCGAGGCATCGGCCGCGACCGCCTCGTTCAGCTTGTCGGTATAGGCCTGATGATGCTTGTCGTGATGCAGCTTCATCGTCGCCTCGTCGATGGTCGGCTCCAGCGCGTCATAGGCATAGGGGAGGGGGGGAAGTGAAAAGGCCATGGCGGCGTCTCCTTTGCTCGGACGTGGTCCGCGTCTCCTAACGCCTGTCGCCGCAAAAGGGGCAGGCTTTTATCGGGCGCCGCAGTCGAGCCGGGGTGTCAGCCGGGCGCCGGCGTCCGCTCCAGCAGATCGTGCCGCCTGAGCGCGTGGCGCAGCTGGTCGTAGGTCAGCTTCAGCGCCAGCGCGGTGGCGCGCTGGTTGTGGCGGCAGCGATGGAGGGCGGATTCGAGCAACGCCCGCTCGTGCGACTCGACCGCCTTCCTGAAATCGTCGCAATCGGCATGCGCCGGCGCCGGGCCGGGCGCGGCGACCGGCACGATCTCGCCGGTCCCCCTGGTCTCCGCCGCCGGCCGCCAGGGCGAGGCGAAGGGATCGAAGATGATCGCGTCGACCGGCTGGTCGGGCGCGTCCCAGCGATAGACCGCGCGCTCGACGACGTTGCGCAGCTCGCGCACGTTGCCCGGCCAGTCGTGGCCGAGGAGGGCGGCGCGCGCCGTGGCGGTGAAGCCGGGCCAGCGCTCCCACTCCAGTTCCGACGCCATCCGCCGGCCGAAATGCTCCGACAGCACCGCCACGTCGCCCTCCCGCGCGCGGAGCGGCGGCAGGGTCACGACCTCGAAGCTGAGGCGATCGAGCAGGTCGGCGCGGAACCGTCCGTTTTCGACCAGTGCCGGCAGATGCTCGTTGGTGGCCGCGACGATGCGGACGTCGACGCGCACCGCCCGCGACGAGCCGATCCGCGTCACCTCGCCATATTCGACCGCGCGCAGCAGCCGCTCCTGCGCTCCGCTGGACAGCGTCGCCAGCTCGTCGAGGAACAGCGTGCCGCCATGCGCCTCCTCGAACCGGCCCATCCGCGCCCGCGTCGCGCCGGTGAAGGCGCCCGCCTCATGGCCGAACAGTTCGGCCTCGATCAGCGTCTCGGGCAGCGCGGCGCAGTTCAGCGTCACCAGCGGTCCGGTCCAGCGCGGGGACAGGCGGTGGAGCCGCTCGGCGATCAGTTCCTTGCCCGTACCGCGCTCGCCGATCACCAGCACCGGCCGGTTCAGGGCGGCGGCGCGGCTCGCCCGCTCGACGCTGTCGAGGAAGGCGCCGGACTGGCCGATGAAATGGTTGTCGCGCTCCATGGCCGTTGGTTGGCGCAAAATCCCAATGTTTCGCAAGATCAAATCGGCGGGGGAGCGGCTTCGGGCGGCGAAACCGCCTGTTTCCGGGCTTCCATCGAATTGGCACGGCTCCTGCAAAGCTGTTTGCGTGACCGGCAGGGGCCGGGACGAGATCAACCAGCCAAGGTCAGGGAGACCCACTATGTCCATCTTCGCCAGCACCGATTTCCGCCAGATCGCCACCGCCGCCATCGGCGCGCTGGTCGTGTCCACCGCCTGCGTCGGCGCCGCCGTCGGCCCGGCCCGGGCGGCGACCGCCTCCTGGCAGCACAAGGCCGAGGGCCGCATCGCCACCGCCGCCGCCCGCTCCGCCGCCGCCGCGCCCGCGCGCGGCACCGCGACGGCGACCGTCGCGGTCAGCCTGGACGGCGCCGGCAAGGTCGGCGGCGCGCGCATCATGCGGTCGTCCGGCAACGTCGCGCTCGACCACGAGGCGCTGGTGACGGCGCACGCCGTCGCCTGGCCCAGCCTGCCCGGCCGCCGGGGCGCCGAGGTGACCATGAACCTGGTGTTCGGCCGCGACGCCCGCAGCGTCGCCGCCGCCCGCCGCGCCGGCGCCCCCGTCACGGTGGTCGCGTCGAACGCCATCGGCGGTTCGTCGAACGAGAGCGGTCTTCGCGACGTGGCGGTCGCCATGTGATCGCCTCGGTCGAGAGTTTGCCGGGGCGGCGCGCCTCCACTGCCGCCCCGGCATCGAATCGGCTACGGATGTCGAGCCAGAGTTCCTGAAGGAGTGACCGATGGGGATTTTCTCCCGCACCCGCGACATCATCGCCGCCAACATGGCCGATCTGCTGGATCGGTCGGAAGATCCGGCCAAGATGATCCGCATGATAATCCTCGAAATGGAGGAGACGCTGGTCGAAGTCCGCGCGTCCGCCGCGCGCACCATCGCCGACCAGAAGGAGATGCGCCGCCATGTCGCCAAGCTCGACCGGCTCCAGATGAGCTGGACCGAGAAGGCCGAGCTGGCGCTCTCCAAGGAGCGCGAGGACCTGGCCAAGGCGGCGCTGATCGAAAAGCAGAAGGCGGTCGACATGGCCAGCCAGCTCAACGCCGAGATCGACGTGCTGGACGACGCGCTGCGCGCCGCCGAGGGCGACATCGCCAAGCTGCAAGGCAAGCTGCGCGAGGCGCGCACCAAGCAGAACGGCATCATGACCCGCATCGAGACGGCGCACAACCGCGAGCGGATGCGCGAGATGTATCAGGGATCGAAGGTCGAGGAGGCGTTCAGCCGCTTCGACATATTGGAACGCCGCGCCGACTTCGCCGAGGGCCGCGCCGACGCGCTGGCGCTGGGCGCGCCGCCCAAGAGCCTGGAGGAGGAGATCGCCGAGTTGAAATCGGCCGAGAAGGTGGACGCCGAGCTGGAGGCGCTGAAGGCGCGCTTCCGCCGGCCGGCCCCCGGCACCGGCGGGGAGGGCTGAGCCATGGAGGACATACTGGTTCCGGTCGCCATCGTCGCGATCCTGTTCCTCGCTCTCCCGGCGATGATCTTCCACTTCGTCCTCCGGCTCAAGCAGAGCCGCTCGCTCTCGGTCGAGGACGAGAACCTGATGGACGAGCTTTACGATCTCGCCCGCCGGCTGTCGGACCGGGTCGATACGGTCGAGCGCATCGTCGCCGCCGACAATCCGAACTTCCGCCCCGGCCTGGCCCGGCCGGAGAACACCTATGCCGCGCTGGCCGACGACCGGCACGAGCGGACCGAGCGCGAGGACGAGCTGCGGGTCCGCCGCGACCGCGACCGCGCGCCGCGCAGCCGCTTCGAACGCTGATCCGATCATTCAACAGGGGACGACCGCCATGAACGCCCGTCACACCAAGTTCTACCTCAACCGCGGCGAGCGCAAATGGTCGGGCGTCTGCGCCGGCATCGCCGACTATACCGGCCTGGACGTCACGCTGGTCCGCATCGGCCTCGTCATCCTGACCTTCGCCGGCGGCTTCCCGTGGACGCTGATCGCCTATTGGGCCACCGCCAAGATGGCGCCGGACCGGCCGCGCGAGCTCGACTACGAGGATCGCGAGACGGCGAAGTTCTGGCAGGGCGTGCGCCGCAAGCCGACCAACTCGATCCGCGACGTCCGCTCCAAGTTCCGCGAGCTGGACCGCCGGCTGGCCGACGTCGAGCTGCATTATACCAGCCAGAACAGCGTGCTGGCCAACGAGATCGACAGCCTGCGCTGAGGCGCGGGCTTATTGGGGAGACAGACCATGGATTTTCACGATCCGTTTTTCGTCATCGCCATCATTGGCATCTGCATGACGGCCTGGGTCATCAACAACCTGATCCGCGCGCACCACGGCTATCCGGTCACCGACGATTGGGGCCGCAATGTCAACAAGGAACAGTCGCGCGAGGCCGAGCTGCTGGCGACCGAGAACGAGAAGCTGAAGGGCATGATCGTGCGGCTGGAGGATCGGCTGGCGGTGCTGGAACGCATCGCCACCGACCAGCCCTCGCGCTTGACCGCCGAGATCGAGCGCCTGCGCTAGGCACCGACCAAGAGACGGGGACAACACCATGGGGTTCGAGATCGTCTTCCTGATCCCGATCGTCGCCATCGTCGGCGGCATCGGTTCGAAGATCTACCGCAGCCACCTGAAGTTCAAGGAGCGGGAGCTGGAGATCATGGGCAACCGCACGGCCGAGAGCGCCGCGCAATATGCCGCCAAGACCGCGCGGCTGGAACAGCGGGTGGCGGTGCTGGAGCGGCTGCTGACCGATCGCTCGGCGCATCTCGCCGACGAGATCGAGCGGCTGCGCGACCAGCCGCTGAACTGAACGCGACAGGAAACGGGAGGACCAAGACGATGGGCGGTTCACAATGGATGGTGGTGCTGATCGTGGCGATCGTCGTGATCGCCAGGCTGGTGCGGACGGGAATGTCGCATGAGGAGCGCAAGCTCGCCCATGCCGCCGATCCCGATGCGACGCAGCTGCGCCAGGAGGTGCGCGCGCTGAAGGACCGGCTGGCGGTGCTGGAGCGGATCGCCACCGACGACAGCAGCAGCCTCGATCGCCAGATCGAGGCGCTGCGCGACCGGCGCGACCGCGCCGCCGAAGACCCGCGCCTGGCGCGGCTGGAAGAGGACCGGCGCGATCGCGCCACGAACCGGGAAGGTTGACCGATGACCGATCCGATCACCATCGCGACGCTCGCCGCCTCGGCGCTCGCCGGCGTCGCCATCCTGAGCCTGACGGCGCTGAAGGGCTGGAGCGGCTGGCTCGACCTGCAACGCGCGCATCTCGGCGGCGCGATGCACGACGGCGGCGAGCGGAGCGCCTCGCCCGCCGCGCGGATCGAGCTGGCCGACCTGCGCGAGCGGGTCCGCAAGCTGGAGGCGATCGCCGCCGGCGTCGACCTGTGACGCCGGGGCCGCTGCTGCGCTGGGCCATCCGCAGGATGCGCGGCGGCGAACCGCGCAGCGCACCCATGCTCCGCCGCCTCTTCTCCCGCCCCGACACGATCGAACGCGCGCGGCTGGAGGAGGCGGAGGCGAAATCGAAGGATGACGGATATCCGGGTGCGTGAAGGTCGGTCCGGATCGTAAGCCCTGTTCGAAAAGATCGCTGCGCAGGAATACGGGTCCGGCTTTGACGGAAGCGCTTCCGGCCTGATACCTCCCCCGTCCGC
>CAXTHU010000049.1:0-14641 GCA_964244125.1 uncultured Sphingomonadaceae bacterium
GCCCAGCCCCAGCCGCCGCGCGCGCAGCCGCACCTGGTCCGCCGCCTCCTCGCCCGAGATATAGGCGACCGACAGCCCGCCGAGCGCGAGGCGCGCCGCCACCTGCAACAGGAGCGTCGACTTGCCGATGCCCGGATCGCCGCCGATCAGCGTCGCCGATCCCGCCACCAGCCCGCCGCCGACGGCGCGGTCGAACTCGGGCAGGCCGGTCGAGATGCGCGGCGGCAGCGCGACCTCGGCATCCAGCCCCAGCAGCGTGACCGCGCGGCCGCCGGTCCTCAGGTCATGCCGCGCGGCGAAGGGGGTGACGACGGCGCC
The DNA here is from genome assembly GCA_964244125.1 of uncultured Sphingomonadaceae bacterium. Lineage (GTDB taxonomy): Bacteria > Pseudomonadota > Alphaproteobacteria > Sphingomonadales > Sphingomonadaceae > Solisphingomonas. The sequence goes on from CAXTHU010000049.1 coordinate 319, forward strand.
GGCATCCTCGACCAGCGTGTTCCACGCGCCGCAATCGACGCACATCCCCTGCCACTTGGACGCCACCGCGCCGCAGGCCTGGCAGACATATCGCTTCTGGAGTTTCGCCAACCGCCCCGCCTTCACGAACGAAGCGGGAACATAGCCTCGTTCAGCGAAACGGGCAACCGCTCAGGACGGCTCCAGCCCATGATCCGCCAGCTTGCCATGCGCGCGGAGCGAGCGGAAGACGACGTTCAGCAGCGGGTTGGACCAGCCGTTGATGGTGCTGAAATCCTGTTGCAGCGAACGATGATGCACGTCGTGCCTGGCCGGCGTCATCAGCAGCCCGGCCTGTCGCATCGCGGAGATGAAGCGCGGATTGTGGAGCCGATGCAGGCTGCCGTGGAAATATTGCGAGAATACGCCGCCGAGCAGGAAGGCGAGCAGCGCCGCCATCACGAAACCCGGCACGGGGACCGCGACGGCGAGCAGCGCGAAGCCGGCCGCGATCGGCAGGCCCATGAACCGGATCGTCGATCCCACCTGCTGGTAGAGCGAGCGCCGCCCCAGCGCGCCGGGCCGCGGATGGTGGATCTTGAAGTCGAACAGCAGCCGGTCGATCGGCCCGATCCGCGCCATCACCTCGCGCCGCAGGGCGGCGTAGTCGTCCGAATCGCGCGCACCCCGGTAGAAGAACAGCCGATCCAGCCCGACCCCCTTGGGGCAGGGCAGATAATCCATCACCATGTGGACGATGCCCGAGGCGAGATCGGCCAGATACCAGCCGACCAGCAGCGCCGGCACGATCCGCCAGTCGAGCGACCAGTCGGCCAGCGCCAGATCGGCGGCGACGCAGATCACGAACAGGGCGATCGCCACGCGGGTCTTCATCAATGCAATCCTCTGCCAAGGCGACCGACCAGCATGGCTCGCCGCCTCATCCGCACCCGTCCCGCTTGCATCGGCCGGCTTATGACGCAAGCGCGGGACGTTGGCCATAGGATCGAACGCCCGTCCACGCCGCGGGTCGCACGGCTCGTCGCGGCGCCGTGCCTTTTCGCGTCGGCGTTGCAGCCATGCCACCGGACGGCGCGGCATGGCGCACTGGCCAACACCCTCCTCTCTCGCCTACACTCGCCGATCGGAGACCGGCGCCATGCAATTCCTCAAGACCTTGTTCTGGGTGATCCTGGCGGTCGTCGCGGTCGTCTTCGCGTTCAACAACTGGACGGTGGTGGCGCTGTCGCTGTGGGGCGGGATGGTCGTGGAGGCGAAGCTGCCCGTGCTGCTGCTGCTCGCCTTCCTCACCGGGCTGCTGCCGACCTGGCTGGTGCTCCAGGCGCGCCGCTGGCGGCTGCGGCGGCGGCTGGACGCGGCGGAACGCGCCCTGGCCGAACTGCGCGGCGCCGCGGTCGATCCGGCGGCGGGCGGCGCGATGGCCACGCCCCCACCCGCGCCGGTGCCGATACCGGCGCCGCCGGTCCCGGGCTGATGAGCCGCCCGCTCTACGTCGCGATCGACATGCCGGATCTGGCCCGCGCGCGCGGCCTCGCCGACACGCTGCGCCATCATGTCGGCGGGCTGAAGCTCGGCCTGGAGTTCTTCCTCGCCAACGGCCGGGCCGGGGTGCGCGAGATGGCGGGCGTCGGCCTGCCGATCTTCCTCGACCTGAAGCTGCACGACATCCCCAACACCGTCGCCAAGGCGGTGCAGGCGCTGAACCCGCTGGAGCCGGCGATCATCACCGTCCACGCCGCCGGCGGGCGGGCGATGATGGAGGACGCCAAGGCCGCCGCCCCGCCCGCCACGAAGGTGGTGGCGGTCACCCTCCTCACCAGCCTCGACGCCGCGGACCTGGCCGAGACCGGCGTCGGCGGCGCGGCGCGTGACCAGGTGCTGCGGCTGGCGGCGCTGGCCCATGCGGCGGGGCTCGACGGGATCGTCTGTTCGGGGCACGAGGTCGCCGCCGTGCGCGCGGCCTGGCCGCACGGCTTCTTCGTCGTCCCCGGCGTGCGCCCCGGCGGCAGCGCCGCCGGCGACCAGAAGCGCATGATGACCCCGCGCGCCGCGCTCGACGCCGGCGCCTCGATCATCGTCGTCGGCCGGCCCATCACCGCCGCCGAGGACCCGGACCAGGCGGCGCGCGCGATCGAGGCGACGCTGTAGGCCCGCCTTGGGAACACACCGTCACCCTGAACCTGTTTCAGGGTCCATCCATCCACTTGGGCGATGGGAGTTGCTGAGAGATGGATGCTGAAACGAGTTCAGCATGACGGCAGGATGATTATATAGCCTCATGCCCTCCGCCAAAATCTGCGACCTCTCCACCGCCGCCACGCTCGACGCCGCGATCGCCGGCGGGGCGAGCCATGTCGGCTTCGTCTTCTTCGGCCGCAGCCCGCGCGACGTGGCGCCGGAGCGGGCCGGGTCGCTCGCGACGCCGGCCGGCGTCGGCCGCGTCGGCATATTCGTCGATCCCGACGATGCGGCCCTGCGCCACGCCGTCGCCGCCGCGCGTCTCACCGCCGTCCAACTCCACGGCGGCGAAACGCCCGAACGGCTCGCGTCACTCAGGACCTCCGGTGTCGAACTGTGGAAGGCGATCCCCGTCCGTACCGCCGCCGACCTTGCCGCCGCCGCCAGCTACGGCGGTGTCGCCGACCGCATCCTCTACGACGCGAAGACGCCGCCCGGCACGCTGCCCGGCGGGATGGGCCTGCGGTTCGACTGGACGCTGTTGCGGGCGCATCGCCACCCGCTGCCCTGGGCGCTGTCCGGCGGGCTCGATGCCGGCAACGTCGCGGAGGCCGTCCGCGTCACCGGCGCGACGCTGGTCGATGTCTCCTCCGGGGTGGAGAGCACGCCGGGCGTCAAGGATGTCGACAGGATCGCCGCCTTCTGCCAAGCGCTCGCCCGGTCATGACCAAGCCCAACTCCTTGCGCAACATGCCCGACGAACGCGGCCATTTCGGCCAGTTCGGCGGCCGCTACGTCGCCGAGACGCTGATGCCGCTCGTCCTGTCGCTGGAGCGCGAATATCGCGCCGCGCAGGCCGATCCCGCCTTCGCCGCCGAGTTCGACCATCTCCTCGCCCATTATGTCGGCCGGCCGAGCCCGCTCTATCATGCCGAGCGGCTGACCGAGACGCTGCGCGACAGCGCGCCGGACGGGATGGGGGCGAAGATATACCTGAAGCGCGACGAACTGAACCATACCGGCGCGCACAAGATCAACAACTGCATCGGCCAGATCCTGCTCGCCCGCCGGATGGGCAAGACGCGGATCATCGCCGAGACCGGGGCCGGCCAGCACGGCGTCGCCACCGCCACCGTCGCCGCCCGCTTCGGCCTGCCCTGCACCATCTTCATGGGCGCGCGGGACATCGCCCGCCAGCAGCCGAACGTGTTCCGCATGAAGCTGTTGGGCGCCGATATTCGCAGCGTCTCTGCGGGATCGCAGACGCTGAAGGATGCGATGAACGAGGCGCTGCGCGACTGGGTCGCCAACGTCCACGACACCTTCTACATCATCGGCACCGCCGCCGGTCCGCATCCCTATCCGGAGCTGGTGCGCGATTTCCAGTCGGTGATCGGCCGCGAGGCGCGGGCGCAGATCATGGCCGCCGAGGGGCGCCTGCCCGACCTGCTGGTGGCCGCGATCGGCGGCGGATCGAACGCCATCGGGCTGTTCCATCCGTTCCTCGACGATACCGACGTGGCGATGCTCGGCATCGAGGCGGCGGGCCACGGCCTTGCCACCGACAAGCATGCCGCCAGCCTGGCCGGCGGCGAGCCGGGCGTGCTGCACGGCAACCGCACCTACCTGCTCCAGGACGCCGACGGCCAGATCACCGAGGCGCATTCGATCTCCGCCGGCCTCGACTATCCCGGCATCGGCCCGGAACATAGCTGGCTGCACGAAAGCGGCCGGGTCAGCTACGAAAGCGCCACCGACCGGGAAGCGCTGGACGCCTTCCAGCTGCTCTGCCGCACCGAAGGCATCATCCCCGCCCTCGAACCCAGCCACGCCCTCGCCGCCGTCGCCCGCAAGGCGCGCGGGATGGCGCGCGACCGGATCATCATCGCGAATCTGTGCGGGCGCGGCGACAAGGACATCTTCACGGTGGCCGATGCGCTGGGGGTGGCGATATGAGGGACGCCGTAGCTCCCTCTCCCCTCCAGGGGAGAGGGGCCGAGCGACTAACGCAACCCTCGCTCTCAGCTTCTACGTCGTCCCCTCTCCCAACCCTCTCCCCTAGAGGGGAGAGGGCTTTATGACCCGCCTCGCCGCCGCCTTCGCGCAGGGGCGCCCAGCGCTCGTCTGCTTCGTCACCGCCGGCGATCCCGCGCCGGCGATCACGCCCGCCATTCTCGACGCGCTGGTGGCGGGCGGGGCGGACGTGATCGAACTGGGGATGCCGTTCACCGATCCGATGGCGGACGGGCCGGCGATCCAGTCGGCCAACCTGCGCTCGCTCGCCGCGGGAACGACGACCGCCATGATCCTGGCAATGGCGGAAAGCTTCCGCGCGCGCCACCCCTCCGTCCCGCTGGTGCTGATGGGCTATGCCAACCCGATGGTGCGGCGCGGACCGGCGTGGTTCGCCCACGCCTGCGCCGGGGCCGGCGTCGACGGCGTCATCTGCGTCGACATCCCCGCCGAGGAGGACGACGCGCTGGGCGGGCAGCTGCGCGCCGCCGGCGTCGCGCCGATCCGCCTGGCCACCCCGACCACCGACGCCGCCCGGCTGCCCGCCGTCCTGGCCGGCGCGGGCGGGTTCCTCTATTACGTCTCGGTCGCCGGGATCACGGGGATGCAGCAGGCGGCCGAGGCCTCCGTCGCCGCCGCCGTCCGCCGGCTGAAGGCCGCCACCGACCTGCCCGTCGCGGTCGGCTTCGGCGTGCGCACCCCCGAACAGGCGGCCGCCATCGGCCGGGTCGCCGACGGCGTGGTGGTCGGCTCGGCCATCATCGAGGTGATCGCCGCCGAGGCCGCCGCCGGGCGCGATCCCGCCCCCGGCGTCCGCGCCTTCGTGTCCCGTCTGAGCCACGCCGTCCGTTCGGCCCGGCAGGAGGCCGCCGCATGAGCTGGCTCGATCGCGTCCGCCAGTCGATCCCGTTCATCGCCAAGCGCGAGACGCCGGACAATCTCTGGTACAAATGCGTCCAGTGCGGCGAGATGATCTTCCGCAAGGAGTATGACGAGAACCAGATGGTCTGCCCCAAATGCGGCCATCACGGCCGCATCGGGCCGCAGGCGCGCTTCGCCCAGATCTTCGACAACGCCACCTACACGCTGCTGCCGGCGCCGCCGGTGCGCGAGGATCCGCTGAAGTTCCGCGACCAGAAGCCCTATGCCGCCCGCCTGAAGGCCGCCCGCGCCGCCACCGGCGAGGGCGACGCGCTGGTCAACGCGCGCGGGACCATCGAGGGGCTGGCCGCCGTCGTCGGGGTGCAGGACTTCGCCTTCATGGGCGGATCGATGGGGCTGGGCGTCGGCGCCGCCTTCCTGGCCGGGGCGGACGCCGCGATCGCCGCCGCCGCACCCTATGTCGTCTTCACCGCCGCCGGCGGGGCGCGGATGCAGGAGGGCATATTGTCGCTCATGCAGATGCCGCGCACCACCGTCGGCATCGCGAGACTGCATGAGGCGGGGCTGCCCTACATCGTCGTCATGACCGATCCGACCACCGGCGGCGTCACCGCCAGCTACGCCATGCTGGGCGACGTGCAGCTGGCCGAACCGGGGGCGCTGATCGGCTTCGCCGGGCAGCGGGTGATCGAATCGACGATCCGCGAGAAGCTGCCGGAGGGGTTCCAGCGGGCCGAATACCTCCTCGACCACGGGATGCTCGACATGGTGACCCACCGCCACCAGCTCCGGCCGACGCTGGCGCGGCTGATGGGGTATCTCGTCCTCTCTCCCTTCCGGGGAGAGGGAGGGCCCCGCGCCACGGGCGTGGAAGGGTGAGGGCATGTCCTCCTGAGGGAACGGACGGGTGGGGGTTGCGGAACCCCGCTCCCCTCCCTGCAAGAGAGGGGTTGGGGGTGGGTCCGGCCTTGCGCGACCATCATGATGGCGCGACCGGCCGCGCCGTCAACCGGCTATTCCCGCCACTGCCGCGCAAGCGGCCACCCACCCCCGACCCCTCCCTTCCAGGGAGGGGAGTTCCGGCGCGCGCGAGATCATAGGATGCCCGATCACGCCGTCTCCTCCTCCCCGGCCGTCCAGGCGCAGCTCGACCGGCTCGCCGCCCTCTCGCCCGGGGTGGACGTGCTCGGGCTGGACCGGATCGCGCGGCTGCTCGGCCGGCTGGGCGACCCGCATCTCGCGCTGCCGCCGGTGCTGCATGTCGCCGGGACCAACGGCAAGGGCTCGACCTGCGCCTTCCTGCGCGCCGCGATCGAGGCGGCGGGGCTCAGCTGCCACGTCTATACCAGCCCGCATCTCGTCCGCTTCAACGAGCGTATCCGCCTGGCCGGCCGGCTGGTCGGCGACGACGATCTCGCCATGCTGCTCGCGCGCGTGCTGGACGTCGCCGGAGGCATCGCGCCGAGCTTCTTCGAGGTCACCACCGCCGCCGCCTTCCTGGCCTTCGTCGGGACGCCGGCGGATGCCTGCATCGTCGAGGTGGGCCTGGGCGGCCGGCTGGACGCGACCAACGTGCTCACGGCGCCGGCCGCCTGCGGCATCGCCCAGCTCGGCATCGACCACCAGTTCTTCCTGGGCGACCGGCTGGAGCAGATCGCGGCGGAGAAGGCCGGCATCGCCAAGCGCGGCGTGCCCCTCCTGACCCAGCGCTACACCGCGCCGGTGGCCGAGCGGGTCGGCCAGGCGGCGGCGGCGGCCGGCGCCCGCTGGCTGCCGCGCGGCGGCGGCTGGGACGCGGTCGCCTATGCCAAACGGCTGCGCTACCGCGACGGGGCCGGCGCGGTGGACCTGCCGCTGCCGCGCCTGGCCGGCGCGCACCAGGCCGCCAACGCCGCGCTGGCCGTCGCGATGCTGCGCCACAGCCCGGCGATCGCCGTCCCCGCCGCCGCGCTACGCGCCGCGATGGGCTGGGCGGAGTGGCCGGCGCGGTTGCAGCGGCTCGGGGCCGGCCCGCTCCAGGCGGCGCTGCCGGCGGGGTCGGAGCTGTGGCTGGACGGCGGCCACAACCCCGCCGCCGCGCGCGCCGTGGCCGACTGGTTCCGCGGCCATGTGCCGGCCGGGCGGCCGTTCCACATCGTCCTGGGGCTGCTGGCCAACAAGGACCCGGCCGGCATCCTCCGCGCGCTGGCCGGCCGCGCGGCGACGATCCACGCCGTGCCGGTGCCGGGGCACGAGCATCACGCCCCCGCGGCGCTTGCCGCCGCCGCCCGCGCCGCCGGGCTGACCGGCCGCGCCGCCGACGGCGTCGCGCCCGCGCTCGGCTGGATCGCGCGCCACGCCGATCGCGCCCAGCCGCCGGTCGTGCTGGTGATGGGGTCGCTCTATCTCGCGGGCGAAGTGCTGGCCGGGAACGGTCAGCCGCCGGACTGATCCGCCCCGGCATCGCCGATCGCGCGGTCGATCAACCCCTGCCGCGCCATCACCCAGAACAGCAGGATGCCCGGCACCGCCAGCGCCGTCGTCAGCAGGTAGAAGGGGGCATAGCCCATCGCCTCGATCATCGCGCCGGCGCTCGTCCCGGTCAGCAGGCGTCCGACGACCGACGCCCCGGCCGAGATGAGGGCATATTGCGCGGCGGTGAAGCGCAGGTCGCACAAGCCCGAGAAATAGGCCGTCACCGTCACCCCGCCGACCCCGCTAGCGAAGTTCTCGAAGCCGATCGACAGGCCCAGCAGCGCCGAGACCGGCTCTCCCGCGGCGGCGAGGCCGGCGAAGCTCAGGTTCGACACGGCCATCAGGACGAGGCTGATGAGGACCGACCGCTTCACCCCCAGCCGCGCATAGATCGCGCCGCCGACGAAGATGCCGGCCAGATAGGCCCAGAAACCCGCCCCCACGTCCCAGACGGCGATCTGGTCGTTGCTGTAGCCCATGTCGTCGAACAGCAGGCGGAAGGTCAGGTTCGCCAGCGTGTCGCCGACCTTGTGGACCAGGATGAAGAGCAGGACGAGGACCGCGCCGGGCCGCCGGAAGAACTCGACCAGCGGCCCGACGATCGCGTCGCCGATATCGGCCATCCCCCGCCGGGCGATCACGACCAGCCGGCGCGCCGGCTCGCCCAGCACCAGGCCCGTCACCATCGCCGGCAGGGCGAAGCCGGTGCAGGCGAGATACGCCCCCGTCCAGCCGATCCGCGCCGCCAGCAGCAGCGCCAGCGCCGCCGCCGCGGTCGACCCGATGCGCCAGCCATATTGCGTCATGCCTGAACCGGGGCCGAGCTGGCGCGGGGTCAGCAGCTCGATCCGATAGGCGTCGATGACGACGTCGTAGGTGGCGCCGGCCACCGCCACCAGGATCGCGGCGCGCGCCGTCGCGGCGAGACTCGCCGCCGGATCGACCACCGCCAGGTTGACCACCGCCGCGATCACCAGCAGCCCGGCGAAGACCAGCCACGAAACGCGCTGCCCCAGCCGCCCCAGCAGCGGCAGCCGCACGCCGTCGACCACCCACGCCCACAGGAACTTCAGGTTGTAGACGAGGAAGGCGAGGCTGAAGGCGGTGACGCTCTTCTTGTCGACGCCCGACTGGGCCAGCCGCGTCGTCAGCGTCGCCGCGATCATCGCATAGGGAAAGCCCGAGGACACGCCCAGGAAGAACGCCGCCAGCGGCGCCGCCTCGGCATAGGGCCTGACGCCGGCGGGCAGCTGCGCGCGCCAGCCTGCGATGGGGGGGGCGTCGGTCATGGGCGGGGTCTAACGCGGCGTGGTCCGACTGCAAACCTTCCCGAACCCGCCGGCTATGGCCTAGTCCCGCAGCGCCCCCGCCAGCAGCTTGTGCAGCTTGGAATGGAGCTGGTCGTTGGCCGCCAGGAACTCGCGCCGCTCGGTCATGCGGTCGCCGCCGCGGAAGTCGGTGACGTAGCCGCCCGCCTCGCGCACCAGCAGCATGCCGGCCGCCGCGTCCCACGGATCGAGATCCTGTTCCCAGAAACCGTCATAGCGCCCCGCCGCCACCCAGGCGAAGTCGAGCGTCGCCGCGCCGAAGCGCCGCAGCCCGGCCACCTCCGGCCAGATCGCGCGATAGATGCGCTCCCACTGGCCCGCGTCGCCGCGCCCGAGATGCGGGATGCCGGTGGCGACGACCGCCTCGGTCAGGTCGCGCCGGGCGGAGACGCGCAGCCGCCGGTCCTGCAGCCAGGCCCCCCGGCCCTTCTCCGCCCAGAAGGTCTCGTCGGTCAGCGGCTGGTATACCACCCCTTGCGTCACCTCGCCGCGCCCAGACGGCCGCGGCTCCTCGACCGCGATCGAGATGGCGAAATGGGGGATGCCGTGGAGGAAGTTGCTGGTGCCGTCGAGCGGATCGACGATCCAGCGCGGCTTGGCCGGATCGCCCGCCACCGCGCCGCCCTCCTCCATCAGGAAGCCCCAGTCGGGCCGCGCGTGGCGCAATTCCTCGAAGATGGTCTGCTCGGCCTGCCTGTCGGCCTGGGAGACGAAGTCCGCCGGGCCTTTACGCGATACCTGGAGCGCGTCGACCTCGTTGAAGTCGCGGCGCAGCTTGGGAGCCGCCTTGCGCGCCGCCTTCTGCATGACGGTGATGAGGCCGCTGTGCGCCACCATGGCGATGTCTGCCTGCTCGTGGGATGGGAACCGGGCGGCGATGTAGCCGGGGCGGGCCTAGCGGACAACCTTGCCGGCGAGAAGGGGATAGGGGTTCACTTCCCGCCCCTGCCACCAGCGTTCGCCGGGGGCCATGTCGTGGACCTCGAAATGGAGGTGCGGACCGTCGGGCGAGGCATCGCCGGTGCTGCCGACCGCGCCGATGCGCTGTCCGGCCAGGACACTGAGACCTTCGCGCAGGTTCGGCGCGTAACTGTCGAGATGGGCGTAGTAATAGACGCGGGCGCCATCGATCGACCGCTGGTAGACGGTATGGCCGCCGTCATGGCTCTCGAAGATCTTCTCGATCCGCCCCGGCGCCGCCGCCACGACGGGGGTGCCGCGCGGCGCCATGATGTCGACGGCGTGATGCGCCCGTGCGCCGCCGCCGCGCGCGTCGCCCCATGTGTCGGTCAGCGATCCCGCCGCCACGCCCTCGACCGGGATCAGCAGCGCGCCGCCGGATGCCATCGCCGGCGGCGGCGCCTTGACCACCTCGCCTCCATCGCCCGGCCGCAGCAGCAGCGCGAAGCCGATGCCGGCCAGCGCGAAGAGCAGCAGCAGCGTCCAGCCGAGGCGGTTCACCGCCGCAGCCTCATTCCTGGAACACCGCCGGGGTGCCGGGCTTCACCATCAGCGACAGGCGCGCCGCGTCCCAGTTGGTCAGGCGCACGCAGCCATGGCTCTCGCTCCGCCCGATCTTCTCCGGGCCGGGCGTGCCGTGGATGCCGTAATGCGGCTTGGAGATGTCCAGCCAGACGACCCCGACCGGGCCGTTGGGGCCGGCCTTCAGCACCGCCTTCTGATCCTTGCTGTCGGCATCCCAGAACAGCGCCGGGTTGTAGTGGAAGGTCGGGTTGTAGCTGGCGCCCTTGATCGTCCACCTGCCGATCGGCAGCGGGTCGTGCTCGCTGCCCATGGTGGCGGGGAACTGGGCGATCAGCTTGCCGCCGGCGTCGTAGGCGCGGACCGCCGCCTCCGACTTGTCGACCACCAGCCGCGCCGCCTGCGGCTGGGCGGCACCGACGTTGAGGTCGGACAGCGTCTGCCGCCAGGTCGGCGACAGCCGCTCGGGATAGGCGCGCGAGGCCGGCAGCACGTTGGGCAGCCGCAGGATGGCCCCCGCCCTGGCGACGGCACCGGCGCCGTTCAGCGCCGCCAGCGTCGCCGGCGTGGTATGGAACTTCTCCGCCAGCTTCTCGGCCAGATCGGCATAGCCGAGCCCCGGCAGCTTGGCCTGGTCGGCCATCTCGGCCGGCAGCGGCCCGGTAAAGGGGCCGGCGGCATCCTCGTCGGTGATCCTCAGCGCCTGCACCGGGCGGATCGCGCGATAGCGGTGGAGCGCGGCCAGCGTCGGCTTGTCGATCCGGCCGGTCGCCGGCAGCCCGCGCGCCGTCTGGAACCCGCGCAGCGCCAGCGCCAGCGTCTGCCCCGGCCGCCCGTCGATCACGCCGGGCGAGAAGCCGAGATGATCGAGGATCACCTGGACGTGGAGGATGTCCATCGACAGCGGCGCGGCGGCCGGCGCCGCTTTCGGCGCGGGCGGGGCTTGCGCCGCGGCGGCGGTGGCGCCGATCAGGGCTGCGGCGGCGAGGACGGTCGATTTCATGGGCGCTCCGGATGCCGTGATGGCGGTCGGGGAACGCGGCAGGCTCGTTTAGTTTCCGGAACGAGGTGGCGGCAAGATCGTGGCGAACCGCGCCACCGCCGCCGCCCCGCCGTCCGGATCGGCCCACACCGCGCCGCAGACCGCCAGGAAATCCGCGCCGGCCGCGATCAGCGGCGCGGCATTGTCGGGCGTGATGCCGCCGATCGCCACCGACGGGATCTCGAACAGCGTCGCCCACCAGCCGAGGATGGCGGGGTCCGGCCGGTGCCTCGCCTCCTTGGTGGTGGAGGGATGGAACGCCCCGAAGGCGACATAGTCGGCCCCCGCCTCCCCCGCCTCCATGGCGAGATGGCGGCTGCCGTGACAGGTGACGCCGATCTGTGCGTCGGGGCCGAGCACGTCCCGCGCCTCGCGCGGGTCGCCGTCGCCCTGCCCCAGATGCACCCCGTCCGCGCCCAGCCGCTTGGCGAGACCGATGCTGTCGTTGACGATGAAGGCGACGCCATGCGCCGCGCAGACCGCCTGGAGCGGCGGCGCGAGCGCGGCGACGGCATGATCGTCGATCCCCTTCAGCCGAAGCTGGAAGGCGGCGACCGGCCCGGCGGCGAGGGCGCGTTCCAGCCTGTCGGCAAAGCCGCCGTCGATCGCCGGCGGCGAGATCAGATAGAGCTTGCACGGCTTGTCCCGTCGCTCGAAACGATCGGGGAAGCCGGGGTCGAGGGTCAGCGCGTCATCGGGATCGGACATGGCCGATGCCTAGCGCGCCCAGCGCGGCGGTGAAAGCCGCGGGATCGTCCAGCCGGTGGGCGACCGCCGCGACCGGACGCCGGCCGGGCAGCGGCGCGGCCAGGTCGACGACGACGTTGGGATAGGCCAGCAGCGACAGCTTCGCCACGCCGGGAGCCTTCAGCGCCTGCGCGTCCCATTCCCGCCGCAGCCCGGCGATCGCCGGTAGCGGCAGTTCCATCCGGCGCAGCGTGCCGACCCGCATGATAACGCGGTCGGCCTCGATCCTGACCGGCAGGCGCCGAAAGGATGCGATCGTCCAGGCCAGCCAGGCGAGACCCGACAGGGTCAGCGCGGAGAACACGTTCGCCGCCAGCGGATGCCAGAACAGGCGGAGCAGCAGGTGGGTGACGACCAATTCGACCGTCGCGACCGCCATCAGCACCCACATCATCGGCGCGACGGCGCGATGGTAAGAAAAGTCCATGCCGTTCATGTCATCGCGCATGTGTTCGGAGCGACGCATGCGGCAACGGCGCCGATTTCACCGCCGCATCGCGACGGGGACAGATGCGGGGGTGGCAGGCCCGACAGGCTTCGCCGATGCCGCCGACGAAAACGCGGCGGCTGTCCCGTCAGCGGATGGGGGCGCCGACACCACCGCTGCCGGGACGGCTCCCGAACCGACCACCATGGGGGCGACCACCGGAGGCGCGACGAACGCCACCGGCACATCCTCGTCGACCAGGCCCGCCACCATCGTTCCCGAACGAACCACGGCGCTGGTCCCCGTCATGAAGAAACCGGCCGGCAGGAACACGATCGCGGATGTGGCGATGGCGCCGCCGCCGGCCTTCTGCCCCTTGTCGCCGACGGAACCCCGCAGCCTGATCTTCCGGGAATTGGCGATGACGTAGAGCAACCGGGTCTCGATGTTGCCCGATTTCCCCCACATGCCCTTGTTCCTGATCGACGTCACCTCGCCGACGGCGTTGCTTCCGGCGGGGACCACGACCTGGCCATCCAAGGCGACGGCCTCCGCGACTTCCAGCGCGAACCGATCGCCGACCTTCAGATGCTTGCCGTTGGTGGTCAGTTCGTTCATCGTCCGCAAGGTCACGGGCGTTCCCGCCCGAAGGACCTGCCATCGCGAGACACCGGGGACCCAGGTGCCCGCGTTCTGCGCGGAAACAGGCCCGCCCAATGCCACCATCAGGGTGGCCAGAACAGCTATCTTCATCATTTCCCCCGTGTCGCGGAGCAGCCGCGCCGATGTCGCGCGAACTCGTCTCCGGTTGAGTGCCAACGGCTCGCGCCCATGTGGCGCGAAACCGTTTAAGAAACCGCACTCATCGCGGGAGGTCTTGGAGATCATTCCTCCCCGCGATAGATCCGCACGATCTTCGCCAGCATCTCCAGCGCCTCGCCGCGCGGGCGCTGGAAGGTGTTGCGGCCGATGATCGAGCCGGTGCCGCCGCCGTCGCGGATGTCGCGCGCATCCTGGTAGACCGCGTCCGCGCCCTTGGCGGCGCCGCCGGAGAAGACGACGATGCGCCGCCCGGCGAAGGTCGAGCGGACGACATGGGCGACGCGCTTGGCCTGGGTCGACCAGTCGCCGTCCTTGTAGGCGGCGGCGGCGTCCTTCTGCTCGATATGATCGGTCGGCAGCTTCACCTTGATGATGTGCGCGCCGAGCAATGCCGCCATATGCGCGGCATAGGCGCCGACGTCGAGCGCCAGCTCGCCCGCCTTGGAGATGTCGCCGCCGCGCGGGTAGGACCAGATGACGGTGGCGATGCCGACCGACTTGGCCTCGGCCGACATGTCCTTGATCTGCTCCATCGCGTCGAAGATGCCGTCCGACCCCGGATAGATGGTGAAGCCGATCGCCGAGCAGCCGAGGCGCAGCGCATCGTCCACGCCGCCGGTGATCGCCTGGGTGACCGAGGTCGCCCAGCTGTTCGACGAATTGACCTTCAGGATCGTCGGGATCTGCCCGGCGAAGGTGCCCGCCCCCGCCTCCAGCATGCCGAGCGGCGCGGCATAGGCCGACAGTCCCGCGTCGATCGCCAGCCGGTAGTGATAGTGCGGGTCGTAGGCGTCCGGGTTGATCGCGAAGCTGCGCGCCGGGCCATGTTCGAACCCCTGGTCGACCGGCAGGATGACGAGCTTGCCCGTCCCCCCCAGATGCCCCTGCATCAGGATGCGGGCGAGGTTGGCCTTGGTGCCGGGATTGTCGGATTCGTAGTTGTCGAGG
>CAXTHU010000050.1:0-14583 GCA_964244125.1 uncultured Sphingomonadaceae bacterium
GCCGCCGCCAGCGTCGCGGCGGCGGCGGCGGCATGCGCCGCGCCCGCCCGCTGCGCCTCGGCCAGCGTCACGACGGCCGCCGCCGTCCGCTCCGCCTGGGTCGTCGCCGCCTCGGCCGCCGCCGCCGCCTCGCGCCAGCGCGCCCAGAGCAGCCGGCCCTCGGCCAGCCGGACCGCGTCGGTGAGCGTGCGATAGCGTTCCGCCGCGCGCGCCTGCCGCCGGAGCGCCGCCGCGCGCGTCTCCATCTCGGCGATCAGTTCGTCCAGCCGGGCGAGGTTCGCCTCGGTCGCGCGCAGTTTCTGCTCGGCGTCGCGCCGGCGGACGTGCAGCCCGGCGATCCCGGCCGCCTCATCCAGCATCTGCCGCCGCTCGGCCGGTCGCGCGGCGATCACCGCGCCGATGCGGTTCTGGCTGACCAGCGCCGGCGAGTGCGCGCCCGTCGCGGCGTCGGCGAACAGCAGCGCGACGTCGCGCGCACGCACGTCGGCGCCGTCGATGCGATAGGCCGAGCCGGCGCCGCGATCGATCCGCCGCACCACCTCGGTCTCGCCGTCCGCCCGCTCGATCAGCAGCGACACCTCGGCAAAGTCGCGCGCCGGGCGGCTGGCGGTGCCGGCGAAGATGACGTCGTCCATCGCGCCGCCGCGCAGGGAGCGGGCCGAACCCTCGCCCATCGCCCAGCGGATCGCCTCCAGCAGGTTCGACTTGCCGCAGCCGTTCGGCCCGACGACGCCGGTCAGCCCGGGATGGATGTGGAGTTCGGCGGGCTCGACGAAGCTCTTGAACCCGGCGAGCTTCAGCCGCCTGATCCGCATGGCGCCGCCTCCCGTATTCTCATTCGAGCCGGTTTCCGGGACCCAGTTGGAAAGGCCTCGAAGTTCAGGCGGATCGCCCATCCCCAGCGTCCCCCAACCGGACCCCGGCCTACGCCGGGGTAACGAAGGTGTTCAGATGCGAACGGATCACATCAGTCCGCCACGGCCCTACGACCCCACCGCCGCTTTCAGCTTCGGCTCCAGCGACGCCCAGTCGTAGGCGTTCTCGACCACGCGGCCGTTGATGAGGAAGGTGGGCGTGCCGCTCAGCTGATAATCGTCCACCGCGCGCTTGTTCATCGCCACCAGCCGGTCGCGGGTCTTCAGGTCCATCAGGCACTGGCGCGCCTTGTCGGCGGGGATGCCGCGTTCCCGGGCGAAGGTGTCGAGCCCGCCGAGCTTGGCCAGCGCGGCATATTGCTCGTCCTCGGGCAGCTTGCCGATCCGCGCCTGGTCGGCCGCCGACGTGCCGGTGAAGCGGCCGATCCAGATGCGCTGGTCGGCATAGAGCTGCTCGGTCATCTTGAAGAACGGCCCCGGCCCGCCGCAGCGCGCCAGGAGGGCGGCGGTTAGGTCGACCGGATCGCGGATGAAGTTGCGCATCTCCAGGCTCACCTTGCCGGTGGCGATATAGTCGCTCTTCACCTTGGGGAGCGCGTTGACCGAGAAGTCGGCGCAATGCGGGCAGGTCATCGACGAATATTCGACCAGCTTCACCGCCGCCGCCGGATTGCCCATGACGAAGCCGCCGTCGGGCGTCGCCGCGACCGACTCCGTCCAGCCGCCGGCGGGCGCGTTGGCCGTCACCGGGCCGGCGCCGGCGGTGGGCGTCGGCGCGTCGCCCTGCTTGTCGCAACCCGTGGCGGCAAGGGCGACGGCGGCCATGGCCCAGCGATAATCAGCCTTCATCGTGACACTCCTGTAGGATCGGTTCCGGCGTAGAATCAGTTCGTATCTATCTCATTCGAAGGGATAACGGTTCCCCGGCGCAGGCCGGGGCCCAGTTGGGGGACGCCGGTGATGAGCGAGGCGGCCAAACCTCGGGGCCTTCCCAACTGGACCCCGGCCTGCGCCGGGGAACGGCATCGGCGAAAAGGATAGCCGGATCAATTCAGCGCCGCGCGGATCGCCGGCTCCAGCTGGCCCCAGGTGGCGCCAGGGGCGGGCCGGCCGTTGACCAGGAAGCTGGGCGTGCCCGGAATATGCCGTTCCTCCCACGCCTCGTGACGCATCCGCGCCAGCCGCGCCGTCTCGGCCGGGTCGGCGATGCACCGGGCGACGCGCGGGGCGGGCAGGCCGGGCGCGGCGATGCGGTCCAGCCCGATGCCATGGGCGATGCCGGCCAGCGCGTCGGCCATGCCGCCGGTGTCGGCCGGCTCGGGCAGCGCCGCCGCCTTGCCGAGCCACTCGGGCTGGGCGGCGAAGATCGCGTCGCTGGCGGCGAAGAAGCGCGCCGGCCCCCGGCAGCGGGCCAGCAACGCGGCGGTGAGATCGAATCGGTCGCGGATGGCGTGGCGCAACTCGACGCTGACCCGGCCCGAGCGGACCAGCGCGTCGAGCGGCGCCTTCGCCTCGGCCGAGTAGGCCGCGCAATGCGAGCAGGTGAAGGAGAGATATTCGACCAGCTTCACCCTGGCCGCCGGATTGCCGCGCACGTAGCTGCCCGACGGGGTCGTCGCGACGGCCTGCGTCCAGTCCACCGTAACGGCGCGATGGACGGGCTTGCGCGGCGGCGGCGCGGCGGCGGCGGCGAGCGCGAGGGCGGCAAGGATCGCGAGGGCGAGGCGCATCAGGCGATCCTTCCGAGCTTCAGCGGCACCACCGGCACATCGGCGGCAAGGCCGCGGGCGAGCGATTCCAGCACCGCGCGCAATTCCGGATCGCCGATCCCGAGGAGGCTGTCGCCGAGACTCTCCGGCACCGGCCGCGGGGAGGGCGAGACGACGGGCACGCGGCGCGGGGCGGCGGCACCCTGGCGGATGGCGACGCGGGCGACGGCGGCATAGCCGAAGAAACGGTTCACCCGCTCGACGATGTCGGGCGCGACATGCTGCATCATCGTCGCATGCGCGCCCTCGACCACCAGCGCCAGCACCCCCTCGGCGCGGCGCCCGGCCGGGAAGCGGATCGATTCGGGGGAGGAGACGCGGGCATATCGCTCGCCGACGATCTCGCCCCAGCGGCTGACCACCGAGGACTGGACGAAGCCGAAGCGGCGGAAGGCCGCCCCGCCCACCGCCGGCATGATTTCGGCGACGGATCGCGCATAGCCGGCGCGCGGCGCCTCGGCCGCCGGCTTGGCCCTGGCGCGTGGCTTTCGGGGGATCGGTTCCGTCATCGCCGCCTCCATGCCATAGGCCGGCCATGCGCGTCGATATGCCAGCCGCCCCGCCCGCTCCCATGGTTGTGGATGGCGCCGCCGTGGATGGGATCGCGCCGGCGCTGCTCGCCTGGTACGACGCGCATGGCCGCGTGCTGCCGTGGCGGGCGCGCGGCGGCGCCGTACCCGATCCCTACGCGGTGTGGCTGTCCGAGGTGATGCTGCAACAGACCACGGTGGCCGCCGTCCGCGCCTATCACGCGCGCTTCCTCGCCCGCTGGCCGGACGTGGCGGCGCTGGCGGCGGCAGACGAGGGCGAGGTGATGGCCGCCTGGGCCGGGCTCGGTTACTACGCGCGGGCGCGCAACCTGATCGCCTGCGCGCGGACGGTGGCGCGGGATCACGGCGGCCGCTTTCCCGATGGCGAGGCGGGGCTGCGCGCGCTGCCCGGCATCGGCCGCTACACCGCCGCCGCCATCGCCGCGATCGCCTTCGGCCGTCACGCGGTGGTGGTCGACGGCAATGTCGAGCGGGTGGTGTCGCGGCTGTTCGCCGTCGAGACGCCGTTGCCGGCGGCGCGCGCGACGCTGCGCGGCCTCGCCGGCCGGATCACGCCGCCGCTGCGTGCCGGCGATTTCGCCCAGGGGATGATGGATCTGGGCGCCACCATCTGCACCCCTCGCCGCCCGGCCTGCATCCTCTGCCCGCTGGCCGGCCCCTGCGCCGCCCGCGCCGGCGGCGATCCGGCGCGCTACCCGGTGAAGGCCGCGAAGACCGCGCGGCCGCAGCGCCGGGGCACCGCTTTCTGGCTGGAGTGTGACGACCGCGTGCTGCTCCGCCGCCGCGCGCCCGAGGGCCTGCTCGGCGGGATGCTGGCCCTGCCGACCGGACCGTGGGCGAGCGACGATCCCGGGCTGGCCGGTGCGCCGGCGGATGTCGCGTGGCGCGATCTCGGCCATGTCGCGCATGTCTTCACCCATTTCGCGCTCGACCTGCGGGTCGTCGCCGGCACCGGCGAGGCGGAGGGCGAATGGTGGCCGATCGACCGGCTGGCGGCGGCGGGATTGCCGACCGTCTTCGCCAAGGCCGCCGCGCGCGCCGCCGGTGCGATGGCGGCGGCGTGACCGCCCCCGGCTTCACCGGCTCGCCGCTCGACCGCGCCGACGCGATCCGCCAGGACCCCGCCGCGCTCGCCGCCGCCATGGCCAGCCCGCGGGCGCGGCTGCTGCGGATGAACGGGCTGGACCCGGCGCCGTCGCCGGACGGGATGCTCGACTGGGGTTCGCTGGCCGAGGCGCCCGACGACGCGCCGCTCGCGCTGCTTGGTTTCATCGACGGCGCGCCGCGCTTCGTCGCGCTGACCGGCGCGCGCGGCGGGACGGGGCGCTCGCCGCTGCTGTTCCAGCTGCTCGACCGCTGGCCGCGGCAGGAGGCGGCGACCTATGCCGCCGCGCGCAGCCTGATCGACTGGCACGCCCGCCACTTCTTCTGCGCGAATTGCGGCGCCGCGACCGCGCCGTTCCGCGCCGGCTGGGGCCGCGACTGCGCTGCCTGCCGCGCCGAGCATTTCCCGCGCACCGACCCGGTCGTCATCATGCTGGCCGAACATGGCGACGGGGACGACGTGCGCGTGCTGGTCGGCCGCCAGTCCGGCTGGCCGCCCGGCCGCTATTCGGCGCTGGCCGGCTTCGTCGAGCCGGGCGAATCGATCGAGGAGGCCGTCGCCCGCGAATTGTGGGAGGAGGCGGGTATCCGCGTCGCCGACGTCCGCTACCTCGCCAGCCAGCCCTGGCCCTTTCCGTCGCAGCTGATGATCGCCTGCATCGCGCGGGCCGCCGACGATTCCCTCACCCTCGACACCGACGAGCTGGAGGATGCCCGCTGGGTCGATCGCGCCGGCGTGCGCGCGGCGCTGGCCGGCGTGCCGGACGCTCCCTTCCTCGCCCCGCCCGCCTATGCCATCGCCAGCACCCTGCTGGCGGGCTGGGCCGGGGGTGCGGCCGGAACGTCGCACCCCGATCAGGGTTGAGCGAAAGCTTACCTTCCAAAAGGCCGTTTCCCATGAAAATCCCGTTGAAGCCGCTCGCCGACCAGATCCTGGTCATCACCGGGGCGAGTTCCGGGATCGGGCTCGTCACCGCCAAGATGGCCGCCGCGCGTGGCGCCAGAGTGATGCTCGTCGCCCGCAACGAGGCCTCGCTGGCCGAAGCGGTCGCGGCGATCGCGGCCGATGGTGGCGAGGCCGCCTTCGCGGTGGCGGACGTGGGGGATATCGCGGCGGTGCGGGCGGCGGCGGCGGCGGCCGTCGCGCGGTTCGGGCGGATCGACTGCTGGGTCAACAATGCCGGCACCGCCATCTACGGCAAGCTCGTCGACACCCCGCTCGACGAGCATGAGCGCCTGTTCCGGACCAATTATTTCGGCGCGGTCCACGGCGCGCTGACCGCGATCGACCATATGCGCGCGACGGGCGGCGCGATCATCACCGTCGGATCGATCGCCTCCGACCTGCCTTCGCCGATCCTCAGCGCCTATTCGGCGTCCAAGCATGCGGTGAAGGGCTTCGTCGACGCGCTGCGGATGGAATTGATCGCCGACCGGGTGCCGATCGCGATCACCCTCGTCAAGCCGTCCGGCATCGACACCCCGATCGCTCAGCATGCCGCCAACCACGTCGAGGGCGAGGCGCTGATCCCGCCCCTGGTCTACGATCCGGCGCTGGTGGCCGAGGCGATCCTCGACGCGGCCCAGCATGTCCGGCGCGACGTCACCGTGGGTGGTGCCGGGCGCTTGCAGGTGCTGTTCGGCACGCATTTCCCGGCGCTGATGGACAGGCTCGCCGGCCTCGCCATCCCGGCGATGTCGGACAGGACGCGGCCGAAGACCGCGACCTCGACGATCTTCGCACCCCGGCAACCGGGGCAGGAACGATCGGGGGTCCAGGCGGGCCGCCGGACCAGCCTGTATACGGCGGCGGAGCGCCATCCCGTGGCGATGCGCGCCGCCGCGCTGATCGGGCTGGCGGCGGCGGCCGGGATCATCGTCGCCGGCCGGAAGCGTGCGGACGGCAGGCCGACGGAGTAACGGGCAGCGCGACGCGGGCGAGGCGCTATTCCCCGCCGGGCACCAGATTGCCGAGGCCGTGGCGGTGGAGCTTGGAATAGAGGCTCTGCCGGCTGACGCCGAGGATCTCGGCGGCCGAGGCGCGGTTGTCCGAGGTGTAGGCCAGCGCCGCCTCGATGCACAGCCGCTCGACCAGGTCGGTGCTCTCGCGGACGATGTCCTTCAGCGAGACGCGGCCGACCAGTTCGGTCAACTGCTCGACAGAACGCGGCATGTCGCGCTGGATCGCCGGCGCGTCGCGCAGGCGCCGGCCGACGTTGCGGATCGTGAAGCCGTAGCAGTTGTCGCCGTCCATCGGCGCCACCACGCCGGAGACCTCGATCTCCTCCTCCGCCCCGGCCGATCCACGCAGGATGGTGGCGACGTTGCGCACCGAGCCATGCTCGCGCAGCTGGCCGACGATCAGTTCCAGGTCGATGCCCGGCCGGCCGAGCCAGCCGGCCAGCCGCTGGCCGACGATCCAGTCGCCCGACGCCACCTCGGTCAGTTCGACGAAGGCGGTGTTGGCGGCGAGGATCTTCAGCTCGCGATCGACCAGGACGAAGGCGTCCGGCATCCGTTCGACCACCTGCGCCAGCGCCGCGTCGTAGCGGCCGGCCTTGTCCGCCGCGTCGGCCGGCGCGATGCGGACGAGGAGCAGCGGGGTGCTGGCCTGGCGGAACAGGCGGGCGGTGATGCGCGCCTCGCCGCCCCGTTCGGCGAGCCGGAGCGTCGCCGGCGACAGGTCGTCGGTCGCTTCGGCCGCGCCGAGATGGGCGATCAGGTCGTCGCGGTCGCGCGGATCGACGATGCCGCCGACCGCCTCGCCGACCAGCGTCCGGTCGGGCACGTCGAGCAGGCGGTGCGCCGCCGGATTGGCCTCGCGGATGCGGCGGCTGTCGGCATCGACGATCAGCACCGGCTCGGCGGCGATGTCGAACAGCAGGCGATAGCGGGTCTCGGCCTGGCGCAGCCGGACATAGTCGCGTTCCAGCGACTGCTGCGTCCGCAACAGCCGTTGCTGCATCGCGGCGGCGCCACGCATGTCGCGGCCGATCACAATCAGCCGGTCGCCCCTGTCCTTGGCGCCGCCGAGACCCATCATCAGATAGCGCACCGGCACGTCGCCGCCGGCGGCGGGATGGTTCACCTGGCGCCAGCGCGGGCCGGGCGTGTCGGCCGCCGCCTCGGCCAGCATCTCCAGGACCTTGGGCTTGCTCTCGATCGTCACCGTGTCGATCCACGCATCCCCGATCCAGTCGGAGAAGCCGTGATTGGCCAGATCGCCCTGCGATACGGCGACGTCCAGGATGATGCCGTCGGCGCTCAGCACGAAGGCGACGTCGCCGACCGAGGCGAGCAGCGAGGACGCGACATGCGCCGAAAGCGGCCCGGGCATGACGTCCGGGTTGGAGAAGGCCGTGTTCCGGGCGGTGGTCACATGCTTGTTCATGGACAGGCGTTCGCGCTCCAGCAACCGTTCAGTTCCCGCCGCCGCACTCCCGTTCCCGTGCCCGGACGAGGGTGTCGGCAAGCTTCAGCGCCAGCTTGGCGTCACGGGCGGTGCCGTCCGCGCCGACCCTGGCGGCCAGATCGGGATCGGCGCTGAAGATGCGACCGCCGACCATGATCGAAACCCGCGGGTTCCGCGAGACGTTCCGCAGCGCAACAATTATCGCGCCGAGGCCGCCGATATGGCAGTCGCAACTGATCGTCAATCCGATCATGTCGAACCAGTCGTCGGCCGCCCGGCGCAGCAGTTCGGGCGTTTCCGCCTCGCTCAACCGATCGGTGAGCCACCCCTCGCGCCGGAACAATTCGTCGATGACGACGGTGCCGAAACTGTGCTGGTCGCCCGGCATCGAGGCGAACAGCGCGCGATGCCCGCCGATGTCGAGCGGCCGGTCGGCCGGCACGCGGGTGGCCAGTTCGTGGACGACCTCCTGCAACCGCCACAGGCCCATCGTCACGTCGACGAAGTCGCAGCGATCGTCCTCCCAATATTCGCCCAGCAGCCGCGCGGTCGGGGCGAGCAGGTCGACCAGCACCGCGTCCACCGAAACGCCGCGCGACAGGATCGCCTCGACATGGCCGAGCAGCAGGTCCGCCTCGATATTGAGCGCCAGCGGCACCATCTCCTCGACATCCTCCGCCGTGACGGGCGCCGCGGCGACGGGGGCCTCTTCACGCGAAGCACGGGCGACGGCGACGTCCGACGAATGCGCCACGACGAGGCGGGGGATGATCTCGGTTTCGATCAGGGTCGACAGGGGCAGGACGTGATCGGCGTCCGTCGCGCCGCCGCCGATCCGCGTCCGGAAAGCCGCCAGCCGTCCCGCCTCCGGTTCGGTCAGGCCGCGGCGCCCGACCAGCGCCTCCGTATCCCCGGCCCGCATGATCGATGCCATCACCGGCTCTCCCCAGCCTGGTAAACCCTCGCAGCTACACGCGAAATGCCCTTGTCGGGTCTCATAGCGCGACTCACAGCGTATGCTCATCCGGAACGAGATACAACCGCGAACCGACCGCTATGGAAATCGAGTGTCAAATAAAATGGACGTAAGGTTGTATTGACACTCACCGCCCCGCCGGCCTAGCCTTGAGGTCGACGGAATGATGGCGGGCGGTCGGCGATGCGGACGGAAGAGCCAATGTTTGCAGAGGCGACGAGCGGGGGCCGCCGCACCCTCCACACGCCCCTGTATACGCCGGAGCAGCGCCGCCGCCGCGACACCTCGCGCTGGACGCTGGTGCAGGGCGTGCTGGCGCCGGTCCAGTTCCTCGTCTTCCTCGTCAGCCTGGTCCTCGTGCTGCGCTATCTCGCCACCGGCGAGGGGGCCGCCGCCGCCGCCGCGTCGATCGTCGTCAAGACCTGCGCGCTCTACGCGATCATGGTCACCGGCGCGATCTGGGAGAAGGTCGTGTTCGGCAAGTGGCTGTTCGTGCCGGCCTTCTTCTGGGAGGATGTGTTCAGCATGCTCGTGCTGGCGCTCCACAGCGCCTATCTGGTGGCGCTGGTCTGGGGACTCGGGACGGAGCGGGGGCGGATGCTGCTCGCGCTCGCCGCCTATGCCAGCTACGCGATCAACGCGACCCAGTTCCTCCTGAAGCTGCGCGCCGCCCGGCTCCAGCAGCCGGTATCGCGGATGGCCGCCGCATGACGCCGGCGCTGCCCGCCCTGCCGACCGGAGCCGATTGCGCCCCGGTGCTGCGCGAACGCGGACAGCGGGAAGTATTCTGCGGACTGACCGGGATCATCTGGCTGCATCGCAAGGTGCAGGACGCCTTCTTCCTCGTCGTCGGCTCGCGCACCTGCGCCCACCTGCTGCAATCGGCCGCCGGGGTGATGGTGTTCGCCGAGCCGCGTTTCGGCACCGCCATCATCGAGGAGCGCGATCTGGCCGGCATGGCCGATTGCAACGAGGAACTGGACCGGGTGGTCGACCGGCTGCTGGCCCGGCGTCCCGACATCCGGCTGCTTTTCCTCGTCGGCTCCTGCCCGTCGGAAGTCATCAAGCTCGACCTGTCGCGCGCGGCCTCGCGGCTGTCGGCCAAGCATGCCGGCGGCGTGACGATCCTGAACTATTCCGGCAGCGGGATCGAGACGACCTTCACCGAAGGCGAGGATGCGTGCCTGGCGGCGCTCGTCCCGACGCTGGCCGCCGACACCTCCGCCGCGCCGAGCCTGATGATCGTCGGCGCGCTGCCGGACGTCGTCGAGGACCAGTTCCTGCGGCTGTTCGCCGAACTCGGCATCGCCACCGTCCACAGCTTGCCGGCGCGGAAGAGCGGGGCGATGCCGCCGGTCGGCCCGGACACCCGCTTCCTCCTGGCCCAACCGTTCCTGGGCGAGACGGCGCGGGCGCTGGAGGATCGCGGCGCCACGCGGCTGGACGCGCTGTTCCCCTTCGGCGCGGAGGGCACGACCAACTGGCTGCACGCCGCCGCCCGCGCCTTCGGCATCGACGAGATGCATTTCCGTTCGGTGATCGCGCCGGGCCGCGAGCGGGCCAAGCGCGCCATCGCCCACAGCCGCGACCGGCTGGAGGGCAAGCGCATCTTCTTCATGCCCGATTCGCAGCTCGAAGTGCCGCTCGCCCGCTTCCTGTCGAACGAGCTGGGCATGGCGCCGATCGAGGTCGGCACGCCCTATCTCCACCGCCGCCACCTCGCCCAGGAACTGGCGCTGCTGCCCGCCGGCACGACGATCAGCGAGGGGCAGGACGTCGACCGCCAGCTCGACCGGGTGCGCGCGGCGAAGCCCGACCTGACCGTGTGCGGCCTCGGCCTCGCCAATCCGCTGGAAGCCGAGGGGCTGACGACCAAATGGGCGATCGAACTGGTCTTCTCGCCGATCCACGGCTTCGACCAGGCGGGCGACCTCGCCGAACTCTTCGCGCGCCCGCTCCGGCGGCGCGACGTGCTGAGGGTCTGAGGCGATGCAGCTGACCGTCTGGACCTACGAAGGCCCGCCCCATGTCGGCGCGATGCGGGTCGCGACCGCGATGGAGGGCGTCCACTACGTCCTCCACGCGCCGCAGGGCGACACCTATGCCGACCTGCTGTTCACGATGATCGAGCGGCGCGGCAAGCGCCCGCCGGTCACCTACACCACCTTCCAGGCGCGCGATCTGGGCAAGGACACGGCCGAGCTGTTCCAGGCCGCCGCGCGCGCGGCCTATGCCCGCTACAGACCACAGGCGATGCTGGTCGGCGCATCCTGCACCGCCGAGCTGATCCAGGACGATCCGGCCGGCCTCGCCCAGGCGATGAACCTGCCGATCCCGGTCGTGGCGCTCGAACTGCCGAGCTACCAGCGCAAGGAGAATTGGGGCGCGGCGGAGACCTTCTACCAGCTGGTGCGGACGCTCGCCGAGAAGGATGCGAAGCCTGCGCCGATGGAGGGCCGCAAGCCGCTGGCCAACATCCTCGGCCCCACCGCGCTCGGTTTCCGCCATCGCGACGATGTGATCGAGATCACACGATTGCTCGGCACGCTCGGCATCGACGTCGACGTCGTCGCCCCGCTCGGCGCGACGCCGGCCGACCTGAAGCGCCTGGCGCGGGCCGACTTCAACATCTGCCTCTATCCCGAGATCGCCGACACCGCCTGCCGCTGGCTGGAGCGGACGTTCGGCCAGAAGACGGTGCGGACGGTGCCGATCGGCCATGGCGCGACGCGCGACTTCATCGCCGAGGTGGCGGCGCTGGCCGGGATCGATCCCGCCGCCGCGCTCGATACGTCGCGCCTGCCGTGGTGGAGCCGCTCGGTCGATTCGACCTATCTGACCGCCAAGCGCGTCTTCATCTTCGGCGACGCCACCCACGCCGTCGCCGCCGCGCGGGTGGCGCGCGACGAACTGGGCTTCGCGGTGGTCGGCCTGGGCTGCTACAACCGCGAGTTCGCCCGCGACCTGCGCGAGGCGGCGAAGCTCTACGGCGTCGAGCCGCTCGTCACCGACGATTATCTGGAGGTCGAGGAGGCGATCGCCGCGCTTCAGCCCGAACTGGTGCTGGGCACGCAGATGGAGCGGCATATCGCCAAACGCCTGCGCATCCCCTGCGCGGTGATCTCCGCCCCGGTCCACGTCCAGGATTTCCCCGCCCGCTACTCGCCGCAGATGGGGTTCGAGGGCGCCAACGTGCTGTTCGACAGCTGGGTCCATCCGCTGACGATGGGGCTGGAGGAGCATCTGCTGACGATGTTCCGCGACGATTTCGAGTTTTCGGACGGGGCGGGGGCGAGCCACCTGGGGCATGGCGGAGAGGCGACCGCCCAACCACGTCATGCCGAACTTGTTTCGGCATCCATCCCGCCGCTTGCGCAAGCGGCGGGATGGACCCTGAAACAAGTTCAGGGTGACGGTAAGGGTGCGGGCGGCTGGACCCCCGACGCCGAAAAGGAACTCCTCAAGATCCCCTTCTTCGTCCGGGGCAAGGCGCGGCGGAATACCGAGCGGTATGCCGTCGAACAGGGCGTGGCGACGATCACCCTCGACACCCTCTATGACGCAAAGGCGCATTATGCCCGCTAGCGCCCCCGCCCCGGCCCGTGTCGTCCCGGCCCGTGTCATCCCGGTCCGTGTCGTGATCGTGACGCTGGACAACCACCTGTCGGGCGCCGCCGAGCGGGCGCAGGCGCGGTTCGCGGCGGAGGGATCGGGCATCGTCATCGCCTTCCATGCGGCGGCGGACTGGGAGCGCGATCCGGGGGCCGTCGCCCGTTGCCGCGACGACATCGCGCGCGGCGACATCATCCTGTCGACGATGCTGTTCCTGGAGGACCATATCCGCGCCGTCCTCCCCGCGCTGGAGGCGCGGCGCGAACGGTGCGACGCGATGCTGGGGCTGATGTCGGGCAGCGAGGTGGTGAAGCTCACCCGGCTGGGCGCCTATCGCATGGACGCGCCGGCCAAGGGGCCGCTGGCGATGCTGAAGCGGCTGCGCGGCTCGGCCAAGTCCGGCTCCTCGGGCGCGGGGCAGATGAAGATGCTGCGGCGGCTGCCCAAGATGCTGCGCTTCATCCCCGGCACGGCGCAGGACGTGCGGGCCTATTTCCTGACGCTGCAATATTGGCTGGCGGGCAGCGACGACAACGTCGTCAACATGATCCGCGCGCTGGTCGACCGCTATGCCGACGGCGAGCGGCGGGCGTTGCGGGGCGCGTCGCGGGCGGAGCCGCCGCGCGACTATCCCGATGTCGGCGTCTATCATCCGGGGATGGCCGGGCGCATGGCGGCGACGGCCGAAGCGCTGCCGCGCGGCGGGAGGCATGGCACGGTCGGCCTGCTCATGCTGCGTTCCTACCTGCTGGGGCGCGACACGGGTCATTATGACGGGGTGATCGCCGCGCTGGAGGCCAGGGGGCTGACGGTCGTTCCGGCCTTCGCCAGCGGGCTGGACTCGCGGCCGGCGATCGAGCGTTTCTTCATGAAGGACGGGCGCGCGACGGTGGATGCGGTGGTGTCGCTCACCGGCTTCTCGCTGGTCGGCGGCCCGGCCTATAACGACGCGGCGGCGGCCGAGGCGACGCTGGCCGCGCTCGACGTGCCATACGTCGCCGCCCATCCGATCGAGTTCCAGTCGCTCCAGCAATGGGGCGCCGGGCGACAGGGGCTGCTGCCGATCGAGGCGACGATGATGGTCGCCATCCCCGAACTGGACGGGGCCGTCGTGCCGAGCGTGTTCGGCGGGCGGTCGGACGGTTCGCAGGCGCCCTGCACCGGCTGCGGCCGTGGTTGCGTGTTCCCCTCCACCGGGCTGACGCGCGAGATGCAGTCCTGTCCCGAGCGGGCCGACGCGCTGGCGGCCAAGGTGCTGAAGCTGGTCAGCTTGCGCAACATGGAGCGCGGCAAGCGCAAGCTCGCCATCGTCCTGTTCAATTTCCCGCCGAATGCCGGCGCGACCGGCACGGCGGCGCATCTGGCGGTGTTCGAATCGCTCCACGCCACCCTCGTCCGGCTGGCGGCCGAGGGTTATGACGTCGCGGTGCCCGCCAGCGTCGATGCCATGCGCGACGCCATCCTGGCCGGCAACGCCGCGCGCCATGGCGCCGACGCCAACGTCCACGCGCGCATCCCGGCCGACGACCATGTCCGGCGCGAGCCGCATCTGGCGGCGATCGAGGCGCAATGGGGTCCGGCGCCGGGCAGGCAGCAGAGCGACGGCGGCTCCATCCATATACTGGGCGCGCGCTTCGGCGGCGTGTTCGTCGGCATCCAGCCCGCCTTCGGTTACGAGGGCGATCCGATGCGGCTGCTGTTCGAGGGCCGCTTCACCCCGACCCATGCGTTCAGCGCCTTCTACCGCTGGCTGCGCGAGGATTTCGCCGCCGACGCGGTGCTGCATTTCGGCACCCATGGCGCGCTTGAGTTCATGCCGGGCAAGCAGGCGGGGATGTCGGGCGACTGCTGGCCGGAGCGGCTGATCGGCGACCTGCCGAACCTCTACCTCTACGCCGCCAACAACCCGTCGGAGGGGCTGATCGCCAAGCGCCGCTCGGGCGCGACGCTCGTCAGCTACCTCACCCCGCCGCTGGCGAAATCCGGCCTCTACAAGGAACTGTCCGAGCTGAAGGCGCTGGTCGAGCGGTGGCGCTCGTCGCCGTCCGAGGACGAGCGGGCGGCGATGGCGCCGATGATCCGCGAGAGCGCCGCGACGCTCGGCCTCGACGCCGAAGACGTGACGGCGCTTTCGGCCCGGCTCTACGAGGTCGAGCGCGAGCTGATCCCGCACGGCCTCCACGTCCTCGGCGAGACGCTTGCCGAGGAGACCCGCCGCGAGTGGGCCGATGCGATCCTCGACGCCGAGCCGGAGGCCGACCGCGCCGCGATCGAGCGGGCGCTT
>CAXTHU010000051.1:0-14439 GCA_964244125.1 uncultured Sphingomonadaceae bacterium
GGTGGCGGAGCGGGCACGGGGGTTGGCGGCGGTCTCGGCCGCGCCGGCGCGGACGGGCCGCGCGACGTCGCCGAAGCTCGGCGCCGGACCGGCGGCGGCGGCCGGCAGGTGGCGCGATCCCGCCGGCGCGGCGCCGCCGCGGGCGCGCAGGAACAGCTTCACCATCCGGTCCTCGGCCGAATGGAAGGTGACGACCGCCAGCCGCCCGCCGGGACGCAGCACCCGCTCGGCCGCCGCCAGCCCGTCCTCCAGCTCGCCCAGCTCCCGGTTCAGGTGGATGCGGATCGCCTGGAAGCTGCGGGTGGCCGGGTCCTTCGGCATGCCGGCATGATGGCCGAGCGCGCGGCGGACGACGGCGGCAAGCTCGCCCGTGCGGGTCAGCGGGCGGGCGGCGACGATGGCGCGGGCGATGCGCCGGCTTTTCGGCTCGTCGCCATAGCGCCAGATGACGTCGGCGATCTCGGCCTCGTCCGCCTCGTTCAGGAACTCGGCGGCGGTCGGCCCGGCCCGCTCCATCCGCATGTCGAGCGGCCCGTCCGCCTGGAAGGAGAAGCCGCGCTCGGCGCGGTCGAGCTGCATCGAGGAGACGCCGATGTCGAGCGCGACGCCGTCCACCGCCTCGACCCCGCGCTCGGCCAGCGCGGCGTCCATGCGCGAGAAACGGTCGGCGACCAGCGTCAGCCGGGGTTCGGCCGCCGCCAGCGCCGCCCCCTCGGCGATGGCGTCGGGATCGCGATCGAAGGCGTAGACGGCGGCCCCGGCGGCGAGGATGGCACGGGCGTAGCCGCCGGCGCCGAAGGTGCCGTCGACATGAGTCTCTTCCGGCGCCGGGGCGAGGCCGGCGATCACCGCGTCGAGCAGCACCGGCAGATGACGGGCGGCGGCGGTCATGCCCGCGCCTCGCGCTCGGCGATCAGGCCGAGGACGATGTCGCGGTCGAAGGCGTCGGTCCCGGCGTGGTCGACATAGGTCTGCGGGTTCCAGATCTGGATGATCTGGCCGGCGCCGATGAACAAGGCGGTGCCGGCGATGCCGCCCAGCCGGCGCGATTGCGGCGGCAGGACCATGCGGCCCGGCTGATCGAAGCTGGTCTTCTCCAGGTCGCCGAATATCTGGCCCTGGAGCTTTTCGAGCGCGGCCAGCCGCTCGCGCCCGGCGAGATCGCGCACCGTCTCCTCGGCGTTGGCGAACAGCACCGCCTCGTAGCCCAGGTCGAAGGCGCGCAGGCACGGCAGGTCGCGATGCGGCGCGACGTAGAGCTCGCGGTCGCTGACGGGCTCGCCGGTGGCGGCGCGGGCGCGCTTCTCGATCACCGCGCGCATGTCGGCGGGAAGCGAGACGCGGCCCTTCACGTCCACCGCGTTCACCGCCCGGCCATGAAAATATGCCCGCTGCTCCACGACCGGACCCCGTTATCCGCGACCGGAGCGGCCCCCGCTCGTCGCCCGTCCGGGAACCGCCGGCGCGCGGACTCGCCGCGACGCCACCAACTCCGGCGAAGTCGGCGTATCAGGGGAAAACGTGGAACTCAATCCCGCTGATGTGGGAAAACTTGCCACTCATATGTCTATTCGGCGGGCTAACATGGGCGACAAGCCCGGCTTTACGGCACTGTTCTTCTCCTGTTCTCAAGAAGGAGGCTGTGGATAAGGTCGTGCATGACGGCCGGCCGGCGCGGCGGCCCGGGCCGTCAGGACGCCGGCGCGGGCACCGGCTGGACGGAATTGGTCGTCGGCTGCGAATCGGGCGCGTTGCCCGGCGCCACGCCCAGTTCGGCCAGCGGCTCCTTGGGCGTCTCGGCCTTGGCGGCGGCGTTGCCCGGCGTCTGGTCCGGCGCGCGAGACAGGCGGTCGCCGCCGGCCATGCCGAAGATCGAGGCGGCCAGGATGACGAGCAGGAACACGCAGGCAAGTCCGGTCAGCCCGATGCGCACCCGCTGCATCAGCGCGGCAGCCCCGTGGCGCGGAGACCCGTTCGCTTCCTCATGCCCGCAGTCTAGCGCCGCCCGCCGCGCCGGCGCAACCGCCGCGCTCGGCCGCGTTCAGCCGCGCGCGAGCCAGTCCGGCACCGGCAGCCCCCTGGCGGCGAGCCACGCCGGGTTCGACAGGGTGGACAGATAGCGCATGCCGGAATCGCACAGGATGGTGACGATGCGATGACCCGGCCCCATCTCCCGTGCCAGCGCCATCGCGCCGGCGACGTTGATGCCCGACGACAGCCCGACGCACAGCCCCTCGCGCAGCAGGCCGTGGACCTGGACCAGCCCCTCCTCGTCGGAGATGCGGAACTGCGTGTCGACCGGCGCGCTCTCCAGATTGGCGGTGATGCGGCTCTGGCCGATGCCCTCGGCGACCGAGGACCCATCGGCGCGCAGCTCGCCCTCGGCATAATAGGTGTAGAGCGCCGCCCCATGCGGATCGGTCAGCGCGATGACGACGTCCGCGCGCCGCTCCTTCAGCCCCAGGCCGGTGCCCGCCAGCGTGCCGCCGGTGCCGACCGCGCAGGTGAAGCCGTCGATCCGCCCGCCGGTCTGCGCCCAGATCTCGGGCGCGGTGGTGCGGATATGCGCCATGCGGTTGGCGATGTTGTCGAACTGGTTGGACCAGAGCGCGTTCGGCGTCTCCTCGGCGATCCGGCGGGAGGTGTGGACGTAATGGGCCGGGTTGGAATAGCTCGTCGGCGCCACCTCGACCAGTTCGGCGCCCAGCGCGCGCAGCGTGTCCTTCTTCTCGCGGCTCTGCGTGTCGGGGATGACGATGACGACGCGGTAGCCCTTGGCCTGGCCGACCAGCGCCAGGCCGATGCCGGTATTGCCCGCCGTCCCCTCGACGATGATGCCGCCGGGGCTCAGCTGCCCGCGCGCCTCGGCATCCTCGACGATGAACAGCGCGGCGCGATCCTTCACCGATCCGCCGGGATTCATGAACTCGCACTTGCCCAGTATGTCGCAGCCGGTCGCCTCGCTCGGCCCGGCGAGGCGGACGAGCGGCGTGTTGCCGATGAGGGAAAGCGGATGCGGCGCGTAGCCGGGCGGCGTGGCTTCGGTCATTGCCAGGTGACTAGACCCGCCGGCCTGGCCCGCCAAGCGAGCTTAGCTTGGCCCCGACCCACCCGTCCTTCGCGCGGCGCCGAGATAGACGACGTAGGAACCCGCCGCGATCAGGATGGCGAGGAAGCCGACCACTTGGCGCGTTCATCCGCGACCGCGAAAAAATACGTCGGAACATCGCAATAGCGTGGCTGGTTTAACGGTTTCATCCTATCAGGAACGGACCACGCCGATGTTCATGCACAACAAGCGGCTGCAATATACCGTGCGGGTCGCCGAGCCCAATCCCATGCTGGCATGCATGATGTTGGAGCAGTTCGGCGGCGCCGACGGCGAGCTGGCGGCGGCCATGCGCTATTTCACGCAGGGGCTGGGCGAGTTCGACGCCGGGCGCAAGGACCTGCTGCTCGACATCGCGACCGAGGAACTCAGCCATCTGGAGGTGATCGGCTCGATCGTCGCCATGCTCAACAAGGGCGTGAAGGCCCAGTTGGCGGAGGGCGCCATGGAAGAGGCGGAACTCTACAGCATGATCGGGCAAAGCGGGAAGAGCGCCAAGGAGGCGCTGCTGTTCGGCGGCGGTCCGTCGCTGACCGATTCGGCCGGCGTGCCGTGGACCTCGGCCTATATCGACAGCCGCGGCGACCCGACCTGCGACCTGCGCTCGAACATCGCGGCGGAAAGCCGGGCGAAGATCGTCTACGAACGCCTCATCAACATCACCGACGATCCCGGCGTCAAGGAGGCGCTCGGCTTTCTGATGACGCGCGAGATCGCCCATCAGAAGTCGTTCGAGAAGGCGCTCTACGCGATCGAGGATAATTTCCCCACCGGCAAGCTGCCCGGCATCGAGAAATACGCCAACGTCTACGTCAACAGCTCGCAGGGCGAAGGCGACGTGGACGGGCCGTGGAACTCGGGGCCGCAATGGGAACGCATCGACGATCTCGCCGAGACGATGCCGATCGACGGCGGCGACGGCACGGCCACGGTGGACCTCGACGACGACGACGCGGCGATGGTCGAGAAGGTCGCGCGGCGCACCCGCTCGGATTCGTCCAAGAACCCGACCACCGGAGTCGACCTCGGCGCCGGTCCGGGCGCCGGCCTGATAACGAAGGGCGACAAGGGCGGCGCGGCGGATATGGAGGACGCCGTTGAGCAGGCTCTCGCCCTCTGACGCGGCTTCGATCGAACAGACCCCCCGGCGGGAAGGTGCGACGTACGGAGCCCGTGGTAGGCGACCGCTTGCCACGGGCACCGTACGTCCTCGACCGCATCCGGGATACTAACCCAATACAATGTCCCGATTGACGGGCGGCTTTAGACGCGGGTGCTTTTTTCGTTTTTCACAGGGTTTTTGGATGACGCAATCGACGTCTTTTGGCGTGGCCTGGGCCGAGGCCGGGGAAATAGCGGTGGGGCTGTCGGACGCGACGCTGGTATGTTTCAGCCATCTGCGCTGGGACTTCGTGTTCCAGCGACCGCAGCATCTGATGCGCCGCTTCGCGCGATCCAACCAGGTGATCTTCTTGGAGGAACCGCGGTGGCTCGACGCGCCGGCGGCGCCGCGGCTCGACGTGCGCACCTGCCCGGACAGCGGCGTGATCGTCGCGACGCCCGAGCTTGTCGCCGGCATGGCCGACGACGACGAGGCGGCCGCGCTGCGGCGGCTGCTCGACGGTCTGGCCGTCGGCGACGGGCCGCTCGTCCGCTGGTATTATACGCCGATGATGCTGCCCTTCTCGCAACATCTCGCCGCCGATTGCGTGGTCTACGACTGCATGGACGAACTGGCGAGCTTCAAGGGCGCGCCGCCCGGGCTGATCCCGCTGGAAAAACGGCTGCTGGCGGAGGCCGATCTGGTCTTCACCGGCGGTCACGGCCTGTACGAGGCGAAGCGCGACCAGCATCCGGACATCCACCCCTTCCCGTCCAGCGTCGATGCCGGGCATTTCGGGCGGGCGCGGGGGGATGGTCCGGCGCCGGCCGACCAGGCCGGCATCCCCGCGCCGCGCCTCGGCTTCTACGGCGTGATCGACGAGCGGATGGACCTAGCGCTGCTCGCCGCCGTCGCCGACGCGCGGCCGGACTGGTCGCTGGTGATGATCGGCCCGGTGGTGAAGATCGCCGAGGACGATCTGCCGCGCCGAGCGAACATCCACTATCTCGGCGCCAAAAGCTACGACGCGCTGCCGGATTACCTGCGCGGCTGGGACGTCGCGCTGATGCCCTTCGCGATCAACGAAGCGACCCGCTTCATCAGCCCGACCAAGACGCCGGAATATCTCGCCGCCGGCCGCCCGGTGGTGTCCACCCCCGTCGCCGACGTCGTCCGCCATTATGGCGGCGGCGACGCGGTGCGGATCGCGGCGACGCCGGCGGCGTTCGTCGCCGCCTGCGCCGAGGCGCTGGAACTGCCCCGGCCGGGCGCGTGGCTGGACCGGGCCGACGAGACGCTGGCCGACATGTCGTGGGACCGCAGCTACGATCGGATGGCGGGGCTGATCGCCGGCTCGATCATGCGGGCGGGCGACGTCCAGCCGATCGTCTCGCCGACGATCTGGCCCACGCAGCCGGCCCGGCCCTACGACGTGATGGTGGTGGGCGCGGGGTTCGCCGGCGCGGTGATGGCCGAGCGGCTGGCGGCCGGATCGAACCTGCGGGTGCTGGTGGTCGACCGCCGCCCGCACGTCGCCGGCAACGCGTTCGACCGGCTGGACGACGCCGGCGTCCTGATCCATCAATACGGCCCGCACATCTTCCACACCAACAGCCGCGACATCGTCGACTATCTGTCGCGCTTCACCCGCTGGCGCCCCTACGAGCATCGCGTGCTCGCCAGCGTCGACGGCAAGCTGGTGCCGATCCCGATCAACCGCACGACGATCAACGCGCTCTACGGCCTGTCGCTGTCGACCGACGCCGAGGCGGCCGCCTTCCTGGCCGCGCGCGCCGAGCCGGTCGAGACGATCCGGACGTCGGCCGACGTCGTCGTCTCGGCCGTCGGCCGCGAACTCTACGAGACGTTCTTCCGCGGCTATACCCGCAAGCAGTGGGGCATGGACCCGTCCGAGCTGGACAAATCCGTCACCGCCCGCGTGCCGACGCGGACCGGCACCGACGACCGCTACTTCACCGACAGCTTCCAGGCGATGCCCGCCGAGGGCTATACCCGCATGTTCGAGCGCATGCTGGATCATCCCAACATCGAGCTGCTGCTGGGCGTCGACTATCGCGAGGCGCGGGAGGCCTATCCGCATGAGCGGCTGGTGTTCACCGGGCCGATCGACGAATATTTCGGTCACCGCTTTGGCCGGCTGCCATACCGCTCGCTGCGCTTCCGCCACGAGACGGTCGACCGGGAGCGTTTCCAGGATGTCGGCGTGGTGAACTATCCCTCCGAGGACGTGCCCTACACCCGCGTCACCGAGTACAAGCACCTCACCGGGCAGGTCGCCGACAGGACCAGCATCACCTACGAATATCCCGCCGCCGACGGCGATCCATACTACCCGAGCCCGCGCGCCGAGAACCAGGCGCTGTTCAAGCGCTACGAGGCGCTGGCCCTCGCCGAGCCCGACGTCCTTTTCGTCGGTCGCCTCGCCACATACCGCTATTACAACATGGACCAGGTCGTCGGACAGGCGCTCGCCACCTATCGGCGGACCCTCGAACAGGCCGTCCCGCCGCGCCCGGCCGCCGTACCGGCGAACGTCGCCGCGACATCCTGAGACCACGCGACGGTCGAACCCTAGAGCAGGCCCAGTTGCCGGAAGCTCGCACAGCGCTGTCCGCCGAAGACGAGGTGATCGGTCACCTCGATGTCGAGGGTGCGAGCGGCGTCGACCAGGGCGCGGGTGGCGATCATGTCGGCGTGGCTGGGTTCGGGATCGCTCGCCGGATGATCGTGGGCGATCAGCACCGCGCGAGCGTCGAGGTGGAGCGCGCGTTCCAGCACGGCGCGAATCGGCATCACCATCGCCCCGCCGACGCGGGCGAGGGCGTGGCTCTCGACCGCCAGCACATGGCCGTCGCGGTCCAGATGCGCCACCTGCAACCGGCACCCGATCTTCCGGGCGCCCGCCCGGAACAGGCGACGGGCATCTGCCGCCGTCCTGATCCGGCGGCGCATGAGGCGCTCCTGGAACATCGATATATCATCGCGCCGAAACGACGCGGCAGGTGCTCAAGCTGGTCGTAAATGGGGGAAGGTTGATCCATTTTGGAGCAAAATCGATCATGGCGCATGATCTTCGTTCCGCGAAAAACGCTGGCGGGAACCTCGGCTTGTCTGTAGGCTTATGCTGCAATGCACAAACTTCATGCCACGGTCGAGCGCGACGACGCGCCGGAGCCGACCCGGCTGGTGCTGGAAGCGATCGCCCGCCGCCAGTGTATCGAGGCGACCTATAACCGGACGATGGTGAAACTGGCGCCGCACATCCTCTACACCCGCCATGGCGAGCTGTTCGTCGACGCGGTGACGGTGGAGCGCGAGGGCCGCGCGCCGCAGCAATCGAAGCTCGGCACGTTCAAGCTGGCCGGGCTGGCGGTGCTGGGCGTCGTCGCCCGCTCCTTCCGGATCGAGCCGGCGTTCGATCCCGCCGACGGCAAATACGCCGGGGTGACGGTTTTCTCGATCGAGGCGGCGGCTTAGCGTCGTTTGCGATCGGATCGATCCGACGTGAGTCCCTCCCCTTCAGGGGAGGGACGAGTCGGTTCGATCGCAAACGGCTTAGGCCAGGTCGTCCGCGTCGATCGGCGGGAGCGAGGCCGGTTTCGGTTCTATCCGCCGCCGCCACCGGCTAGGACATGCCGATGCGGCGCCCCAGCTTCCCGTCGAAAGAGGCCGCGGGCGGCCTGGCGCTGATGGCGGCGGCGGCGCTGGCGCTGGCGGTGGCGAACGGCCCGGCGGCGCCGGCCTATTTCCGGCTGCTCGATCGGGCCATCGGCCCGCTGACCGCGCGGCACTGGATCGACGACGGGCTGATGGCGGTCTTCTTCCTGCTGGTCGGGCTGGAGATGAAGCGCGAGCTGGTCGGCGGGCGGCTGTCGCGCCCGGCGGACCGGATGCTGCCGATCCTTGCCGCGACCGGCGGCATGGCGGTGCCGACGCTGGTCTATCTCGCCCTCGCCGGCGGGACGGCCGGGCAGGCACGCGGCTGGGCGATCCCGGCGGCGACCGACATCGCCTTCGCCGTCGGCGTGCTGGCGCTGGCCGGGCGGCGGCTGCCGCCGTCGCTCGCCCTGTTCCTGTCGACGGTGGCGATCGTCGACGACATGGGCGCGGTGGCGATCATCGCGCTGTTCTACACCGATCGGCTCGATCCGGCCGCACTGGCGGCGGCGGCGGCGATCCTGGCGCTGATGGGGGCGCTCGGCCGCCGGCAGGTACTGGTCCTCTGGCCCTATCCGGCGCTCGCCGCCGCGCTGTGGGTCGCGGTGCTGCTGTCGGGCATCCACCCGACCGTGGCCGGCGTGCTGGCCGCGCTCACCATCCCGGCGCGCGGGCGGGAGGGGCGGAGATCGCCGCTGAAGCGGCTGGAACATGCGCTCGAACCCTGGGTGGCGTTCGCCATCGTGCCGCTGTTCGGCTTCGCCAATGCCGGGCTGTCCTTCGCCGGCATCGGGCGGGAGACGCTGTTCGCGCCGGTGACGCACGGCATCGCGCTGGGGCTGTTCGTCGGCAAGCAGGCGGGGGTGCTCGGCGCCGTCCGCCTCGCCACCGCGCTCCGCCTCGCGCCGCTGCCCGAAGGGGCGGACTGGCTGCAGCTATGGGGGGTGACGCTGCTCTGCGGCATCGGCTTCACCATGAGCCTGTTCATCGGCGCGCTGGCGTTCGCCGATCCGGCGCGCGCGGCCGAGGTGAAGCTGGGGGTGCTGGGCGGCTCGCTGCTGTCGGCGGTGGCGGGCTTCGCGGTGCTGCGGCTCGCCCGCCCCCGTCCTACAGCTTCTCCGTCAGCTCCGGCACGATCTTGAACAGGTCGCCGACCAGGCCGACGTCGGCCACCTGGAAGATGGGGGCGTCCTCGTCCTTGTTGATGGCGATGATGACCTTGGAGTCCTTCATGCCGGCGAGATGCTGGATCGCGCCCGAGATGCCGACCGCGATGTAGACTTCCGGCGCGACGATCTTGCCGGTCTGGCCGACCTGATAGTCGTTGGGGACGTAGCCGGCGTCCACCGCCGCGCGCGATGCGCCGACGCCGGCGCCGAGCTTGTCGGCGAGCGGCTCGATCAGCTTGTGGAAGTTCTCCGAGTTCTGCAACGCCCGCCCGCCCGAGACGATGATCTTGGCCGACGTCAGCTCCGGCCGCTCGGACTTGGACACCTGCGCGCCGTCGAAGGCGGAAAGCCCGGCGTCGCCGGGTCCCATCACCGCCTCGATCGTGCCCGATCCGCCGTCGGCCGCCGCCTTTTCGAAGGCGGTGCCGCGCACCGTCAGCACCAGCTTGCCCGCCGGCGCCTTCACCGTGGCGATGGCGTTGCCGGCATAGATCGGCCGGGTGAAGGTGTCGGCGCCCTCGACCGACAGGATCTCCGACAGCATCGCCACATCCAGCAGCGCGGCGACGCGCGGCGCGATGTTCTTGCCGTTGGAGGTGGCGGGTGCCACGAAGGCGTCGTGATGGCCCATCAGGTCGACCACCAGCGGCGCGACGTTCTCGGCCAGTTGGTTGGCATAGGCCGCGTCGTCGGCGACGTGGACCTTGCCGACGCCGGCGATCCGCGACGCCGCCCGGGCGGCGTCGCCGCAGCCCTGCCCCGCGACCAGCAGGTGGACCTCGCCCAGCTTGCCCGCCGCGGTGACGGCCGCCAGCGTCGAATCCTTTACCGAGGCATTGTCATGCTCGACGTAGACGAGGGTCTTCATCCAAGGACTCCCAGTGTCTTGAGCTTGCCGACCAGTTCGTCGACGTCCGCCACCTTCACCCCGGCCTGCCGCTTGCCCGGCTCGACCACCGTCACGGTGGTGATGCGCGGGGCCGTGTCGACGCCGTAGTCGGCCGGCGTCTTCTGCGCCATCGGCTTGGACTTGGCTTTCATGATGTTGGGCAGCGAGGCATAGCGCGGCTCGTTGAGGCGCAGGTCGGTGGTGACGACCGCCGGCGTCTTCAGCGTCACCGTCTCCAGCCCGCCGTCGACCTCGCGCGTCACCGTCACGCCGTCGCCCGAGACCTCGACCTTGCTGGCGAAGGTGCCCTGCGGCCGGCCCATGAGCGCGGCGAGCATCTGCCCGGTCTGGTTCGAATCGTCGTCGATCGCCTGCTTGCCGAGGATCACGAGGCCCGGCTGCTCCTCGTCGGCGATGGCCTTCAGTATCTTGGCCACCGCCAGCGGCTCGACCTGGTCCTCGGTGGTGACGAGGATCGCGCGATCGGCGCCCATGGCGAGCGCGGTGCGCAACGTCTCCTGCGCCTTGGCCGGCCCGATCGAGACGACGATCACCTCGGTCGCCGCCCCCTTCTCGCGCAGGCGCAGCGCCTCCTCGACGGCGATCTCGTCGAACGGGTTCATGCTCATCTTGACGTTGGCGAGGTCCACGCCCGAGCCGTCGGCCTTGACCCGCGGCTTCACGTTGTAATCGATCACCCGCTTCACGGGCACCAGCAGCTTCATCTCTTCCTGCTCCTCCTGTCCGTCATACCGGCGAAGGCCGGTATCCAGTCCGACGCCCGGACCTGGACCCCGACCTTCGCCGGGGTGACGATCAATGTTTCACGCCGCCTGCTTCACCTGCGCGACGATCTTCCTCGCCGCATCGCCGAGGTCCTCCGCCGACACGATCGGCAGGCCCGAGCCGGCCAGTATGTCCTTGCCCTGCTGCACGTTGGTGCCTTCCAGCCGAACGACCAGCGGCACCGAGAGGTTCACCTCCTTCGCCGCGGCGACGATGCCGTCGGCGATGATGTCGCATTTCATGATGCCGCCGAAGATGTTGACCAGCACGCCCTTCACCGCCGGATCGGACAGGATCAGCTTGAACGCCGCCGTCACCTTCTCCTTGGACGCGCCGCCGCCGACGTCGAGGAAGTTGGCCGGGAAGGCGCCGTTCAGCTTGATGATGTCCATCGTCGCCATGGCCAGGCCGGCGCCGTTCACCATGCAGCCGATATTCCCGTCGAGCTTGATGTAGGCCAGGTCGTGTTTCGACGCCTCGATCTCGGACGGGTCCTCCTCGCTCTCGTCGCGCAGCGCCAGTATGTCCTTGTGGCGATAGAGCGCGTTGGCATCGAAGCTGACCTTGGCGTCCAGCACCAGCAGCCTGCCGTCGGCGGTCTGGGCCAGCGGGTTGATCTCCAGCATCGCCATGTCGGTGGCGACGAAGGCGTCGTAAAGCTGCCCGGTGACCTTGACGGCCTGCCGGTTCAGGTCGCCGGTCAGCTTCAGCGCGAAGGCGACGGCGCGGCCGTGATGCGGCTGGAACCCCTCGGCCGGATCGATCGTGACGGTGGTGATCTTCTCGGGCGTCGCATGCGCCACCTCCTCGATGTCCATGCCGCCCTCGGTCGAGGCGACGATGGCGATGCGGCCGCTGGCGCGATCGACCAGCATCGAGAGATAATATTCCTTCGCGATATCGGCGCCGTCGGTGACGTAGAGGCGGTTGACCTGCCTGCCGTCGTCCCCGGTCTGGATCGTCACCAGCGTCCGGCCCAGCATCTCGCCGGCATTCCTGCGCACGTCCTCGATCGTCCGCGACAGGCGCACGCCGCCCTTGGCGTCGGCGGCGGCGCCGACGAACCGGCCCTTGCCGCGCCCGCCGGCATGGATCTGCGCCTTGACCACATAGAGCGGCCCCGGCAGCGACTCGGCGGCGGCGACGGCCTCCTCGACGGACATCGCGGCGTGCCCGGCCGGAACCGGCGCGCCGAACGTCGCGAGCAGTTCCTTGGCCTGATATTCGTGGATGTTCATGAAGGTCCGCCGGCTCCGCGTGAGAGGAATCGACTTGGCCTAAAGCATGGTTTGGCGGGCAAGGCCAGACCGTGCGCCGCGAACGGCGCGGCCATTTCGCGCGCGATCGCGCATGGCCGGTGACATGGCCGGTGATGACGCCGCCCCCGTCCGCGCCCTATGGAGCGCCATGGCCATCGCCCGCCTCGCCTTGACCGATTTCCGCTCCTATCCCCAGGCGCTCGTCGCCGCCGGGCCGGGTTTCGTCGTGCTGACGGGCGAGAACGGCGCGGGCAAGACGAACGTGCTGGAGGCGGTGTCGCTGCTGGCGCCGGGGCGCGGCCTGCGCGGCGCGGCGCTGTCGGAGATGGCGCGGGCCGGCGGGCCGGGCGGCTTCGCCGTCGCGGCGCGGCTGGACGACGGAATCGATCTCGGCACCGGCGCGGTGGCCGCCGCCCCCGAGCGGCGGCAGGTGCGGGTGAACGGGGTGGCGGCGCCGGCCGGCGCGCTGGCGGAGCATCTCGCCATCCTGTGGCTCACCCCGGCGATGGACCGGCTGTTCGGCGAGGGGCCGGGCGGGCGGCGGCGCTTCCTCGACCGGCTGGTGCTGGCGGTGGAGCCCGGCCACGCGCTCCACGCCACCCGCTACGAGGCGGCGATGCGCGCGCGCAACCGGCTGCTGGCCGAACCCGACGGCGCCGACCCCGCCTGGCTCGCGGCGCTGGAGGCGGGGATGGCGGAACATGGGGCCGCGCTGGACACGGGCCGCGGCCGCACCGTCGCGGCGCTGGCCGGGCGCCTGGCGGCCCGGCCGCCCGGGCCGTTCGCCCGCGCCGGGCTGGCGCTGGAGGGCTGGCGTTGCGAGGGAGCCGATCTCGCCGCGCAGTTGCGCGCATCGCGCGGCCGGGACGCGGCGGCCGGACGCGCGCTCGCCGGGCCGCATCGCAGCGATCTTGCCGTCACGCATCTGGAAAAGGGGCAGGCGGCGGCGCGCTGCTCCACCGGCGAGCAGAAGGCGCTGCTGCTCGGCATCGTCCTGGCCCATGCCGATCTGGTCGCGGAGGGCGCCGGCCGGCGCCCGCTCCTGCTGCTCGACGAGGTCGCCGCCCATCTCGATCCCACGCGCCGCGCCGCGCTGTTCGGGCGGCTGGCGGCGGCCGGCGGGCAGGTGTGGATGACCGGCACGGAGGAGGCGCTGTTCGCCGGGCTGGACGGCCAGGCCCGCCGGCTGGTCGTGGCGGAGGGCGGCATCCACGAAAGCTGAGAAGTTGAGAAATGGTTAAGTTGACCGCGAAGAGGGTCGGCCATAGCCTTCGTCCGGCCGAGTCCCGCTGCGACTCGCCCTTGCGGAGGCTGGTCATGCGCTGGACCGAGGGTTCGATGGCGATGCTGGCGGCGGCGCTCGCCGCCGGTGCGGGATCGGCGACGGTGGTGATCGATCCGGTGGCGCGGATCCAGCCGGGCCATACCGTCGGCATCCGCAATTTCGCGACGACGCCCGCCACCGGCGCCGGCATCCCCCGCACCGGCATCCAGTCGCTCCAGCCGCTGCGCGACGGTTCCGGCCGGCTGTTCGTCAACGATACGCGCGGGCAGATGTTCGTCACGAACAAGGCCGGGGCCGCGCCGACGCCGTGGCTCGACATGAACACGCTCGGCATCGGCTTCTCCAACGCCGCCAATCCGACCCAGACCGGGCTGATGGGCTTCGCATTCCACCCCAATTTCGGCCGCGATCGGACGGCGCCGGGCTATGCTACCTTCTATACGGTCGACACGGCGGCGGCATCGGCGACCAGGCCGACCGGCGCCGCCGCGGGGCCGGTCAACCACGACGACATCGTCCACGAGTGGACCGTGGCGGACCCCGCCGCCGCCGCCGCGACGATCGTGTCCGGCCGCGAGGTGCTGCGCGTCACCCAGCCCTATTCGGATCACGGCCCCGGTACGATCGCCTTCAATCCCACCGCCGCGCCCGGCACGGCCGATTACGGCAAGCTCTACATCGGTCTCGGCGACGGCGGCGGGGTCAACGATCCGCGCGACAACGCCCAGAACCTCGCCAGCCCGTTCGGCAAGATCCTGCGCATCGACCCGGCCGATCCGGACGGCGCGGGCGGCGCGGCCTACGGCGTTCCGGCGGACAATCCCTTCGTCGGCCAGCCGGGCGCGCGCGCCGACGTCTGGGCCTATGGCCTGCGCAACCCGCAGGCCTTCAGCTGGGACCAGGCGACCGGCCAGATGCTCGTCTCCGATATCGGCCAGGCCGAACTGGAGGAGGTGAACGTCGGCGTGCGCGGCGGCAATTACGGCTGGCCGCTGCGCGAGGGCACCTTCGCCCGCAGCCTCGACAAGGCGATCACCGCGATCTTCGACACGCCGGCCAAGCCCGGCCTCTACGTCGATCCGATCGGGC
Organism: uncultured Sphingomonadaceae bacterium; assembly: GCA_964244125.1. Classification (GTDB taxonomy): domain Bacteria; phylum Pseudomonadota; class Alphaproteobacteria; order Sphingomonadales; family Sphingomonadaceae; genus Solisphingomonas. The sequence continues at coordinate 14,367 of CAXTHU010000051.1, forward strand.
AATACGACCATGAGGAGATCCGCTTCGTCGACGGGCTGGGCCTGGCCGCGATCGGCGGCGCCTATCGCTATCG
>CAXTHU010000052.1:0-14420 GCA_964244125.1 uncultured Sphingomonadaceae bacterium
CGGGCGACGCTGCCGCCGGCCGGCGTGCGCATGGTGCTGGACGCCGACATCCCCAGGGAGGACCTGGCCAGCGTGGAATCGATCGGCACCGGCGCGGCGCCGCTCGACCCGACGGTCCACCGGGCGTTCGAGGAGAAATACGGCATCCCGATCCTGCTGTCCTATGGCGCGACCGAGTTCGGCGGCCCGGTGACGGCGATGACGATCGAGCTGATCCCCGAATGGGGCGCCAGGAAGTTCGGCACCGTCGGCCGGCCATTCGCCGGCGCCACGCTGCGCGTGGTCGATCCCGAGACGGGCGCGGAACTGCCCGCCGGCGAGGAAGGGCTGCTGGAGGTGATCGCGCCCCGGATCGGGCCGGACTGGATCAAGACCACCGATGTCGCGGTGATCGACGCCGACGGCTTCATGTTCCATCGCGGCCGCAGCGACGGCGCGATCATGCGCGGCGGGTTCAAGCTGCTGCCCGAGGTGATCGAGCGCGCGCTCGTCAGCCATGCGTCGATCGCAGCGGCCAGCGTGGTGGGACTGCGCGACGACCGGCTGGGCCATGTGCCGGTCGCCGCGATCCAGCTGGCGCCCGGCGCGCCGGCGCCGACGCCGCAAGAACTCGACGCCCATCTGCGCGAGCATGTCTACGCGACCCACATCCCGACGCAATATCGCATACTCGACGCGCTGCCGCGCACGCCGTCGCTGAAGATCGACCTGCCGGCGGTGAAGGCCGTCTTCGCCGACGGCCGGCCGGCCGGCTGAGCCGCGCCGTCGCGACACGGGCGGAGGACGGCATGACGGGCGGTTTCGACGGCAAGGTGGCCTTCGTCACCGGCGGCGGACGCGGCTTCGGCGAGGCGTTCGGCCGAGCGCTGGCGGCGCGCGGCGCGCGGGTCGCGCAGGTCGATGTCGATCTCGCGGCGGCCGGGGCGGTCGCCGCCGCGATCCGCGCGGATGGGGGCGAGGCGATCGCCGTCGCCTGCGACGTCGCCGACGATACCGCAGTCGCGGCGGCGGTGGCGCGGGTGATCGAGGACTATGGCGGGATCGACATCCTTATCAACAATGCCGGGCTGCACGAGAACACCTACAACCAGCCGCTGCTGACGATGGGCCTCGCGGCGATCCGGCGGCTGTACGACGTGAACCTGATCGGCACGATCGCCTGCTCGCTCGCCTGCCACGCGACGATGAAGGCGCGCGGCGGCGGCGTGATCCTGAACCTCGCCTCGGCCGCCTCCTACGCCTGCCAGACCGCCTACGGCGCCTCGAAACAGGCGATCCGCGGCATCACGCTGACGCTCGCGAACGACTTCGGCGCCGACGGTATCCGCGTCGTCGGGGTGGCGCCGGGCCTGATGGCGACCGACACGATCGTCGCCACCCTGCTGCCGGAGACATGGGCGCGGATCACCGCCATGCAGTCGCTGCGCCGGCGCGGCGAGGTGGCGGACGTCGTCGCGGCGATGCTGTATCTGTGTTCGGACGACGCCTCTTTCGTCACCGGCACGACGTTGCAGGTCGGCGGCGGCTTCCCGCTGGTATCGTGAGCTTTCCGGGCGGGTGCCGGCGGTCTATCCGGCGGGCCTGTCCGCCAGCGGGCCATCGGCCGACGCGGAGAAATCGACGAACGGATCGAGTCGCTCCGCCACCGCGAACCGATCGGGCTGGAAGGTGTAGCATCTGCCCTGCGGCAGCTGCCTGGTATCCTTGTCGACGACGACCGTCCGCCCGTTCGACAACAGGGTGCCCCAGCGCAGCAGACGCGCCGCTTCCTTCTCGCCCCCGTCCAGGCCGGCGATCCAGTCGCCAAGGTCGCGCAGGCCGCGCCCGGCGATGATCGCCGGCGCGACGATGCGCTCGCCCTCCAGGCGCCAGCGCAGGACGACGGCGCCGTCGCGCCGCAGCTCGGCGAGCTTGATGCCGCCGACCGCGTCGCTCACCAGTATGTCGATCGTCGTGGCGGCGGCATCCGCCGCATGCGCGGCGGCCAGCAGCGCGAGATCGTGGAGGTGGGTGCAGTTCCGCTCGCGCTCCCCCACGAAGCCGAATCGGGCGAGCGGCCGCCCGACGAAGCTGTGCCGCAGCTGAAGCGCGGCGCCTGGGCAGGTCGTCCATGGCGCGCGTGCCATGGACGCCGTCACGGCGGTGGCGATCCCGCGCTCATGCGCGACCGTCACCGCCATGCGGTGATAGTCGTCCTCCAGCGCGGCGGTGGTCCGCCCGGCGGCGGGCTCGATCAGGATGCGGCGGCGGAACCCCGGCAGCGCATCGACCGCAGCCCGCGGCCCCGCACCCGCGACGGCGGACGGCAGGGCGGGCGCGTTCATGACGATCGTCTCCTGACCTGCGACGCCACCGCTCCGACCGAGCAGGCGGTGGCCGCCGATCGCAACGGCATGAGCCGCAAGGCGCCGGCACCTCAAGCATGCTAGCCTGGCACAGCTTCAATAACGCCGGGACGATTTGCGCTCCTCCGGGTGTCCGGACGGCGTCGGGCGGCTTCAATAGAGCGGGCATGGCAGGCATGGGAGGACGCCATGAGGATCAGGATCGACAAGGGCGGGTGCGTCGGCAACGCGCGCTGCCAGGCCGTCGCCGGCGCCCTGTATCCACTGGACGAGGAAGGGTATATCGCCACCGAGGGCTTCGACGTGGCGCCCGGCGACGAGGATGCCGCTCGGCTGGGTGCCCGTGCCTGCCCGGAACGCATCATCTTCATCGAAGACGATGCCTGAGCCGCGACGTAATTTCTGCACCCCCCGGCAGGCCAGCGGATTGGCGATGACGGGCGATCTTGGAGCGCCATGAAATGAACTTCGAACCGTCGGACGATCAGAAGATGATCGCGGAGACCTTCGCGCGCTTCCTCGACGAACATAGCAGCATCGCGCGGGTGCGCGCCGCCATGCCGCTCGGCTTCGATGCCGCGCTGTGGCGCGGGCTGGCCGAACTCGGCGCCTTCGCGATGCGCGTGCCCGAGGCGGGCGGCGGGCTCGGCCTGGGGCTGTTCGACGCGGCGCTGGTGATGGAGGAGGTCGGCCGCACGCTCGCCTCCGGGCCGATCGCCGAGGCGATCGTCGCCGCACCTCTGCTGTCGCTGTCGACCGACGACGAGGTCGCCGACCTGGCCGCGCGGCTCGCCGCCGGCGAGGCGGTGGTGACCATCGCGATGCGCGACGCCGACGCCGATCCCGTCCAGTGGATCGCCGCCGGCGCGGTGACCGAGGCGGTGATCGCGCGGGCCGGCGACGCGATCGTCCTGGTCAGGCCGACGGACGGGGAACAGGCCGTCGCGCATGACCGCGTCACCCCCGCCGCGACGAGGAACCATGCGGGCGAGCCGGTCACGCCGAACCTCGCCTCCACCCCGCTCGCCGAAATCCGGCTCGACCGGGCAGATCGCACGATCCTGGCGCAAGGAGCGGACGCCGTCGCGCGGTTCGAGTCGGCGATCGAGGAGTGGAAGCTGCTGACCGCCGCGACGCTCGCCGGCGTCTCGCGCCAGGCGATCCGGCTGGCGGCGGCCTATGCCTCCGAGCGCAAGGCGTTCGGCCAGCCGATCGGCGCCTATCAGGCGATCTCGCATCCGCTCGCCGACCTGATCGTCGATACCGACGGCGGGCGCCACCTGGTGTGGAAGACGATCCGCGACATCGCCGACGGCGCCGAGGGCGCCGCCGCGCAGGTCTCGATGGCGCTGTGGTGGAACGCCAAGACGGCGGGGCTCGCCGGATCGCAGGGGCTGCATACCTTCGGCGGCTATGGACTGACGTCGGAATACGACATCCACCTCTACAACCTGCGCGCGCGCGCGCTGCCGCTGACGCTGGGCGATCCCGAGCTGCTGCTCGCCGAGGCCGGGCGCCGGCTCTACCACGGCGAGACGGCGCGGCTGCCCGATGCCGGCGCGGTGTCGATCGATTTCGACCTGGGCGACGAGGCGCGCGTGCTGGCCGAGGAGGTGAACGCCTTCTTCAAGAAGACGCTTACCCCCGAACTCAAGGCCAAGGCGCATTATTCCTACGCCGGCCACGACGCGGGCGTGCACAAGCAGCTGGCCGAGGCGGGGCTGCTCTTCCCCGGCTGGGCCAAGGAATATGGCGGCCGCGGCGCCAGCCCCTATGCGATGAGCGCGGCATCGGAGGTGTGGGAGGACAACGAATGGTCCGGCCACGCCACCGGCACCAGCAACATGGTCGGCTGGATCATGCAGCGTTTCGGCAGCGACGACCTCAAGCAGGAGGCGCTGGCCAAGGTCGCGGCGGGCGAGGCGGTGTGCAGCCTGGGCTTCTCCGAGCCCGGATCGGGATCGGACGTGTTCGCCGCGGTCACCCGCGCCACGCCCGACGGCAACGGCTGGCGGATCGACGGGCAGAAGATGTTCACCAGCGGCGCGAACATCGCCGAATATGTCCTGATGCTGGCGCGGACCGACTTCGACGTCGCCAAGCACAAGGGCCTGACGATGTTCATCGTGCCGCTGAAGGCCGAGGGCGTCGAGATCCAGCCGGTCTACACCTTCCAGGACGAGCGGACCAACATCACCTATTACGACGGCGTCCACATCCCCGACAGCTACCGGCTGGGCGAGGTCGGCGGCGGGCTGAAGGTGATGTCGGCCAGCCTCGAACTCGAACATGGCTCCAGCTTCGTGAAGTCCCAGCGCCACATGCTGGAGGAGGCCGAGACCTTCTGCCGCGCGACGATCCGGGGCGGGGAGCCGCTGATCGCCGGGGACGACACCATCCGGCGGCTCGCGCGGGTCGCCACCCATGTCCAGCTCTCGACGGTGATCTATTATTACGCGCTGTGGTCGGCCACCGAGAAGAAGGACATCCCGGCGGTCGGCCCGGCCTCGAAGATGTTCTCCTCGGAGAAGTTCCTGTCGGATTCGGCGGACCTGCTGAATCTGACGGCGCCCGCCTCGCTGGGCAAGGACGGGCCGGCCGGGTTCATCAACCTCAGCTACCGCCATGCCCACGGCACGACGATCTACGGCGGCACCAGCGAGGTGCATCGCAGCATGATCGCGGAGCGGCGGCTCGGCATGCCGCGCACCCGCGGCTGACCGGACCGGGAGAGACCATGACCGACGCACCGCCCCTCCTCACCGCCGTCGAGGACGGCATCCTGATCGCGACGCTGAACCGGCCCGACAAGCTCAACGCGCTCAACCGGCCGATGCTGGCGCTGATCGACGAGGCGATCGCCCGCTTCCGCGACACGCCCGAGATCAAGGTCATGCTGATCCGATCGACCGGCCGCTATTTCTGCGCCGGGGCGGACCTGCTGGCCAACGATCACGAAGCCGTCGTCTACGGCAACGGCCCGGATTCGGGCTCGGGCGTGCGCGAGATGCATCGCCGCGGCCTCCACGGCATGCAGCGCATGTGGGACGAGATGGAGGCGATCGAGAAGCCGATCGTCGCCGCGCATCACGCCACCTGCATGGGCGGCGGCCTCGAGATCTCGCTGTCCTGCGACTTCCGCCTCGCCGCGAAAAGCGCGCGCTACGCCTTTCCCGAGGGGCGGTTCGGCGTCGTGCCGGCGTCGAACGGGGTCAGCCGCCTCACCCGGATCGTCGGCACGCATTGGGCGCGCTACCTGCTGATGGCCAACCTGGCCGCCGACGCCGACAAGGCGCTGTATATGGGCCTCGTCCACGAGGTGTTCCCGGACGAGAGCTTCGAGGAGGACGTGATGACGTTCTGCCGCCACCTAGCCAAGCAGAATGGCGAGCAGATGGGGACCGCCAAGATCGCCATCGAGATGGCGCGCGACGTCGGCCTCGCCCAGGCCCGCCATGTCGAGCGGCTCGCCAACAGCTCGCTGATGCTCGCCCCGGCCTATCGCGAGAGCTTCAGGAAATACACCGACACGATCGGCGCCAAGGACAAGGAAGGCTGAGCGCCCCCGGCGCGGGCGGATCGGCTCAGCGGTTCTTCCACTCCGGCTTGCGCTTCTCGGCGAAGGCGCGCGGGCCTTCGCGCATGTCCTCCGATCCGAGCATGGCCTTCACCGCCGGCAGCTCGAACATGCCCTTGATCGCCGGCTCCAGCCCCTGCCCCGCCGCCGACATCGCCATCTGCTTGGTCGCGCGGATCGACATCGGGCTGCAGGCGACGATCTCGCCGGCCCAGCGCCGCGCCGCCGCCATCAGCTCGTCGGCCGGCACGACCTCGTTGACGAAGCCGAGCGCCAGGCCCTCCCGGGCGGGCACCCGCCGGCCGGTCATCAGGATGCCCATCGCCCGCTTGTAGCCGATCTCGCGCACCAGCCGCTGCGGCCCGCCGGCGAGCGCCGCCAGCCCGACGCGCGGCTCGGTCAGCCCGAAGCTCGCGCCGTCCGCCGCGACGATGACGTCGCAGGCCAGCGCGGTCTCGAACCCGCCGCCCAGCGCGAAGCCGTTGACCGCGGCGACGACCGGCTTGGTCAGCGAGAAGCGCATGCACAGGCCGGCGAAACCCGACGGCGGCATCGCGCGGATGCCGCCCTTCAGGTCGGCGCCGGCGCAGAAGGCCTTGTCGCCCGCGCCGGTCAGGATCGCGGCCCATTGATCGGGATCGGCCTCGAAATCGTCGAAGATCGCGGCAAGCTCGAAGAACGCGTCGGAATGCAGCGCGTTGCGCTGGTCGGGCCGATCGATCGTGACGATCGTGACCGGCCCTTCGCGGGCCACCTGCGCGAACCGATACTCCATCCGTCTTCTCCCGTCGTCCTCGGGTCGCTTCGACACCGTGCCCGCGCTCCCGGTCAACCGCCGTCGGGCGCCATCGGGCACCGATCGCCCGAACGATGCCTTGGCGCTTGCCGACATCGGCGTAAGCTGGGATTGTCGTATCGAACCAAGCTCCTGGAGCAGGACGATGAATCAGCCGACCAAGACCCTCGCGGCGATGCAGCCCGACACGCTGTCGCCCGAGGATTTCGTCATCTCTCCCGAAGCCTACATCTCGCGCGATTATGCCGAGCGCGAATACGATCGGCTGTGGAGCAAGGTCTGGCAGATGGCCTGCCGCGTCGAGGAGATCGCGAAGGTCGGCGATTTCGTCACCTACGATATCCTCGACCAGTCGATCATCGTCGTGCGCAGCGATCCGGACACGATCAGCGCCTACCACAATGTCTGCCCGCATCGCGGCCGGACGCTGACCGAGGGCTGCGGCCACGCCAAGCGCTTCGCCTGCAAGTTCCATGGCTGGAAATGGTCGCTCGACGGCGAGAATATCGACGTCCTGGACCGCAAGGACTGGGACGGCGCGCTCGGCGACGACGACGTCCGGCTGCACAAGGTGAAGGTCGACAGCTTCGCCGGCTATGTGTTCATCAACCTCGATCCCGATTGCGAGCCGCTGCGCGACTATCTGGAGCCGGCGGCGTCGCTGCTCGACCCCTATGAGATCGAGCATATGCGCTATCGCTGGCGGCGCTGGATCAAGATGCCGTGCAACTGGAAGGTGGCGGTGGAGGCGTTCGACGAGGGTTATCACGTCGCCGCGACCCACGCCCAGCTGCTCGACCATACCGACGACTACACCTGGTCGAACGCCTGGGGGAAGCACGGCAATTTCGGTTATTACCTGCCGCCCGATTCGCGCGTCACCGGCGAGGGATCGCCCAGGACCCACGATGCGCCGCGCAAGGACATCACCAAGTCGCTGGCCGACAGCTTCACGAGCCTGAAGCGCGATGTCGACGCCTTCATCTCCGATTCGATGGTGACGGCGGCCAAGCGCGTGCATGAGGAACTGCCGCCGGAAACCTCCGCGATGGACGCCTTCGTCCAGATGAACATGTGGATGATGGAGATCGATGCCGCCGCCGGCGTGCAGGCGCCGATGATTACGCCCGAACATTACATGGCGGCGGGGATGGACTGGCACGTCTTCCCCAATATCGTCATCCTCCAGGCGCCGACCTTCGTGCTGGGCTATCGCGCGCGGCCGGACGGGACGAATCCCGACAGCTGCATCTTCGAGGTCTATACGCTCGACCGTTTTCCCGAAGGGGCGGAGCCAAAGGGCGTGACGAACGAGCATGTTCCCGACATCGCCGACTGGCCCCTGATCCTGCAACAGGACTTCCAGAACATGGCCGAGGTGCAGCGCGGGCTGCATTCCAGGGCCTTCAAGGGATGTCGGCCCAATCCCAAGCAGGAGCGCTCACCCGCGAACTTCCACCGCACGCTGCGCCGGTATATGGCGGGATAGATGACGGCGAAGCGATCGCTCGGCCTGAAACTGACGGTGATCGCGCGCCTGATCCGCAAGCAGTTCGATCACAGCACGACCAGCATCGGCATCACCCGCGCGCAATGGACGACGCTCTCGGTCGTCGCGGGCGTGCCGGGCGCGACGCAGCGCGGGATCGCCGCGATCCTGGAGGTCGGCGAGGCGACCGCCGGGCGGGTGATCGACCGGCTGTGCGACGAGGGGCTGCTGGAACGCCGCGCCGATCCGGCCGATCGCCGGTCGCATCTGATATACCTGAAACCCGCCGCCGAGGCGGTGCTGCAGAAGCTGATCGTCCTGGGCGAAGCGCAGGAACGCCGGGCGTTCGCGGGATTGGACCCGGACGAGCTCGACACGCTCAACGCGCTGCTCGATCGCATCAGCGACAATCTGGCCAGGGCCGAGCAGGAGACGACGGCAGGATAGCGGCACGGCGTCACGGCCCGCCGGTGCCGGATGCATCGACAGGCCGCGATCGGGATCAACGCAGCGAGGTGATCTCGTGCTTGCTCAGGCTGGTGGTCAGCTTGCCGTCGGCCAGCTTCAGGGTCGACGCCGGGATGGTCAGGAGGCGGGCGTCGAAGATGATCGCGACAGACCCGTCGCCGTTCACGCGAACCACCGAACCGAGACGCGAACGGTCGGCGCTGGTGAGCGTCTGGCCCTTGGTGGCGACGGCCGGCGACACCGTCGCGGCGGCGGGCTGCGCGGCCAGAGGCGAGACGGTCGAGATCAGGGCGACGAGGAGGATCGGGAAACGCATGGGGCGTCCTTTCTTAATGAAACAACGCTGGAACAATGAGTTGCTCCAGAACACTAGCCAAGCATAGTGTTTTCCTCGTGGCTGTCAAGCGTGTTGTTGCACTGCGGTATGATTCTTCGCGGCGCCGCGCACGATGGCGACGTCAGGGCGCCGGGGTCAGCACCAGCCCGTCGAGCCTGGCGGAGATCGGGATCTGGCAGGCCAGCCGGCTCGTCGGCCGGGGATCCTCGGTCAGGGCGATGAGGTCGCGTTCGTCGGCGCCGGGCGGGCCGACGACCGCCATCCAGGCGGGATCGACATGGACGTGGCAGGTCGCGCAGGCGCGGTTGCCGCCGCACTGGCCTTCGATGCCCGGAATACCGGCGCGTTTGGCGGCGGTCATGACGGTGTAGACCGAGCCGTCGGCGACGACGGCCCGGACGGTGCCGTCGGGGAGCGTGAAGTTGAGGGTCGGGGCGTCGTCGGCCATCGCGTCAGCGTGCGGCGAAGCGTATCCCGCCGTCCAGCCTTACCTTTTCCGCATTGAAATAGCCGTTGCGGCACATTTCCAGCGCGAGCTGGGCGTATTCGGCCGAATCGCCGAGTCGCTTGGGAAAGGCGACGGTGGCGCCGAGCGCCTCCTTCATCTCGGGCGGCGTCTGCGCCATCGCCGGCGTGTCGAAGATGCCCGGCAGGATGGTGTTGATGCGGATGCCGAAGCGCGACAGATCACGCGCGATCGGCAGCGTCATGCCGATGATCGCCGCCTTGCCCGCCGAATAGGCGGCCTGGCCCATCTGGCCGTCCTCGGCGGCGACCGAGGCGGTGCAGACGATCGCGCCGCGCTCGCCGTCGACGAGGTCGAGCTTCGCGGCGCCGGCGGCGAAATGGGTGATGGTCGTGAAGGTGCCGACCGCGTTCAGCGTCAGCACGCGGGCGAACTCGGCGACCGGGAAGCGCTTGATCTCGCCGGTCGCCTTGTCGGCCTTGATCGTCGTCGCGGCGTTGCCGCCGCCGGCGCAGGCGATCAGGATGCGAGCCGGCCCGTTCGCCTCGGCCGCCCTGGCGAAGCCGGCGGCGACGCTGTCGTCCGAGGTGACGTCGACCTGGCAGAAGATCGCGCCGCTGTCGGCCGCCGCCCGCTCGCCCGTCGCGGGGTTCATGTCGAAGATCGCGACCTTGGCGCCGGCCGCCCGCAGCGCCTGCACGCTCGCGAAGCCGAGGCCGGAGGCGCCGCCCGTGACGACGGCTGAAATGGTCGAATCGATCCGCATCGCGCTTCTCCTGAAATCCGCTTGGTCGCGGCCGCGATGCCACGGCTGGGACGCGGGACAAGATGATCGCGGCCAGCCGGCGCCGACATATCGCCGGGGCGGCGTTCAGACCCGGACTTCGATCCCCAGCTTGCGTGCCGCCTCGGCCTTCAGCGTCGGCAGGTAGAAGCTCGGGAAGCGGCCGGGCGAGGGCTTGCCCGTCTTGAGGACGGCGCGGCCGATCTGCATCTGGTGGATCTCCGACGGCCCGTCCGCCATGCCGAGGATCTCGGCCGAGAGCATCTGGTTCCTGAGCGGCGTCATGTTGGACATGCCGAGGGAGCCCATGAGGTGCATCGCCTTGCGGCTCACCGTGCGCGTCACCTCGGAACAGCGGACCTTGCACGCGCCGATCCACTGCCGCGCCTCCTCGTCGCGCCGCTGGTCGAGCAGCCACGACGTCTTGAGGACGAGCAGGCGGAGCTGCTCGATCGCCATCCAGCATTCGGCGACGTCCATCTGGACGAGCTGGTGGGCGGCCAGCTTCTTGCCCTTGGTGGTGCGCGAGACGGCGCGCTCGGTCATCATGTCGAGCATCTTCTCGGCCATGCCGACCGCGCGCATGGCATGGTGGATGCGTCCCCCGCCGAGCCGCGCCTGCGCGACCTTGAAGCCGCCCCCGCGCGGGCCCAGCAGGTTCGCGGCCGGCACGCGGCAATCCGCGTAGCGCAGATGGGGATGGCCGGGCGCGCCATAGGCATCCGAGGCGAGGCCGACCTGGCGGACGATCTCCAGCCCCGGCGTGCCCTGCGGCACGATGATCGTCGAGAAGCGCTCGTAGACGTTCTCGGCGTCGGGATCGGTCTTGACGACGACGATGAGGAAATCGGCCAGATGCGCGTTCGACGAATACCATTTCTCGCCGTCGATCACCCATTCGTCGCCGTCGAGCACCGCCGTGCAGGTGAACTGGGTGGGGTCCGAGCCGCCCTCGACCTCGGTCATCGAGAAGCAGCTGTAGCAGTCGCCGTCCCACAGCGGCTTCAGCCAGCGCTCCTTCTGCTCGAGCGTGCCGAAATGGGCGAGGATCTCGCCGTTGCCGCTGTCGGGCGCCTGCGCGCCGAAGGTGACCGGGCCCCACGTCGTCCGGCCGAGGATGAAGTTGACGAAGGCGAGTTCGACGGTGGTCAGCCCGGGCCCGCCGAGATGCGGCGGCAGGTGGATGCCCCACAGCCCCTTTCCCTTGACGATCGCCTGGAGCGGCTTGAGGATCGCGCGGCTCGCCTCGTCGTGGCGGTTGTAGGGCAGCGTGTGGTCGTGATCGAACGCCGCGTCCATCGGCTCGACCCGTTCGCGGACGAAATCGCCGATCCAGTCGAGCGTCGCCTGGAACGCGGGCGAGAGGCTGAAGTCGATCATGGGCAAGCCTTTCAGATCTGGCCGAGGCCGTCGACGCGCAGCAGCGAGCCGGTGGTGTAGGATGAGGCGTCGCTCGCATAATAGAGCGCGGCGGTGACGATCTCGGACGGATGGCCGAAGCGGCCGAGCGGCACCGGCTGCGGCGCACCGGGCGTCGCCCAGCCCTTCGAGATATCGGTGTAGAAGGCGCCCGGCGAGATGACGTTGAAGCGCACCTCCGGCGCGAACTCCTGCGCGAAGGCGACCGAGACGGCGTTGAGCGCCGCCTTGGCGCCGGCATACGGCCCGAACAGCGCGAGCGGGCGCAACGCGCCGGTGGACGAGACGCTGATGACCGATCCGCCGCCCGCCGCCTTCATCCGCGTGGCGACGTTCGCCGACAGGCGGAACGGCCCCTTGAAGTTCACCGCGACGATCCGGTCGAACAATTCCTCGCCCGTTTCCAGCGAGGATGGCGCGACGGGCGACATGCCGGCGTTGTTGACGAGGATGTCGACCTTGCCGAAGCGGTCGTAGCTCGCCTCCACCAGCCGGTCGATCTCGTCCCAGCGGCCGACATGCGCGGCGACGGCAAGCGCGCGGCGCCCCGTCGCCTCCACCTCGCGCGCCACCGCGGCGCAGGCGTCGAGCTTGCGGCTGGCGACGATCACGTCGGCGCCGGCGGCGGCATAGCCGAGCGCGATCGCGCGGCCCAGCCCGCGGCTGCCGCCGGTCACCAGCGCCACCTTGCCGGTGAGATCGAACAGCTCCGCCGGGGTGCGGACCGCCGCGTCCGCCATCAGAACTTCGCCGCCCGCGCGGTGATCTCCGCCTGGGCGAGCAGCTTGATGACGAACTTGCCGAACATCTCGCCATAGGCCTTGGGCTTCCGCCCGATCAGGCTCTCGGCATATTTGCGCTCCAGCAGCACGGCCAGCTTGAACTGGGCGAGGACCATGTAATAATCGAGCTTGTCGACCGGCAGCCCGGTCCGCTCCGCATAGAAGGCGGCGAGTTCCTCGCGGGTCGGGAACGTCGCCGGATCGAAATAGGCCGACGGCGCATCGCCGACCGGCTCGTCCTCGCCGCGGAAGCCATAGAGCACCCAGCCGAGATCGAGCAGCGGATCGCCGACGGTCGACAGCTCCCAGTCGACCATCGCCAGCAGCTTCGCCTCGTCGCCGCGCGCGAACATGGCATTGGCGAAGCCGTAGTCGCCGTGGATGATGCCGGCGCGCGGCGTCTCGACCAGGTTGCCCTTCAGCCAGTCGCCGACATAGGCCAGCCCGGGCAGGTCGCGGCCCCGGTAATCCTCGGTCGACCGATATAATTCGAGCTGGTGCAGCCAGCGGTCGACCTGGCGGCCGAGGAAGCCGTCGGGCTTGCCGAAGCCGTCGAGGCCGGCCGCCCGGTAATCGACGTTGGCGAGCGCGGCGATCCCGCCGACCAGCTCGAAGGCCAGTTGGCGCCGCGCGTCGCCGGGCTGGTCGAACGGCGGCGGGAAGGTGCCGAGGCCGACCCAACCGTCGGCATAGCTCATGACGTAGAAGGCGGTCCCGTTCACCGCCGGATCGGCGCAATGGCCGAACAGCCGCGGGGCCGGCACGCCGGTGCCGTCGAGCGCCGCTAGCACGCGCGCCTCGCGGCCGAGGATCATGTCGCTGTCGGGCCGGGGCACGCGCGGCGGCCGGCGCAGCACCGCCCGATTGCCGTCGCGCTCGATCAGGAAAACCGCGTTGGTCGCGCCGCCGGCGAGGATGTCGGCCCGCAGCGGACCGCCGCCGAGCGAGGGCACGTTGGCGTCCAGCCATCGCCGGATCGCCGCAAGGTCCAGCAGCCCCTCGCCCGTCTCGTTGTCCATGTACCCCTCCTAATTGATACTTGTCAATCATATCGAGACTGTCGTATCATCTTTTCAAGACGGATCAAGCGGCGGCGGCATCGCCGCGACGATGGCGGAGGACGACATGGCGGATCGGGCGGCCGCGAGCCCCAGCCTGCGCGCGGCGCAGCGCGAGATGGCGAGGGAGCGCATCCTCGCCGCCGCCCGCGCCGTCTTCATGGCGGACGGCGTGGCCGATGCCTCGATCGACCGGATCGCGCGGCAGGCGGGGGTCGGTCGGGCCACCGTCTATCGTCATTTCACCGGCAAGGACGCGCTACTGGTCGGCCTGCTGGAAGAGGACTGGGACCGGCAGGTGGCGCTGTTCGGCCGGCTCGGCCGGGATGGCGATCCCGACGCGCAGGCGATCGCCGTCTGGCTGCGGCGGCTGGTGCGGGCGATGCAGGCGCGCCGCGACGCGCTGCGGCTCTATTCGACGGTGCTCAGCACGCTGGGCGACATGGCGGACCGGCTCGCCACCCAGCGCGCGCGGCTGATCGCGGCGCTGGGAGACCGGATCGCCGCCTTCGCCGACCCGCTTCCCGCCCGCCGCGTGGAAGCCATGCTGCTGGTGATGCAGATCGAGCAATTCTGCGCCTATGCGGCCGGCAGCGCCGCCGGCGAGGACATCGAGATCGCCACCGGCCTCGTCGCCGGACGGGTCCGGGATTTCGTGGTCAGCCGGCCGTCGCCGCCGCCCGACCGGCCCGTTCCATGACGATCCGCCCGCCGATCAGGGTCGCGCGGACCATCGCCGACGACGGCCGCCCGCGGGCCGCGCGCCACGGACGGTCGAGCAGGCAGAGGTCGGCCGGCGCTCCGACCTCGACCGAACGGGGCTTGCCGGGCGCTTCCGGCGAGCCGAGGAACCGGTCCAGCGCCGCCTCGGGCGTCAGCGCCTCGCCGGGGCCGATCGT
>CAXTHU010000053.1:0-2965 GCA_964244125.1 uncultured Sphingomonadaceae bacterium
CGCTGCTGGCCGAGGGCGTGCCGCTGAAGGACTTCCGCCGCATCGCCGAGGCGATGGTCGACGCCGCCCGCAGCGAGGGCGATCCGGTGCAGCTGGTCGAGGCGGTGCGCCTCCGGATCGGCGCGCTCATCATCCAGACGATGGTGCCGGTGAAGCTGCCGCTGCCGGTCATCACGCTCGACGCCGGTCTCGAAAGCCTGCTGGCCCAGGCGGTGCGGGCGGGGCCGGGGGCGGCGCATCCGTTCGAGCCGGCGCTGGCGGCGCGCATCGTCCAGGCCGTGGGCGAGGCGGCGGCGCCGATGCTGGGCGCGGCGCGGCGCTTCGCCATCGTCACCTCGCCGATCGCCCGGCGGGCGCTGGCGCGGCTGCTGAAGCCGCATCTGCCCGAGACGCCGATCCTGTCCTTCCTGGAGGTGCCCGACGGCAAGCCGATCGAGGTGATCGCGGTGGTCGGCGCGCCCGCCCGCACCCCCGAACTGGCCGGATGACGGCAGGGTGAGGAAATCATTTACCACCGCCAGCGCACAGCGGCGCTTCATTCACGCGATGGAGGCGTCCGATGGCGCTCGCTGATCCCGCCGACATGGCGCCGACCTATGGCCGCAAGCCCGCGGCCAAGGATCCGGCGCGGCTGGTCCGGTCGCACATGCCGCTGGTGCGCAAGATCGCCTGGCACGTCCACGGCCGGGTCTCCTCGGCGATCGAAGTCGAGGATCTGGTGCAGATCGGCATGATCGCGCTGGTCGAGGCGGCGAACGGCTATGAGGATCGCGGCCACGCCTTTTCGACCTACGCGTCGATGCGGGTGCGCGGGAGCATGATCGACCATCTCCGCCGCCACGCCACGCTCTGCCGCTCGGCGATGGCCAGGCGGCGCGAGATCGCCGCCGCGCGGGGCCGGCTGGAGGTGCGGCTCGGCCGCCAGCCGACCGACGCCGAGATGGCGGGCGCCATGGGCCTCGACGCCGCCGGCTGGCGTCAGCTCGCCGACGCGACCGAGGCGATGAGGCAGGAATCGCTCGACGAGGTCTATTCCGATCAGTCGATGTGGTTCGCCGACCGCGAGGAGCTGGCCGACCAGGCGCTGGAGCGCGAGGGGCTGAAGACGGCGCTGGCCGCCGGCATCGGCACGCTGCCCGAACGCGAGGCGATGATCCTCCAGCTGTATTTCGTCGAGGAGATGAACCTGGAGGAGATCGGCCAGACGCTCGGCATCGGCGCCGCCCGCGTCTGCCAGATCAAGAAGGCCGCGCTGGACAAGCTGCGGGGCAAGCTGGCGGAGTGGCGGTAGCGCGGTGGGTCTGCTCGTTATGGAACCAGCGCCAGCACCCGACAAGTAACCGTGCTCCCGCGCAGGAGCGCGCGTTCGGCGTCTTACGATTATCGCTCGGCCGGCTTCGCTTTGTGCCCCAGCGCGCGCACGTCCTCGCTCAGTTCCTGCATCCGCTGGACCAGCTCGGTCTGGCCGGCGCGGACGACGCCGCCGAGCGGGCCGATGCCGGCCGGCTGGCTCTTGCCGAGCGCCAGGCGGGTGTTGTCCAGCTCGCGGCGGAGATCGGGCAGGGTGACGGGCGTGGCGCGCGCGATGGCCGCCAGCCGACCGAGTTCGACCCGCTGGGCGTCGCGCAGATGCTCGATGCTGTCGACGAGCGCGGGCAGGCGGGCGAGGAGCGCCTGGCGTTCGGCGGCTTCCGACTTCGCCTGCGACAGGGTGGCGATGTTGCGTGCGGTGACGACCACGCCGACGCCCGAGACGACGCTGGCGAAGGCCGCGAGCGCCACCGCCAGCATGACGAGCCGCGGGGCGGGGGCGACGACGATTGCCGGGGCCGCATCCGCCGGCGCGATCGCGGCGGTGAGGGCGGCGGCAGGGGCGGGCGCCACGGCCGGTTCCGGTTCGGGTGGCGCCTTGCCCTTGGCCGGGCGCTTCTTCGCCGGCTTCGCCTCGGCGTCGGGCGCGGGATCGGGCGCGAGGACGATCGGCGGCGGCGCGATGGCGGCGGCCGGCATGAAGGCGGCGAGATCGGCGTCGTCGAAGACCAGCTCCACCTCGTCCTCTTCGTCGCTGCCCGGGAGGCTGGCGAAATCCATGACTGCATCCTCCTGGCCCGGCCGCAAGTATGGCGGGGTCGCGGCATCATGCCCTGGGAATGGTAAACGAATTGGCCCCCGGCGCGGGGGAGCATGCGCCGGGGGCCGTTTGCCCGATAAGGAAGGACCGATGCCTTACCGGAGCAGCGTCAGCACGCCCTGCTGGCTCTGATTGGCCTGGGCGAGCATCGCGGTCGCCGCCTGGCTCAGGATCTGGGCCTTGGCGAGCTTGGTCGTTTCCGCCGAGAAGTCGGCGTCCTCGATGCGGCTGCGCGCATCCTCCAGGTTGGTCGAGGTGGTCGACAGGTTGTTGACCGTCACTTCCAGCCGGTTCTGGATGGCGCCCAGATCGCCCCGCTTGGAGGAGATCCGGTCGAGCGCCGAGTCGATCACGGTCAGCGCCGCCGCGGCACCCGCCTGGGTGCCGATGCTGAGGCTGCCGCCGACCAGCTCGCTCGACCCGCCCTGGGAGGCGAGGCCGACCTTGGCGAGAGAGGCCGAGCTGCCCTCGATCCGCACCGCCGCGCCGTTGCTGGCGGTCAGCGCGATGCTGCCCCGGCCGGTGACGCCGCCGGATACGGTGCCGAGCGAGGTGCCGTCCTCATAGGTCGCGGCGGTGAACGCCGTCGCCGAGGTGATGTTGACGTCCAGGCCCGAGGCGGACGTCAGGATCAGCCCGCCGGTGGCGGCGTCGGTCGAGGCGACCACGCCGGAGATGCCGGCGGCGTTGATCTTCGTCACGAAATCCGCCGTCGAGGTGGAAGCCGACAGATCGACCACGGTGCCGTTGATCGTCGTGCCGGTGGAGGCGCCGGCCGCCGTGTCGATGGCGACCTTGACCACCGTCTTGGCGGTGGCGGTGACGCCGGTGGCG
>CAXTHU010000053.1:2975-13879 GCA_964244125.1 uncultured Sphingomonadaceae bacterium
GGGCGTTCGACACCGCGTTGATCGCGGCGACCTTGGCGGCGGCCGACGCATCGGACGAGCTGCCGACGAGGACGCCGTTGATCTTCACGTCGTCCGACGTGCCGAGCGCGCCGGTGCCCGCCTGGGAGCCGGTGTAGACGTCGCCGCTGGTGGCGTTGAGGCCGAGCTGGACGAAGTCGGCCGCGACGCCGCCCGACGCCTTGGTGACGGCGATGTCGGCGCCGCTGGTGCTCTTCAGCGCGACGAAGCCCTTGGACGTGCCGGCGGTGAAGCCGGCATTGCCCGGGGCCGAGCCGGCGATGACGATGTCGGCGCCGGTGTCGTTGGACAGCGTGATCGTGCCGTCGTCGTTCAGCGCCGCCGTGACGCCGGCGGCATCGCGGTTGATGTTGGCGACCAGCGTCTTGGCATCGGCCGCGCCGGAAATGGCGCTGCCGTTGATCGTCAGATCAGCATTGCCGACGCCGGTGGAGGTGACGGCGCCGCTGCGCAGCGTGTTGTAGGCGGTGGCCGACACGCCGGTGTTGGCGGTGTTGGCGTTGATCGAGGCGGCGACGTCCTTGGCGGTCGAGCTGTTGGTCAGCGCCGAGCCGGACAGGGCGTCCTTGCCGTTGAACTGGATGTCGCCATTGGCGAGACCCGACAGCGCCGAGCCGACGCGGCCGGTGATGAGCTGGCCCTCGACCTTGTAGCCGTTGAGGCCGAGCGCCTTCGACGACGTTTCGACCATGGCGAACGACACCTGGTCGCCGGCGTTGGTGCCGGTCTGGAGCTTCACGCTCTTGTTGGAGCCGTCGAGCAGCTTCAGCCCGTTGAAGTTCGTCGTCTTCGAGATGTCGTCGATCTGGCTGACCAGCTGGTCGGTCTCGGCCTGAAGCGCGGCGCGCTCCGAGGCGCCGAGCGTGCCGTTGGCGGACTGGACCGCCAGCTCCTTCATGCGCTGGAGCATGTTGGTGACTTCGCCCATCGCGCCTTCCGCCGTCTGCGCCATCGAGATGCCGTCGTTGGCGTTGCGGATGGCGACGGCCAGGCCCTTGACCTGACTGGTCATGCGGCTGGCGATGGCGAGGCCGGCGGCGTCGTCCTTGGCCGAGTTGATGCGCTTGCCGGTCGACAGGCGCTCCATCGCGGTCTGCTGCATCTGGGAGGCCATGCGCGATCCGGCCTGTGCCCGAAGCGCGCTGATGTTGGTGTTGATGACGGTCATCTCGATTCCTTTCCCGCTCAATAGGGGCGGCCCGGCGTTGGTCCGGAGCGGCCTCGAACCCGGTAACGACGCGATGGCGCCGGGCTTTAACGATGATCGGAAATCATCCCCGCGGGAAAGGATGCCCGCGGGGGCGCCCGCCGGCGCCCGCCCGCACGGCCACGCGAACGACCGCGCCGTTAACTTTTTAATAGTTAATCGTCGGGTAATCGCCGGCTTCGGCAGATACGGGGATCGGGGACCATGACGATCGGAGTGAGCGGAGAGGTGCTGCGGGCGAACCCCGCGCTCGGGCCGTGGCTCGCGGGCGCCGGGATCGGCTGGACGACGATCGACGCGGCCGCGCCGGCCCCGCGCGGCCAATCGCGGGTGCTGGACCTGGCCGAGGCCGCCCACGCCGGCCACCGCGACATACTGGTCGAGCTGGCCGACGGCGCGCCGCGCTTCGCGGCCGCCACGAACGGCCTGCCGGCGCGGGTGCGCTTCGGCTATGCCGACATGGGCTTCGGTCTGGCGCTGGTCGCCGAACTGGTCCGCCCGGCCGGCCGTCCGGCTTGCGGCGAGCCGGACAGCGCGCTCTACCTGAAGCTCGCCGAGAAGGTCGCCGGCGCCCAGGCGACGGTGCTGATCCTGGGCGAGACCGGGACCGGCAAGGAGGGGCTGGCCCGCTTCATTCACGCCATGAGCCCGCGCGCCGACGGGCCGTTCGTCGCGGTGAACTGCGCCGCGCTGCCCGACACCATGCTGGAGGCGATGCTGTTCGGCCACCAGAAGGGCGCCTTCACCGGCGCCGGGGCGGAGGGGCAGGGGCTGTTCCGCGCGGCCGAAGGCGGCACGCTGCTGCTGGACGAGATCGCCGAGCTGCCGCTGCCGCTGCAGGCCAAGCTGCTGCGCGCGATCCAGGAGCGCGAGGTGCTGCCGGTGGGCGCGACGAAGCCGGTGGCGGTGAACGTCCGCATCGTCGCGGCGGCCAACCGCGAGCTGGCCAACGAGGTCGCCGAAGGGCGCTTCCGGGCCGATCTCTACTGGCGGCTGAACGTCATGCCGCTGACCTGCAAGCCGCTCGCCGCGCGCCGGCTGGACATCCGCGCGATCACCGCGACATTGCTGCTGCGCCATGCCGCCGGGGCCTTCGCCTGGCCGACCTGCGCCGCGCTCGACCGGCTGATGGCGCATGACTGGCCGGGCAACGTCCGCGAGCTGGAAAACGTCCTGCAACGCGCGCTGCTGCTCCGCTCGGGCGACCGCATCGACGCCGCCGACCTGGCCATCGAGATCGCCGCGCCGCGGCGCACGGCGGCGCCCATGCCGTCGCGCCTGGCCGACGTGTCGCGCGGCGCGCAGGCCGATGCGATCCGCGCCGCGCTCGACGCCACCGACGGCCACCGCGTCCTCGCCGCCGCCCGGCTCGGCATATCGGAGCGCACGCTCCGCTATCGCCTGGCCGAGATGCGCGCGGCGGCCTGAGGAGGATCGCGATGACCGGGATCACGCCCGCCAGCCTGCTCCAGATGCGCAGCCAGATCCTCCAGCAGAACAGCGCGCTGCAAAAGGCCGCCGGGGCCGAGCCGGCGGGGCTGCGCGTGGACGTGCCGGCCGGCCCGGACGCCGTCCGCGACCGGCCCGATTTCGCCGGCGCGCTGAAGGGCGCGCTGAACCAGGTGAGTTCGCTCCAGGACAAGGCGAGCGACATCTCGGCCGCATACGAGCGCGGCGACGTGACCGACATCGCCCAGGTGATGCTGACCCGCGAGCAGGCGAGCGTCGGTTTCCAGGCGACGTTGCAGGTCAGGAACAAGCTTCTGTCCGCCTACAAGGACATCATGAGCATGCCGGTTTGACATGGCCGAACTGATCGCCTCCCCGTCCGAACTCGTCCCCGCGCGCGGCTTGCCGCCCGCCATGCGCGGACCCGCCGGCCTGGCCGATCGGCTGCGGGCGTTCCTCGCCCAGCCGGCGGTGGCGCGCGCGCTGCCGCTGCTGGGTGTCGTCGCGGCGCTGGGTCTTGCCGCCATGCTGTGGATCGCCCTGCACCAGGCGCCGCAGCGGACCCTGTTCGCCGGCCTCGCCGATGCCGACAAGCAGGCGGTCGCCGAGGCGCTGGGCACCGCCGGCATCCCCTATTCGCTCGACGGCGGATCGGGCGCGCTGTCGGTCGACGAAAGCCGGTTCTACCAGGCCAAGATGCTGCTGGCCGCGCAGGGCCTGCCCAAGGCCGCGCCGAGCGGCGACGACATGCTGGCCGCGCTGCCGATGGGCGCCAGCCGCGCGCTGGAAGGCGAGCGGTTGCGATCCGCGCGCGAGATGGACCTTGCCCGCACGGTCGAGGCGATCGACGCGGTCGAGCAGGCACGCGTCCACCTCGCCGTCGAGCAGCCGAGCGTGTTCGTCCGCGACGAGGCCCGGGCGGCGGCATCGGTGATGCTGAAGCTGCGTGGACAGCGCACGCTGAGCCAGGCGCAGGTGCAGGCGATCGTCCACCTCGTCGCCTCGTCGGTTCCCGGCCTGTCGCCGGATGGCGTGTCGGTGGTGGACCAGTCGGGCCGGCTGCTGTCGCAGGCGAGCGACGATCCCGCCACCCAGGCGAGCGACCGGCAGGTGGCGTTGCAGGGGCGGATCGAGGATCGCTACCGCCAGGCGCTGACGACGCTGCTGACGCCGATTGTCGGCGACGGCAATTTCACCGCGGAGGTTCACGCCGACCTGGATTTCGCCGAGGTGGCCGCGACCCGCGAGAGCTTCCCCAAGGATACCGCCGTGGTTCGTACCGAACAGGGCAACTGGACCAATCAGGACGGCGGCAGGAACGGTCAGCCGGTCGGCGTGCCCGGCACGCTGGCCAACCAGGCGCCGGCCGCCGCCCAGGCGTCCGCCACCCCCGCCGGCGCCGCGCCCGGCCCGGTCGTCCCCGGCACCGCGCCGGGCCAGGCGAGCGCCGCCGTCACGGCCAAGACCGAGGAAAGCTACAACCGCACCTTCGACATCGGCCGCGAGGTGTCGGTGACCAAGAGCGCGACGGGCACCGTCCGCCGCCTGTCGGTCGCGGTCGCGCTGAAGAACCCGACGGGCGCCAAGCCGCGCCCCGCCGCCGAGACGGCGGCGATCGAGGCGCTGGTGAAGGGCGCGGTCGGTTTCGACCAGGCGCGCGGCGACGTCGTCGCCGTTTCCAGCCGGACTTTTGCCCCCGCGGCCGGGGACACGTCCCCCTGGTACGAGGCGAGCTGGCTGCCGATGGTGCTGCGCAACGTCGCCGCGGTGCTGGCCGCCGGCTTCGTCGTCTTCGGGATCGCGCGGCCGATGATGAAGCGCCGCGCCGTCGCCGTCGCCGCCGCCAAGGTGGCCGCCGACGAACGTCGCGCGCTGATCGGCGGCGAGATGGCGCAGGCGGTGTCGGACCACGCCACCACCGACCCGGAGCGCCAGGTGACGCTGACTATGATCGAGCGCGCACCGAGCTATGCCGCCCGCGCCCAGCTGATCCGCACCTTCGTCAAGCAGGACCCCGATCGCGCCGCGCTGGTCGTGCGGGATCTCATTCGCGCCGACATGCCGGACGCCGCCTGAGCCATGAGCGAGGCCAGCCCCATCGCCGCCACCCCCATCGCCGCCGCGGCGATCCCCGCCACCGGCCGCGAGACCGCCGCCATCCTGCTGATGCTGCTGGCCGAGGACGAGGCGGCCGACGTCCTGTCCCGCCTGTCGCCCGACGAGGTGCAGCATCTGGGCGAGGCGATGTTCGCCGTCGCCGACGTGTCCGAAAAAGAAGTCAACGCCGTCCTCGACGAGTTCGTCGGGCGGGCGCGCAAGCGGACGACGCTGGGCTTCGGCGCCGACACCCATATCCGCGGCGTGATGCAGCGCGCCCTGGGCAGCGAGCGGGCGGACAACGTCCTGTCGCGCATCACCCCGACGCGGCATTCGACGGCGCTGGACGCGCTGAAGTGGATGGATGCCGAATCGATCGCCGGCGCCATCCTGGGCGAGCATCCGCAGATCGCCGCCACCGTCCTCGCCCATCTGGAGGCGCCCAAGGCGGCGCAGGTGCTGGAGCGGCTGGACGAAACGGCGCAGGCCGACATCGTCTATCGCGTCGCCCGGCTCGGGCCGATCACGCAGGAGGCGCTGGAGGATCTGGAGCGCATCCTGCTGGCCCGGGCCAGGGCGGCGACGCCGCAGGCGCAGAGCCGGCGCGGCGGGACGAGCGAGGCGGCGCAGATCGTCAACAACACGCGCGGCCCGGCCGAACAGCGCATCCTGCGCCAGCTGACCCGCGTCGACAAGGTGCTGGCGCGGATGATCGAGGACGAGATGTTCGTCTTCGACAACCTGCTGGGCGTGAGCGACAAGGATATCGGCACGCTGTTCCGCGCGATCGACAACGAACTGGTCATCGTCGGCCTGAAGAGCTGCGACGAACGGCTGAAGGGCAAGATCCTGGGCGCCATGTCGAGCCGCGCGGCGCAGTCCATCCAGGACGAGATGACCGAGCGCGGCCCGATGCGGCTGACCGAGGTGCAGGAGGCGCAGAGGACGATCCTGGCCGTCGCGCGCAAGATGGCCGAGGCCGGCACGATCAGCCTGGGCGGCAAGGGGGACGATTATGTCTAGGCACAATCGACATTCGGCATTCTTTCGTTCGTCCGCTTCCTGTTCGGTGTTCATTCCCTTCGGACATGAGAGCCGTCTCCCCGGCGCAGGCCGGGGCCCAGTTGGGAAGACCAAGGTGGTGGAGCGCCGCGCCCATGACCGGCGTCCCCCGACTGGGCCCCGGCCTTCGCCGGGGAACTGCCTTCCATGTCGGAAGGGATAAGCCAATGCCGCTCGATCCTAGCCCCTGGACCCCCGCGCCACCGCCGCCGGCGACCGGCTTCTCGCCGTGGCGGGTGGCGGAGCCGGCGTTCACCTCGTGGTCGGCCGACGCGCTGCTCGCCGCCGGGCGGACGCCCGAGGCCGAGCCGGAGCCGGCGGTGGACGTCGCGGCGGCGGTTGCGGCGGCTTATGCCGAGGGCCTTATCGCCGGCCGCGCGACGATCGAGGCGGAGCTGGCGCCCGAGCGCGACGCGCTGGCGCGGCTGGCCGAGTCGCTGAAGGTCATGCGCCCCGATCCGAGCGCGCCGCTGGCGCTGCTGCTGGTCGAGGCGGTGGACCACATGGTGCGCCAGGTTGTCGGCGAGGTGGAGGTGGACGCGACATCGCTGCTCGCCCGCGCGCAGGCCGCCGCCGAGCTGATCGTCGAGCAGACGCGGCCGTCGACCCTGCGTCTCCACCCCGAGGATTTCGCCCGGCTGGCCGGCGCGGTGCTGCCGGTGGCGATGGTGGCGGACGCCGCCGTCGCGCGCGGCGACGTGGTGCTGGAGACGGCCGAGGGCTGGATCGAGGACGGCATTCCCGCGCGCCTCGACGCGGTGCGGACCGCGCTTGCGGCGATGGGGGCGTGATGGCGGCGGCGAAGCCGGCGATGGCCCTTGCGGAGGCCGAGGCGGCCGCGCCGGAGCCACGCGTCGCCACCGCCACCGGCACCGGCGTGACGCTGGCGGCCGGCGGCGGCACGATCGCCGCGGCGGCGTCGCGGCTGCTGGCCACGGTGGAACTGGCGCCGTTCGAACCGCGCCGGATCGGGCGGCTGGCCGCTTACGACGGGCTGATGCTGGAGGCGACCGGCTTCCAGCATCCGATCGGCACCAACGCCCGCATCCTGACCGGCGACGGCCAGGTGGCGATGGCCGAGGTGGTCGGCTTTCGCGGGCCACGCACGCTCCTGATGGCGCTGGACCAGGATGCGCCCCATTGCCGCGACGCGCGGGTAGAGGCGGATCGGCGCGGCGGGCGGGCGGAGGTGGGCGAGGGCCTGCTGGGCCGCGTGGTCGATGCGCTGGGCCGGCCGCTCGACGGCCTCGGGCCGGTGATGACGCGCGCGCGCTGGCCGCTGGCCGGGCGCATCGGCAACCCGCTCGACCGGGCGCGCGTGACCCGGCCGTTCGACATGGGGGTGCGCGCGATCAACGCGCTGCTGACCGCCGGCGTCGGCCAGCGGATCGCCATCTGCGCCGGATCGGGCGTCGGCAAGTCGGTGCTGATGGGGCAGATGATCGCCGGGGCCGAGGCCGACGTGATCGTCGTCGGCCTGATCGGCGAGCGCAGCCGGGAAGTGGCCGACTTCCTCGCCACCAGGCTGACCCCCGACGTGCGGCCGCGCAGCGTGGTGGTGGCGGTGCCGGCCGATCATCCGCCGATGCTGCGGCTGCGCGCGGCGATGCGCGCCACCGCCATCGCCGAATATTTCCGCGAGCAGGGCAAGCGCGTGCTGTTGCTGATCGACAGCCTCACCCGCGTCGCCCATGCCCAGCGCGAGATCGGGCTGTCGCTGGGCGAGCCGCCGACGATGAAGGGCTATCCGCCGTCGGCCCTCGGCCTCATCCCGCGGCTGATCGAGCGGGCCGGGGCGGATGCGCGCACCGGCGGATCGATCACCGCGCTCTACACCGTGCTGGCCGACGGCGACGACGCCGAAGACCCGATCGTCGATACCGCCCGCGCCATCGTCGACGGGCACGTCATCCTGTCGCGCGCGCTGTCCGAACAGGGCATCTTCCCGGCGATCGACGTCGGGCGATCGTTGAGCCGGGTGATGGCCGACGTGGTCGATCCCGACCATGCCGCCGCCGCCGTCGCCTTCCGCCGGCTGTGGTCGGTCTACGAGGAGAATCGCGACCTCATCCTGATGGGCGCCTACAAGCCGGGCGGCGACGCGCTGATCGACGAGGCGATCGCGCGCCGCCGCGAGATGCTCGCCTTCCTCGGCCAGGCGCCGGGCGAACGGTGCGACCTGGACAGCGGGCGCGGCGCGATCATCGCGGCGTTCGGCGCATGAGCGCGGCCGCCCTCGTCGACCGGCGGTCGCGCATCGCGCGGGTGCGGCGGTTGCAGCATGTGCTGGCGACCGGCGCGGTGGCGGAAGCCGATGCGCGGGTGGCGACGCTGGCGGGCAGCGCGGCGCGGCTGGTCGATCTGCGTGCGGTGCTGCTCGATTCGGGCGGTGCCGCGACGGGCGGGATGCTGGCCGGCGCGCACGAACTCGCCGGCCGGCTGGAGACGGCGCGCGAAGGGCTCGCCGATGCGATCGTCGCCGCGCAGGCCCATGCGCTGGAACGCGACCGCCAGCGGATCGAGGCGCGGCGCGACCAGGAAGCGGCGGCCAAGCTCCAGGCGCGGGCCGAGGCGGCGCGCGACGAACGGGCCGAGCGGCGGGCGCCGATGCCGCGCCGCAGGCGGACGGACGGTGGAGACGAAGCATGACCGAATTGGGCACCATCAATATCCTGCTGCCGGATCACGGGCCGGCCGCCGATCCGGCGGAGGCGAACCCCGCGCTGGCGGCGATGTTCGCGCTGATGCTGGCGGGGCAGGGCGCGCCGCCGGCGCAGGCGGCCGTGCCGATGCCGATCGACGATACGACCGTCGCCGACACGACCGTCGCCGACGATGCGCCGGCCGGCGGGGACGGACGGGGCGACGGCGATGGCGCCGATCTGCCGGCCGATGCGGTGCTGAGCCTGCCGATCATGGGATCGCCGCTGCTGCCGGCGCCGCCGCCTTCGCCGGACCCGAAGGCGGCCCCGCCGGTCTTCGCGGCCGAGTTGAACGCGAAGGTGTGGGCACCGGCGACGATGCTTCCCGCGGCGTCGGCGCCGGCGTCGGGCCGGGAGACGGTCGTCCAGGAACCGCCGGCGGCTCCGACGAAAGCGGCGCCGATCGTCGGCACCGGCGACCGGCGGCTGACGCCCGACCAGTCGAGCGACCTGCCGCAGCCGCCGCTCGGCACGCCGGGCGCACCGCCCCGCGTGAAGGTCGAGCTGGCGCCGAACGTCCCCGAGTCGATCCTGATGGATGCCGATGCCGGGCCAGTGCCGCCCGCCAGGGACGAAGCGCCGGGGCCGGTCCCCGCCGCGCCGCCGCCCCGCGAGACGGCGAGGCCGGCGCCCGGCATCGCGGCTGCCGTGCCGATGGCTCAGACCTTCGTTCCACCGACGGGACCGGCCCCTGGCGCCGCATCCGCCGACGCGGCGATGCCGGCCGGCGGGAACGTCGCGCCGTCACCCGCGTCCGTCGCGCGGCCGGCCGTCGGCGAAGCGGCCGCCCGCGATCCCGCGCCTCCCCAGGCGATCCTCGCCGCCACCGCCGAGCCCGCCACCGCTCCCGTCCGTCGCGTCGCCCGGCGCGACGGCGAGGTCCGGGTGGCCGATATCGCCGCATCGCCCTTCGCCCCGGCCGCCGTCGCGATCACGGCGCCGGATCGGCCGGCCGCCATGACGCTGCCGGACCGCGTCGCGGCGCACCGGCTGGACATGGTGGCCGGCGACCGCTGGCTCGATCAGCTGGCGCGCGACATCGCCCGGACGGTCGGCAGCGACGGGCAGCTGCGCTTCCGGCTCAATCCCGAGCATCTCGGCTCGCTCCATGTCGAGGTGAGCCACGGCCCCGACGGCGCCAGCGTGCGGCTGTCGGCCGACAGCGAGGCGGCGCGCGCGATCCTGGCCGATGCCCGCCCGCGCCTCATCGCCGAGGCGCAGGCGCAAGGGGTGCGGATCGCCGACGCGCAGGTGAGCGGCGGCGGCGGCCAGCCGCCGCGCCAGGGCGACGGCGGCCGGCCGCAGCAGCCCTTCGTGCAGCATGATCCCGCGCCCGGCGGACCGGCGAAAAGCCGCGCGCCGGTAACGGTTGACGAACCCATCGGCGTTATTTCCGAACGCTACGCATGACCACGAACTTCGGGCGGACGGAATCATGAGCGATATCGCAGCGGCGGCCCCTGGCAAGAAGGGCGGCAAACTGAAGAAGATGCTGGTCTTCGGCGGCGGCGCGCTGCTGCTGCTGGGCGGCGGCGCGGGGGCGGGCATCTATGCCTCCGGCGTCGGACTAGGCGGTCATGGCGCGGCGGCCAAGGAAGACCCGAACGCGCCCAAGCTCGTCAAGCGCGAGGGCGGCGAGGATCATGAGGCGGCCGCCCCCGCCCATGGCGCGAAGCCGGGCGAGCCAGACATGAGCGCCTATAAGGCCACCTATTACCCGCTGGAGCAGACGTTCACGTCCAACCTGCGCGATTCGGACGGCTTCGCCCAGATCGGCCTCGGCATCTCGACCTATTACGACGACAAGATGATCGAGAACATCAAGGACAGCGAGATGCCGATCCGATCGGCCGTGCTCCTCGTCCTGGCGGATCAGGACGCGCTCGTCATCGCCACGCCCGAGGGCAAGACCCAGCTGCAGAAACAGCTGAAGCTTGCGATCAACGACGTGCTGAAGGAGAAGACCGGCTTCGGCGGCGTCGACAGCGTCTATTTCACGAGCTTTATCATCCAATGAGCCGACCCCCGCCGAACGACCGCGAAACGAGCGTCCTGGCCGAGCTGGGGGAGGCTTATGACGATCCGCACCGCGCCGCCGCCGCGGCCGAGCCGCAGCTGTTCGTGCTGGGGGCAGAGACCCATGTCGCGGCCATGCCGCTGGGCGGGCTGGAGCGGATCGGCGAGCGCGCGGCGCGCGGCCTGCGGGCGGTGTTCGATCCCTATGCGCGGGCGCGCTGCACCGCGACCGCCGAGTCGCTGGAGACGTGCCGCTTCGAAAGCTGGCGCGCCGCCCTGCCCGCCTTCGCCAGCACCAGCCATTACCGCGCGACGGCGCTGAAGGGCGGCTT
>CAXTHU010000054.1:0-13799 GCA_964244125.1 uncultured Sphingomonadaceae bacterium
AGGAGGCCGCGCGCAAGAGCCTCGCCTACATGGGCCTGGAGGCCGGCATGCGGATGCAGGATGTCTCGGTGGAGAACATCTTCATCGGCAGCTGCACCAACAGCCGCATCGAGGATCTGCGCGCCGCCGCCGCCGTGGCGCGCGGCCGGCATGTCGCGGGCAACATCCGCCAGGCGCTCGTCGTGCCGGGATCGGGGCTGGTGAAGCGCCAGGCCGAGGCCGAGGGGCTGGACCGGATATTCGTGGAGGCGGGGTTCGAGTGGCGCGAGCCCGGCTGCTCCATGTGCCTCGGCATGAACCCCGACAGGGTGCCGCCGGGCGAACGCTGCGCGTCCACCTCCAACCGCAACTTCGTCGGTCGCCAGGGACCCGGCGCGCGCACCCACCTGGTCTCGCCGGCGATGGCGGCGGCGGCGGCGGTGACGGGGCGGCTGACGGACGTGCGGGAATTGGTTGGTGCGAGGCCGGCGAGGAGATCACGATCCGGCGGCACGGCAAGCCGGTGGTGAAGCTGTCCCCCGTCATGCCCGTCCTGACCGCAGAAGATCGTCGTCGCGGCCGCGAGGAGTTCATCGCCTGGCGCGGCGCGCATGGTCCCCGGCTCGGTCCGGACATCGCCATCAAGGAACTGGTAAACGAGGGGCGGCGATGACCCTGTCATGGTATTTCGCCGACGATGCGCTCTACCTCGAACTGGCCGTGCGGCGCGGACTTCCTATCGCCACGTCGGACCGTGCGCTCGCGGATGCCGCGCGCCTCGCCGGCCTGACCGTACTGGGCCAGGCGGCATGACCCCCCTCACCCTCGTCGAAGGCCGCGCCTATCCGTGGGGGGCGGCGAACGTCGATACCGACGTCATCATCCCGGCGGAGTATCTCAAGACGACCAGCCGCGAGGGATTGGGGCGGGGGGCGTTCCGGACGGTGCGGGCCGAGGCGGGCAACGTCTTCGACGATCCGCGCCATGCCGGCGCCCCGATCCTGATCGCTGGGGATAATTTCGGCTGCGGGTCGAGCCGGGAGCATGCCGCCTGGGCGATGGGCGACATGGGGATCAGGGTGGTGATCGCGCCGAGCTTCTCCGACATCTTCTCGGGCAACGCGGTGAAGAACGGCATCCTGCCGGTCGTCCTGCCGCAGGCGGCGATCGACCGGCTGATGGTCGTTGCCGAGGATCAGCCGATCACCGTCGACCTGGAGACCGGGACGGTGACGACGCCGTTCCAGGACCGCTTCGCCTTCGCCATCGACCCGTTCCGCCGCCAGTGCCTGATGGAGGGGCTGGACGAGATCGGCGTGACGCTGGCCATGGCCGACGGGATCGCGGCATATGAAGCACGCCTGGCGGTGGAGCATCCCTGGACCGCGGGACGGACCGGCGCTTGAAAGGCCTGCCGTCGCACGAGCCGGTGCCGCGGGCGATCGGTCGGGAGGGGCGCCATCCGATGGTCGCTTATTCCGCCGCCATCCCGCGCCTGCCGCTTAACCTGACATTGTCGAAGATCTGTGACAAGGGCGGGCTATGTTCGGGCAGCTGAAGATCCTCGTCTATCTGACCGTCGCGGTGCTGGCGAGCGGCTATCTGTTCCTGAGCTGGGTCCGGCCCGAGCGGCTGAGCCCGATCGCCCGCAGGCTGCCGCCGATGATGGTCGCGATCCTGCTTGCCGGCTATCTCGTCCCGAACTTCTATTATCTCTACGCGCTGCTGTTCGTCCTGCCGGTGGCGCTGAGCCGGACGCGGGTGGATGCCTGCGTCATAGTCGTCGTCGCGTTGCTGGGGGTGCCGGCGGTGGCCCAATATGTGGTCGTCGGCGGGGTCTACCTGACGTCGATCGACACTTGGCGCGTGCTGGCGCTGGGGCTGTTGCTGGCGATGCTGGTCAGGCCCGCGCCGGCCGGATCGCTGCGTGGGTCCAGGTTCGACCTGCCCTTCCTGATCCTGGTCACGCTCGCCATCCTGTCGCAGCTGCGCGGGCAGAACCTGACCTCCATGATCCGCATCGTGGAGTATGAAGGCCTGGGCCTCGCGGCGCTCTATTACTCCGTCAGCCGGTCGATCCGGAAGCCGGAAGACGTGAACCGATTGCTGCTGGCGATCGCCTTCGGCGGCTTCGTCCTGTCGGCGATGTCGATCTACGAGGCCGTCAAATCCTGGCCGATCTATCTGGGCATCGACTATCGGCTGGGCCGGCCGGAGGGCCTGTCCCAGAACTTCAAGATGCGGGGCGGCCTGATGCGGACGGCGGCGTCCTTCGCCGAGTCCACGTCCTTCTCGGTCTTCCTGGCGATGGCCGTATTGGCGGCGACGGCCTCGCGCGACGCATTCAGGTCGCGCAGCCGGTACATGTTGGTCATCGGCGTCCTGATGCTCGGCCTGCTGCTGGCGCAATCCCGCGGCGGATGGATCGCGGTCGCAATCGGCGTCCTCGCCTACGACCTCTATCTGCGCAACTATTCCCGGCTGGGCATGAAGATCGCGATCGGTGCCCTGGGGGTGATGCTCCTCGTCTTCGCGGCGCAGGGATCGGTGCGGCTGTCCGAAATGCTGGGCCTGTCCGGCAACTCCGCCGGCACCGCGGATTACCGGGTCCAGCTGTTCAAGCGCGGCATGGACGAGATCCGCAAGCACCCGTTCGTCGGCAACGACCTGGCGGAGGTATCGCTGCACCTGGCGGACCTGACCCAGGGCGAGCACATCATCGATTTCGTCAACGGCTATATCCTCTACGGCGTCACCCTGGGGATTCCCGGCATGATCGCCCTCTTCATCCTCTTCGTCTCGCTCGCGGTCTTCATGTTCGTGCGGCGCGGGCCGGCACGGCGGGGGGAGCCGCCCGACCGGACGGGCGCGATGGTCTTCGCCACCGCATGCTTCTACGTCGTGACCGCGGCGACGTCGGGTTTCGGCGGACGGCCGGTGGCGATCCTGATCGTCGTGATCGCGATCGGATCGGTGCATCACCTGCTCGGCCGGCGGCCGGTCGCGCGCGTCGCGCCGCCCGGCCGCGCGCCGGCGGGATCGGGGATGCCGGCGCCGGCGCAACCGGCTTGAGCGCGACCCCGGCGGCGGGCTAAGGCCCGGTCATGCCGCCCTGCTTCAAGCTCGAACGCGATCATCCGATGCCGCTGGCCGGCGTCGATGAGGCGGGGCGGGGGCCGCTGGCCGGGCCGGTGGTGGCCGCCGCCGTGGTGCTGGACCGCGTCCGCTTCCCCCGCGGGATCGACGATTCGAAGAAGCTGACCGCCGAAGCGCGCGAGGGCCTCTACGTCCGCATCCGCCGCATGGCCGCCGTCGGCGTCGGTATCGCCGAGGTGGAGGAGATCGACCGGATCAACATCTTCCACGCGACCATGCTGGCGATGGCGCGGGCGGTGGAGGCGCTGGGCGTCGAGCCGGCGATGGTGCTGGTGGACGGCAACCGGCTGCCGAAATGGGGCCATCCGGCGGTGGCCGTCGTGGCTGGCGACGGCAAATGCCGCTCGATCGCCGCCGCCTCGATCATCGCCAAGGTGACGCGCGACCGGATCATGCGGCAATATCACGCGGCGCATCCGGGTTATGGCTGGGCGCGGAACAAGGGCTATGCCACGGCCGACCATCGCGCCGCGCTGATCCGGCTG
Organism: uncultured Sphingomonadaceae bacterium; assembly: GCA_964244125.1. Taxonomy (GTDB): domain Bacteria; phylum Pseudomonadota; class Alphaproteobacteria; order Sphingomonadales; family Sphingomonadaceae; genus Solisphingomonas. Next base: position 3,621 of record CAXTHU010000054.1, read on the forward strand.
GGGCCGAGCCCGCTGCACCGGCGCAGCTTCTCGCCGGTCGCCGCCCTGCTGCCGCCGGCGGCGATCGACGACGCGGCCTGAGGCGAGTCCTTTCGGCCACACCACAAGGGGTGGAGTCCGCGACGGCGACGCGGACTCAATCGGTTGTGTGCCGCCGTTCGCCGGCCTCCCCGAGGCGGGATGGCGCCATATCGCGCCCGGCCTTTGCGCTTGACCGTGGACTCCGGCTGACTCAACCCTCCGCCCGCGGCCGAGGGGGACTGGCGGATGGGGGTGGCGCTATCGGTGAAAGTCAGGCGCGCGCGCCCCGGGGCGGCGGGCGAAACCGCCGACCTGCCGCTCGACAGCATCATCCGCGCCGACTGCATCGCCGCGATGGCCGCGCTGCCGGCGGGATCGGTGGACATGGTCTTCGCCGATCCGCCCTACAACCTGCAACTCGGCGGCGAGCTGTTCCGGCCGGAAGGCGGCCGGGTGGACGCGGTGACCGACGACTGGGATCGGTTCGACACCTTCGCCGCCTATGACCGCTTCACCCGCGCCTGGCTGGCGGAGGCGCGCCGCATCCTGAAGCCCGACGGCACATTGTGGGTGATCGGCAGCTATCACAACATCTTCCGCGTCGGCGCGGCGTTGCAGGATGCCGGCTTCTGGGTGCTGAACGACATCGTCTGGCGCAAGGCCAATCCGATGCCGAACTTCAAGGGCACCCGCTTCACCAACGCGCACGAGACGCTGATCTGGGCCAGCCGCTCGGAAGGATCGCGCTACACCTTCAACTACCGGGCGATGAAGGCGCTGAACGACGAATTGCAGATGCGGTCCGACTGGGTGCTGCCGATCTGCGGCGGGCCGGAGCGGCTGAAGCTCAACGGCACCAAGGCGCATCCGACGCAGAAACCCGAAGCGCTGCTGTACCGCATCCTGCTGGCGACGACGCGGCCGGGCGACGTGGTGCTCGACCCGTTCTTCGGCACCGGCACGACCGGGGCGGTGGCCAAGCGGCTGGGGCGGCGCTGGATCGGGATCGAGCGCGAGGCGAGATATGTCGACGTCGCCGAACGGCGCATCGCCGCCGCGCTGCCGCTGGACGAAAGCGCGATGACGGTGATGGCGTCGAAGCGCCAGCAGCCGCGCGTCGCCTTCGGCGCGCTGTTGGAGAGCGGCGCGCTGGCGCCCGGCGCGGTGCTGTGCGACGCGCGGAGGCGGTGGCGGGCGGCGGTGCGGGTGGACGGATCGGTGCTGTCGGGAACGGAGGCCGGATCGATCCACAAGGTGGGGGCGGCGTTGCAGGGCGCGCCGTCGTGCAACGGCTGGACCTTCTGGCATGTCGAACGGGACGGCCGGCTGGAGCCGATCGACCTGCTGCGGCAGGAGCATCTGCTCCGCCACGGGGACGGGTGACGACCGGGATGCGCTACCTGCGCCCGACCGCCTTCGTCGATGCGCCGTTCGGGCTGGACGGGCGGGTGCTGCGGCTGGCGGGCGGGCTGCTGTGGTTCTCGGCCGTCGAGCTGATCGGGCGGGACGGGGCGCGGCGGCTGGTGCCGGTGGAGGCGCTCGACGGGACGCTGACCGATGGGGAGCGGGCGGTGCTGGCGCGGATCGTCGCGCCGCGTGCCCCGCTGGCGCTGGGCGGGCGGACGGTGCGGCTGGACAGCCCGCAGGTGGTGGCGATCCTGAACGTGACGCCGGACAGCTTCTCGGACGGCGGCCGGCATCATGACGATCCCGCCGCCGCCGCCGATGCGGCGATCGGCATGGCGGCGGCCGGTGCGGCGATCGTCGACGTCGGTGGCGAATCGACCCGGCCGGGGGCGAAGGGCGTGTGGGAGGAGGACGAGGCGGCGCGCGTCGTCCCGGTGATCGAGCGGCTGGCTGCGGCGGGCGCGGCGGTGTCGCTGGATACACGCAAGGCGCTGGTGATGGAGCGCGGGCTGGCGGCGGGGGCGCACATGGTCAACGACGTGTCCGCCCTGCTACACGATCCCCGCGCGCTGGCGGTGGTGGCGGCGAGCGGCCACCCGGTGGTGCTGATGCATCATCGGGGCACGCCCGAGACGATGCAGCGCGCGCCCGCCTATGCCGATCCGCTGCTCGACGTCTACGACTGGCTGGCGGCGCGGATCGCGGCGGCGGCGGCGGCGGGCGTGATGCCCGAGCGGATCGTCGTCGATCCGGGCATCGGCTTCGGCAAGACGCTGCGCCACAATCTGGCGATCCTGAACGGCTTGACCCTGTTCCACGGCCTGGGCTGCCCGATCATGCTGGGCGCCAGCCGCAAGCGCACCATCGGCGCGCTGGACAACGAGGCCCCGGTCGAGCGGCGGCTCGGCGGATCGCTGGCGCTGGCGCTGGCGGGGGCCGGGCAGGGGGTGCAGCTGCTGCGCGTGCATGACGTGGCGGAAACGGTGCAGGCGGTGAAGGTGTGGCGGGGGTTAAGGGACGTGGCGCTGGTGCCGGGGTCCGACCTCGCTTGAAAGCGGCCGTCGGCGGTGCACATGCGTGGCATGACGGTGCCCATGAAAGATTATATCGATGCCCGCGATTCGGTCGTCGTGTCGGACATGCACGCCGAGTTCGCCAATCTCCGCGCCGATATCGCGAGATTGCCGACGACGTGGACGTTGATCGGGACGGCACTCGCGATCGTAAGCATCACCATCGCTGTTCTGGCTTTCGGCGGCGCACGGCTCAGCGGCGGTTTGTCGTTGGCCGACCAGAGGCAGGATCAGGTTCGGCGTGACGCGGCGCAGGACGCGGCCCTGCGCCAGACGAATACCAAGCTTGACGAGATTCTCGCCCGTCTGTCGAAGCGGTGAAGCGCATTGCCCCATCGTCGATCGGCATCGCGCGAGTGATCGGCGCCCCTGGCGACGTCAGGCGGCGCTGTCCAGCCCCAGCTCGACGAGCTTGCGGTAGAGGGTCGAGCGGCCGATGCCGAGGCGGCGGGCGACCTCGCTCATGCGGCCCTCATAGTGGCCGATGGCGAGGCGGATGATGTCGGCCTCGATCGCGTCGAGCGGGCGGATGTGGCCGTCGGGCTCGTACAGCTCGATCCCGGCGGCGGTCCATAGCGACAGGTCCGCCGCCTCGGCCAGCACCGCATCGGACACGCGCGCGATCTGGGGGAAATCGGCGACGGTGAGCGCGGCGCCGCGCGTGGCCACGGCGGCGCGGAAGAGGGCGTCGTGGAGCTGGCGGACGTTGCCTGGCCAGGGATGGCCGGCGAGCAGCATCACCGCCTCGTCGGTGATGCCGAGGCTCGGCAGGCCGGGCAGGCGGCCGATCCGCGACAGGAGGTGACGGGCGAGCGCCGGCACGTCGGTGGCGCGCGCGCGCAGCGGCGGCACGCGCACGGTGATGGCGCCGAGGCAGTCGGCCAGGTCGGTGCGGAAGCGGCCGGCCGCCACCTCCTCGTCGAGCGGGCGGTCGCTCAAGGCGACGATGCGCGTGTCGGCGGCGCGGCCCTCATGCCCGCCGACGGGGATGATCCGGCCGCTTTCGAGATAGGCGATCAGCCGTCCCTGCGCGTCCGGGGGCAGGCAGGCGACGTCGGCCAGGATCAGGGTGGAGCCGTCGGCGGCGGCGATGCGGCCCAGGCTCCGCTCGAACGCGCCGGCGAAGGCGCCCCGCTCATGGCCGAACAGCTCCGATTCGCAGACCAGCGGCGGCGGGCCGGAACAATGGAACACAGCCGGCTGGCGGCGGGCGCGCGACGAGGCGGCGTGGATGGCGCGCGCGATCAGTTCCTTGCCGCTGCCCGGCTCGCCCTCGATCAGCGCCGCGCCGCGCCCCCGCGCCGCCTTGCCGGCGACCGCGAGCGCGGTGCGCAGGCCGGGGGTGGAGCCGACGATCTCGTCGAAGGCGAGCGGCTCGATCGCCTTTTCGGCCAGCGGACGCAATTCGCCCTCGCCGGTGCCGGCCAAGGCGGCCGCGTCCAGCGCGGCGAGCAGGCGGTCCGGCGCGATCGGCTTCAGCAGGAAGTCGTTGGCGCCGGCGCGGAGCGCCTCGACCGCGAGGCCGATCGAGGCTTGGGCGGTGACCATGACGATGGGCAGGCCCGGCCAGCGATCGCGCATCTCGGCGACGAGCGCCGCGCCGCTTTCGGCCGGGCGCCAGACGTCGATCAGGACGGCGTCGATCGGCTCCATCCCCGCCTGGACGAGCGCGAGCGCGCGCGCGCCATCGGCGACGATGACGGTCCGCCAGCCCGCCCGGCCGGCCAACGCGGCGACGAGGCGGGCCTGAGCCGCTTCGTCGTCGACGAGCAACAGCGTTCGCGCCACGCCTCCTCCCGCCATGTGAGTTCCCCACCCCTTCTTACACGATGCCCCGCGATAGGACAGAGGTGTAAAAGGCCGATGAAGAAACGATGTATCACGCCAAGCGGCTTGGAGACGAGGCTTGGGGTTGAGCCGTATGGGCCCGGCGGATAAGACGGCGCGAAGGCCCGGGCCGACCGGGCGATCAGGGGTGAGACGGCATGGCAGCGAATGGCGAGAGCGGCTTCGACCTGAAGGCGCATGAGGGGACGTATTCCGGCTTCACCACCCTCTTCAAATGGGGAACGGTGGTGTCCTTCATCGTGGCCGCCTTCGTCGTCCTGCTGATCGCCAGCTAGGCGTGGCGGGCGCGCGAATCGCGGTCTGCAAGGAGACCGCCGCCGGCGAGCGGCGGGTCGCCGCCACGCCCGAGACGGTGAGGAAGCTCGTCGCGCTGGGGGCGAGCCTGGCGATCGAGACGGGTGCGGGCGAGACGGCGGCGATCCCCGACCAGGCCTATGCCGATGCCGGCGCGACGGTGGCGGACCGCGCGGCGACGCTGGCGGGGGCGGAGATCGTGCTGGCCGTGCAGGGGCCGGATGCGGCGGCGCTGGCCGGCGCGGCGCCGGGCGCATGGATCGTCGCCGCCCTCAACCCCTTCGGCGCCGGAGAAGACGGGGGACGCGCGCGGATCGACGCCTATGCCGCCGCCGGCTACGAGGCGCTGGCGATGGAGTTCATGCCGCGCATCACCCGCGCCCAGTCGATGGACATATTGTCGTCCCAGTCCAATCTCGCCGGCTATCGCGCGGTGCTGGACGCGGCGGCGGAATATGACCGCGCGCTGCCGATGATGATGACGGCGGCGGGGACGATCTCTGCCGCGCGGCTGTTCGTGATGGGGGTCGGCGTCGCGGGATTGCAGGCGATCGCCACGGGCCGCCGGCTGGGGGCGCAGGTGTCCGCGACCGACGTGCGCTCGGCGACGAAGGAACAGATCCTGTCGCTGGGGGCCAAGCCCGTATTCGTCGAGAACGTCGCCGGGATCGAGGGCGAGGGCGCCGGCGGCTACGCCACCGAGATGTCCGACGAATACAAGGCGGCGCAGGCCGAACTGGTCGCCAGCCACATCGCGAAACAGGACATCGTCGTCACCACCGCGCTGATCCCGGGCCGCGCCGCGCCGCGCCTGGTGTCGGACGCGCATCTGGCGACGATGCGGCCGGGCAGCGTCATCGTCGACCTGGCGGTGGAGGCGGGCGGCAACGTCGAGGGCGCGGTGGCCGGCGAGACGGTGGAGCGCCACGGCGTCCGCATCATCGGCAACCGCAACGTGCCGAGCCGCATCTCGGCCGACGCCAGCGCGGTGTTCGCCCGCAACCTCTACAACTTCCTCGCCGCCTTCTGGGACAGGGAGGCCGGCCGGCCGGTGCTGGCGGACGGCGACGAGATCGGCGAGGCGATCCGGTTGACCAGGGGGGGCAGGGTGGTGTCGGCGAGGTTGACATCATAGGTGGCGAGTGCGGAGAAGTTGCTTGCCGAGATGCGGGCAAACCCGCGCGACTGGCGCATCGGCGACGTGGAGCGGCTTTGCGCCGGATCGGCATCGCTTGCAGCCCGCCTCGCGCCGGGTCACACTACAAAGTGAAGCACAGGGCGATGCCTGATCTCCTAACGATCCCGGCCCATCGCCCTATCAAGCCTGTCTATATCCGCGACCTGGTCGTGTTTGGATTCTGTTCGGGAGCGCAAGGGATGAAGCCGACAGGCTACGAGGTCGATATACGGCCGCTCGCAGATGGGGATGGCGGCGGTTTCGTCGCGACTGTGCCGGACCTGCCCGGCTGTCGATCCGATGGCGAGACGCCGCATGAGGCGCTCACCAACGCCTACGATGCGACCGTCTGCTGGATCGAGGGTGCGGAGGAACTTGGTCGTGCGGTACCGCAGCCACGACGGGCGGCGGCATGATCCGCGACTATCTTGCCCGCAGAACGCCGATCGTCATCGGCGTTCCGATCTCTTCGTTAAGCGCCGTTGTCGCCGCAGTCTCGGCGCCGGTGGCCGACAGACCTTTGGAAGGCTGAACATGGACTTCATCGCGATCCTGTCGATCTTCGTCATGGCCTGCTTCGTCGGCTATTACGTCGTCTGGTCGGTGACGCCGGCGCTGCATACGCCGCTGATGGCGGTGACCAACGCCATCTCGTCGGTCATCATCGTGGGAGCCCTGGTGGCGGCGGCGGCCGGGGCGATCCCGGCTGTTTCCACGGAGGTGGTCGCCGTCGTGGCCGCGCCGGTGGCGGTGGACATCGCCGTGTCGCCGACGGGCGAGGCGACGGTGGGGCAGGTGGTGGTGGCGGAAACCTCGTCGCCGGCCGCCGGGGCGGGGCGATGGTGGGCCAGGTGGCTGGGGCTGCTCGGCGTGGTGCTCGCCTCGATCAACATCTTCGGCGGCTTCGCCGTCACCGCGCGGATGCTGGCGATGTACAAGAAGAAGGAGCGCAAGGCGTGAGCGGGCCGGCGCCGGCGGTCGCGACGGGGGTGACGCGGAATGGATGAGGCCATCGCGACGCCGGCCTGGGTAGGGCTGGCCTATCTGATCGCGGGCGTGTGCTTCATCCTGGCGCTGCGCGGGCTGTCCAGCCCGGCGACGTCGCAGGGCGGCAACCGCTTCGGCATCGCCGGGATGGCGGTGGCCGTCCTGACGACCATCCAGCAGCATTTCGGCGCCACCATCCTGCCGATCGTGATCGCCATCGCCATCGGCGCCGGCATGGGCTTCGTCATCGCCCGGCGCATCGCCATGACGGCGATGCCGCAGCTGGTCGCGGCGTTCCACTCGCTGGTGGGGCTGGCCGCCGTGCTGGTGGCGCTGGCCGCCTATCTGAACCCGGCGGCGTTCGGCATCCTCGACGCCGGCGGGCTGGACATCCACGCCGGCAGCCGGATCGAGATGGGGCTGGGGGTGGCGATCGGCGCGATCACCTTTTCGGGGAGCGTCATCGCCTTCCTGAAGCTGAACGGCAACATGGGCGGCAAGCCGATCATGCTGCCGGGGCGGCATGTCGTCAACGTCGTGCTGCTGCTGGCGATCCTGGCGCTCGTCGGGCTGTTCCACCTCGATACGCCGGCGTTGTTCGCCGCGCTGGTGCTGCTGTCCTTCGTCATCGGCTTCCTGCTCATCATCCCCATCGGCGGGGCGGACATGCCGGTGGTGGTGTCGATGCTGAACAGCTATTCCGGCTGGGCGGCCGCCGCGATGGGCTTCACGCTGCACAACACCGCGATGATAATCACCGGCGCGCTGGTCGGATCGTCGGGCGCGATCCTCAGCTACATCATGTGCCGGGCGATGAACCGCAGCTTCGTCTCGGTCATCGCCGGCGGCTTCGGCGGCGACAGCGGCGCCGCGGCGGCGGCCTCGGCGACCGACCGGCCGTGGAAGCGGGGATCGGCCGAGGATGCCGCCTTCATGATGAGCCAGGCCGAGCAGGTCGTCATCGTCCCCGGCTACGGCATGGCGGTGGCGCAGGCGCAGCACGCGCTGCGCGAGATGGGCGACCTGCTCAAGAAGGAGGGGGTGACGGTGAAATACGCCATCCACCCCGTCGCCGGGCGGATGCCGGGCCATATGAACGTCCTGCTGGCCGAGGCCAACGTACCCTATGACGAGGTGTTCGAACTGGAGGACATCAACGGCGAGTTCGCCCAGACCGACGTCGCCTTCGTCATCGGCGCCAACGACGTGACGAACCCGGCGGCCAAGACCGACAAGGCCTCGCCGATCTACGGCATGCCGGTGCTGGACGTGGAAAAGGCCAAGACGGTGCTGTTCGTGAAACGATCGATGGGCGGCGTGGGTTATGCCGGGGTGGACAACGACGTGTTCTACATGGACAACACCATGATGCTGCTGGCGGATGCCAAGAAGATGGTCGAGGATATCGTGAAAGCCATGGCGCACTGATGACCGAGAAGAAGGACAGGCGGTATACCGACGACGCGGTGAAATGGGTCGGTATCGGTGCCGGCGCGGCGCTCGGATCGGCGGCGCTGGCGGCGGCGGTGCTGTATGTCGCCCGGGCGCGGGATCGGGACAAGGTGGCCAAGCCGCCGGTGAGGGCGATCGAGGCGGAGGATTGAGTCCGCTTCAGGCCATCCGTCCATCAGGTCGGTATCGCCAGCCTGTCCCGACCTGAGATCTTGTAGTCGCCGACGTCGTTCTGGAGGTCCTGCCGCTCGATTTCCAGGTTGGCGAGGAAGATGGGGTCGGCGGCGAGGACGCCGTCGTTGATGCAACGGCCGACGCACCCGGCCCTGGAACAGCGCGCGCCCGCTTCGGTCTCCCGCGCAGGCAGGATCCCGGTCGGGGGCCACTGGGTCATCGAAGAGGCCTTTCCGACTGGGCTCCTGCCTGCGCAGGAGACCGACACGACCTGGCTTTGGCACAAGCGCCCCTAAGCCATGGAAGCGATCAAGCCACCTTGACCTCCTCCAGCACCGCCTCATGCGTGTCCTCCGCCTCGCCACGTTCGGCGATCGCCTGGTAGAGTTCGTCCTGGCGGGCCTGCAACTGGCGGCCGATCTCCTCCAGGTCGATCTTGCCCGCCGAATGTGCCTCCTTGGCGTCCTCGAACATGTCGCCATCCTCCTCATCGAGGTGGTGCATGGTGACTTCGCCCAGGACGTGGACCTTGGTCTTGTAGAGTTCCTCGGTCCCGTCGAGCTGTTCGATCTCCGCACCCAGCGTCTTGCCGGTGCCGTGCTCGACGATGCCCTCGTTGATCTCCTCGGCATCCAGCACCGACTTCAGCGCGGGGTAGAGGATCTCCTCCTCGATCGTCATGTGGACGTCGAGGCGCATCAGGATCTCCTGGGCGACGGGAACCAGCGCCTCGCCCTCGGCTTCCTGCGCCTTGTCGAACAGCTCGCGGAAGACGTGATGCTGCTCCTTCAGCAGGCGGATGGCGAGGGGATCGTCGTCCTTGATCCGGTGATCGCCTTCGCTGTTCTTCCGGGCGTGCTTTTCGTCGGACATGGGGCGGCCTCCGCTTGCAGGGTGTCCGCGCTCAATGCCCCGATGCGCGCTCCGTTCCGGTCTGCGAGTCGTTCGCGACGGAAGGCGAGGTGGCCGGCTCGGCGCCGCCGACGCTCCAGGCAAGCGTGATCGACATGCGCCGGTTCTTGGGATCGTAGATGTCCTCCGGCACATAGGGTTCGCGGTCGGCGACGCCCTCGATCCGGGCGAAGCGGTCGTTGCCGGCGCCGGTGTCGGCCAGCGCTTTCCGCGTCGCTTCGGCGCGGGCGGCGCTGAGCGTCCAGTTGTTGGCGGTGCGCCCGGCGGCATAGGGCAGCGCGTCGGTATGGCCGCGCACGATCAACTGGTTGGGCACGTCGGCGACGGTCGCGCCCACCTCGCGGATCAGGGCGCGGGCCTGCGGCAGCAGCGCGTCGGTGCCGCTGGCGAACATCGAGAAGTTCGCCTCGTCGACCAGGTCGATGCGCAGCCCCTCGGTGGTCTCGACGAAGCGGACGTGGCTGGCGAGCGCCTTCAGCGCCGGCTCGGTCTTCATCCGCATCTCCAGCCGCTTGCGCAGCGCCTGGAACCGGCTGCGGTCGCGCGTGCGGATCGCCGCCCCGCCCTCGCTGGCGCCGCCGCTCGCGTCGCGCGGGATGGTGAGCGACTTGGTGCCGGTCTGCGTCGCGCGATGCGGCATCTTGTCCTTGGCGATGACCGAATCGCCGCCGAACGGGCCGTTGGAGCCGGAGGATTTCTGCCGCATCTCGACCAGCGTCGGGGCGAAGAAGTCGGCGATGCCCTTGCGCTGCTTCTCGGTGGTGGCGCCGAGGATCCAGAGCAGCAGGAAGAACGCCATCATCGCCGTCACGAAATCGGCATAGGCGACCTTCC
>CAXTHU010000055.1:0-13728 GCA_964244125.1 uncultured Sphingomonadaceae bacterium
AATCGAGATACAGCACGATCACTCGCTCCGCAGTCAGATTGACCAGCCATAGCCTGAGGTAACGCTCGACAGCAGCGATGTTGGATAGAACCGGCCGCCCTTCCAGCGCAGCGAGCGCGCCTGAGAGATTGGCCATGTAGGCAGCATTGATCACCATAGCGATCCTCACTCCGCAAAGCCTCTCCAGCTGCTCGACCGGGGCAGCAAAAACGGCGCTGATCGAGCCGAACTGTGAGAGAAGTCTGTCTGTCAATCCTTCTTCCGCGGCAAGCGCAACCAAGAAGCGATTGAGGGAGCGTCGGCCAAGCTTTTTGGCGGGTTCCGCCCCCGCTGCCAAATGGCCCATGCCAATAGCCCCAGCATCGGATAGCCTAGCAGCGCCGTCAGCGCGTAGTAGATCCAGTTCATCGTCGCCGGGCTCGCCAGTCGGGCGGCATGGTCCGCGACCGCCATCAGCTGCATGGCAAGCATCCAGATCGACCATCGCTTCGGCGTGCCTGTCGCGATCCGCAACAGGCCGACGGCGACCGCGAGGTCCAAGGCGAAAAGCGACCATTGGGGGCTCTCATAATTGTCGGCGGCTATCGCGTTCAGGACAATCGTCGCGAGGTAGGCGGCGCCGAAGAGAGCGGCAACCAGACGTTCGGCGCGACCGCCGCGCAACAGCGCGTAGGCGGAGACCGCGACAAGGAACAATTGGAAGAACGACATGCGCCGCATGGACCGAAATGGCCACACGGCGCTTTGCCGGTCAATCCTGGCGGCCGACGATCCGGAGCGGGCGATCCTCAACGAAGGATTTGGGTTCGGTGTTCTCGGCATCGCCCCAGGCAAGTTCGGGCAGCAGCTTCTCGCCGGCCGCCCGGGCGGCAAGGTGGGCGCGTATAAGGCCGCGGCGGACGCCGATTGTGTCGACGATCACCTCGCCGATGACGGTGATCGCCTCCTGCCCGTCGGAGAGCGGGCCGGCATGGCGCTCGGCGATCCCCGCCGTGTCAGCGAGCAGTACGCCCAGGTGCGAGAGCATCTTGTCCGCGGCGGCCTTGGCTGGGCGGATCGACTGGCGGAAAGTGGCGGCGGCGCGGAGCGCCTCGTTGTGGTCGGTCATGTCGGCTCCTTTGCGCCGACGGATCGGCGCTATCTGACGAGATTGAGCAAAGGGCGGGCGAGATCGTTCGCCGTCCGCATGACGGTGATCGCGATCAGTAGCAGCCCGAAGTAGAGAAGCGCGGCTATCACCGCAGATCTCAGGGTGGCTGTCGTCGAGGTTAGGTCATCGGCGGACTCCATTTCCCTAGAAGACAACAGCGGCTCGTGCGTGAACTCGACCCGCCGCTCCTCTACCCGCAGCAAATCCGGCTGCGAGGCGGGCAATGGCGCCGTCCAAGCTCCATCGACAACTGTGATCCGATCACCTGTGATTGGATCACAGGCTCCGGCGCGCAGTCGGCGGGCGGCTTCCAGCCGCGTAATGCCACCGAGCTTTTGGCGTGCGCCGTCGATCCGCTGGTTGACTGCCGAGGCGGATATGCCAAGAGCGCGGGCAACCTCTTTTGAGGTGCGCCCCTCGGCGACGAGTCGGAGCGCCTCGCGCTCCGCAGACGTCAGAGTTTCAAGCTCGCGGTCCATCGCCTCTGCGTCTCCTGGCTATGCACAGGCATCGACTATTTAACGGCCGACCAGCGATACTTAGTCTGGCGGTATGGAAAAGGACACGGTGATAGTTGCAGCGATGTTGCTGGGCCATTCGGCGGAAACGCGCTACCAGTCCGGTAAGCCGGCGGGTCGAAGATCGAAGTGACACTCCGATCGAAACGGGCACTAGCCACGCCTCCATGAGTCGAGCTGGCGGCTGGCATGCGGGTCCACGGTCCTCCTACTTGTTGAGAACCAGACCTGCTTGGCGCCTAGCGACCCGCACCTCGCGAATTTCGCTTCGCATCCTTACAACGCGTACCCGTTGAGGAGCCGCCTTGGTTCGCCATCCAGTAGCATAACGAGGGCAACTTTCCGACCTATCGGAAATTTGTCTGACAGCTGCTTCTACCCCCATCCGATCCGTCGGACGACCTTGATTAGCCCGATTAATTGGGGGCATCAAAGGGGGCACTAATTGACGTCCGAGAGTATTTCCCAGCGGTATTCCGTTGTTCTGCTGCTACATCATGGTAGGGTCACCGCCCACCATGTCGCTGCGACGCATCATTGCGGGACCTCGCGGGGATGGTTGATCTATGACTTGTCGACCACGGGCATCTCGTCCAATTCCCGCTTCCGGAACATGGCGACGACGCGTCCCAAGTTCTCCTTGTCGGTCAGATCGGTGAACGAACCGCGCGGTCTGACCGGAGGCCTCACAGGACCTCGAACCTGCCGCCATTGGTCGACCTCTTCCGCGTCCGGCTGGGTCTCGCCCCAGCTTTCGGCGTCGCGCTGTGCCATCGCATGCGCGGTCGCGCGGGACAGTAAAAGATACAAGCCGCCGCCGAAGACCGCGCAAAAGCCGATCAGGCCGATTCCTTCCAAGATCAAATTTCATCCTCCGGTTGGATCAGGCCGAGGATCAGATAGCTGAACCAGCCAAGTAGCGAGACGCCCACCATCCCACATAGCGCGATAAAGTCTGGGCTCCGGTCAATGAAGATTCGATAAACAGTGTAGCCGGTCAGGCCGGTCGCCAAGTTGGCGGCGGCCCCGGCACCAAGCTTCGCTCGCTCATTCGCGCGAGCAATCACGAACATGCTTGCCAACCGACTTCCCCCGACAGGGGGAATGCCGGCTCGCCCTCACTGCGTCAAGCATAGGCCGGCGAAAGTGATTGCAGCTATCCTGATCCCCCTCACAGCGTCCGGATCAGCACCCGCGCCACCGCCAGCCACGGCGCGCCCGTCACCACCTGCTGCCGCAGGCCGGCGCCGGGGGGGAGGAGGTGCAGCCTGTCGCCCTCCACCTGCAGCAGCCGGCCGAAGGCGAAGCGGCCGGCCGGGCGGGGCACCAGCACGTCGCGGTTGACCGCGCCGGCGAAGCGGTCGGGCGCCAGCCGTTCCAGCCACAGCGTGTCGCCGGCGCGGTGATCGCCGACGCCCGCCTCGACCAGCAGGGCGACGTGGCCGGGGGCGGGGGAGGGCGGCACGCTGACGCCGGGGCGGCGGGGGGCGGCGGCGCCGGCCGAGCCGAGGATGGCGGCGACGGCGACGTCCGCCCGCTCGGGCAGGGTGACGAGGTCGGCGGCGGTGACGCCGAGGGCGGCGGCGATGCGGTTCAGCCAGCCGACCGAGACGGTGCGCGTGCCCGTCTCCAGCCGGCCGATGGTCTGCGCCGTGGTCGGCGGGACGCAGGCGTCGGCGACTTCCTGCAAGGTCAGCTTGCGGGCGCGGCGCACCTCGCGGATGGCGGTTATCATGGCATGGTCCTTGAACCGGATCGGTGATGTCCTTTCCTACAGACCGTCCTCCATGGCAACAGTCTTCGCGACTCGCGGATGGAGGATGCGGACATGCGGACGGTGGGAGCGCACGGGCGGCGGATCATGGCGGCGCTGGACGAGGGACGGTCGTTCCGGCGGAGCGGCCCGGGCTGGGCGGCCGGCGCGCTGGCGGCGCCCGACAGCCTGGTCGCCGACCTCATGCGGCGTGACCTGGTGCGCGAGGAGGCGGGCACTCTCCGGCTGACCCTGGCGGGACAGGGCTGGAGCGCGCGCGTGTCCCGGCCCGACCTGCCCAACCGCCTGCTGGCCGAGCGGGTGCCGCCGGAGGATCGCGCCGCCAACCGGCGCTCGCCCCGGCGGGTGACGGTGAACCTGGCCGAATCGCCGCTCGGCTGGCTGAAGGCGCGCGGCCTCGTCGACGAGCGCCAGTATGAGGCGGGGGAGAAGCTGCGCGGCGACTGGACCGTCGCCGCCCTCGGCCCGCGCGTCACGATGCGCTGGGACGCGGCCCCGCCCTCCACCGCCGCGCGCGGCCCCGGCGGCGCGATCGATCCGACGCTGGCGCAGATTTCGGCGAAACGCCGCGCCGCCGCCGCCCTCGATGCCGCCGGGCCGGGGCTGAAGGACGTGCTGTGGCGGGTGGTGTGCGACGGGCAGGGGATGGAGACGGCGGAAAAGGCGCTCGGCTGGCCGGCCCGCGCCGGCCGGGTGGTGCTGACGCTGGCGCTGGACCGGCTGGCGGATCATTACGGGCTGGGGTGAGGCGCCATCCGGACGGACACCAATTGTAAAGCCGCGCGGAGTATGGTCTGTTCCGTGTTGCGATGCGGCGGGGCCGCCATTACATGGCCGGGCCAGTCGGATATAGCAGATGGAGGCGCAGGTGAGCCGATCGACGATCACATGTTTCCGGGCGTTGCGTACCGGTCCCGGCGGCGGTGGCGGCGGCAGCGGCATCCGGGCCTGATCGCGCTCCGGCTCACCGGCTCCTGCTGAAGCGAAGCCGCCAGCCGGACTTGCCGACCGGCGCGGCCGGATCGCGGTAAGTCCAGCTTATCCCGTCCCGGCCGATCTCCTCCCGCAGGGTGGCGCCCGGCCGGTTGCCCAGCAGGTTCTCGCAGGTGATCGTGCCCCAGCCCCTGGCGAAGGCGAAGACGAACGTCGCCTCCGCCATATTCGCGGCCTCGGCGGCGCGGTAGGACCAGGTCCAGTCGCTCATGCCTCGTTCGCGCAGTTCGGCGAACCAGTCTTTCCAGGCATAGGTGACGCGGAAGCGGCGGGTCTCGCCCGGCTGTATCTCCGGGAGAAAGAACAAGGCGACGCGCCGTTCGAAGCCGCTGTTGTCGATCTGGACCTCCTGGATCTGCTTGCCCGCGTCGAGCGACTCCGTCTTGAAGGCGATGTCGGCCAGCGTTCGGAGTGGCGCGGCATACTGGTCCGTCACCAGCTTCACGTTCCAGAAATGGGCGGCTCCGCCCGTCGCCGTCACCTCATAGTCGAGCGTCGCCCGCGTCGTGCCGTCGGGCTCGACGTCGAAGCGGCACAGGATGCGGGCGAAATTGACGCGGGGACGCGGCTCCTCGTTCGGGTCGGCGGGATTGTAGATCCGGTTGACGATCCGCCCGATCGCCGCGCAGGTCTCGTTATAGGCCGTGGCGATGTTGTCGCGCGCCGTGTCGCTTTCCAGCGCGGTCTGCCGGCTTTGCGTGGCGCTTTGCCGGCTCCTGGCCGCACTGGCGCGGCCATGGATCGCCAGCGCCACGCCCAGCACGATCGCCGCAAGCGGCGCCAGGAACAGGGGATAGAGGAGCCAGGACGCGATCAGATATGATCCCCCGGCCAGCGGGACGCCGTCATGGTCGGCCAGGATGCCGATGCGTGACAGGCCCTTCCGGGCCTTGTCGACGAAATTGCCGAGGTCACCGAAGAAGCCCAGGATCGCCGCCAGCGTGCTAGCGACGATCAGGCAGATTCTGGTAAAAGACGTCATCCCCGCATCCCCCGAAGCATTCGATAGGGGAGATGCGGCACGCCCGGCAAGCCGACCGTGGAAGCCGTCCCCGTTTCGCCGCAAATCGCGGCTATGCTTGTGCATGGACGGCCATGTCGGCCGATCCCGGGACCAAACAGGGAGACCACCACTGACCGGCACGACAGTAGACGACATCCCCGCCATCATCGACGAGCTGACGGCCGCCTACGACCGCTCCGTCGGCAATCTGCGCGCGGCCCTCACCCGATATCTCGCCGGCGGTCCGCCGCCGACCGACGACATGCGGGTGAAGGGCGCCTTCGCCTATCCCGAGCTGCGCGTCGCCCATGAGAGCGACCAGCCGCGCCCGGCCAGCATGCGCGCCTTCGCCCGGCTGAACCGGCCCGGCGTCTACGCCACCAGCATCACCCGGCCGGCGATGTTCCGCGCCTATCTCGCCGAGCAGCTGAGCCTGCTCGCCGCCGACTATGCGGTGGACGTCACGGTCGGCCTGTCCGACCAGGAGATTCCCTATCCTTACGTCCTCGACGGTTCCGAGACGCCGGCGCTGGAGGGCACGCCGCCGACCGATCTGGCCCGCTGGTTCCCGTCGGCGCGGCTCGCCCATATCGGCGACGAGATCGCCGACGGGGTGTGGACGCCGGGCCTGAACCGGAAGCTGCCGCTGGCGCTGTTCGAGGGGCCGCGCGTCGACTTCTCGCTCGCCCGGCTGAAGCATTACACCGGCACCCCGGCCGAGCATGTCCAGCCCTACATCCTGTTCACCAACTATATCCGCTATGTCGACGAGTTCGTCGGCTGGGCGCTGGCCGAATTGCGTCGCGAGGACAGCCCCTACGAAGCGCTGTCGGCGGCGGGGCAGGTGGTCGTCACCCGTGATACCGCCGATGCGGAGCGGCTGGTGCAGGAGGCGGGGTGGCGCAAGGTGCAGATGCCGGCCTATCACCTGGTCGCCAGGGACGGGCGCGGGGTGACTTTGGTCAACATCGGCGTCGGCCCGTCCAACGCCAAGACGATCTGCGACCATCTCGCCGTGCTGCGCCCCGAGGCGTGGCTGATGATCGGCCATTGCGGCGGCCTGCGCCCCAGCCAGACGATCGGCGACTACGTGCTGGCCCACGCCTATCTGCGCGACGACCATGTCATGGACGACGTGCTGCCGGTCGAGGTGCCGATCCCGGCCATCGCCGAGGTGCAGCGTGCCCTGTACGACGGCGCGAAGGCGGTGACGGGCGAGAGCGGCGATCTGCTGAAGCGACGGCTGCGCACCGGCACCGTCGTCACCACCGACGACCGCAACTGGGAGCTGCGCTATACCCTGTCGGCCAGGCGCTTCAACCAGAGCCGCGCCGTCGCCATCGACATGGAGAGCGCCACCATCGCCGCGCAGGGCTATCGCTTCCGCGTGCCCTACGGGACGCTGCTATGCGTGTCGGACAAGCCGCTCCATGGCGAGATCAAGCTGCCGGGCCAGGCCAACCGCTTCTACGAACGCGCCATCAGCCAGCATCTGCGCATCGGCCTGGAAACGGTGGCGCTGCTGCGCGGGGAGGGGCCGCGCCTCCACTCGCGCAAGCTCCGGAGCTTCGACGAGCCGCCGTTCAGGTGAAGCGCTTTGACCGGGTAATCCACTTCAACCCGTCCATGTCGAGCGAAGTCGGGACACGCCGGCGGACCGCAGGCGCAGGCCCCTCGACCGCGCTCGGGACGGGTGGTTCGGCACGGAGGGGACGGTGAGGCATGGCGTGCGTTCCCGCATCCGATTGCCCCTCGCCCCGGCCGGGTGTAGGCGATCCGCCGATGCGCGCGGCGTCTTCCCGAGATTCATCGTATTCGCGCCGGGTGCCGCTCAGGCGGCGGATCGCGGCCCTCCTGCTCGCGCTCCTCGCCCAGGCGCTGATCCTGTTCATGCTGCTGCGGCTCGCGCCCGAGACTTTCGGGCTGCCCCGCCCGGACCGGCCGCTGACGACGATCGACCTGCTGCCGGGGCGCGAGGCGGCATCCGCCAGCCGGGAGACCGCCGCCAGGCCCGAGCGGGCCGGCGCCGCGTCGGCGGCGCGGGCGGCGCCGAAGCCCGCGGCGGTCGTGCCGCCGCTGCCGAAGCTGCCGCCGCGACCGCTCGACATGGTGATCGTCCCCCGCGAGGTGATGGCGGCCGGCGACATCGCGAAGCTGCCGTCGCATGCGGCGACGCGCGGGGCCGATCAGGGCATGGCGACGGCTTCGGCCGGTGCCCCCGGCGACTCCACCGTCGCTTCGGGCAGCGGGCCGGGCGGGGAGAAGCTCTACAATGCCGAATGGTATCGCGAGCCGACGCACGCGGAACTCGCCTTCTACGTCAAGGGCGCGCCCGATGGCGGCTGGGCGATGATCGCCTGCCGCACGGTGGCAGGCTATCGGGTGGAGGATTGCGCCCGGCTGGGTGATTCCCCGCCGGGTTCGGGTCTGGCGCGATCGATCGTGCAGGCGGCGTGGCAGTTCCGCGTCCGGCCGCCGCGGGTCGGCGGGCATCAGCTGGTCGGCGCGTGGGTGCGGATCCGGATCGACTTCACGGTGAAGGAGGAGGAGCGGTAATCCCGGCGGGAGATCACCCCGCCCGGCATTCCTCCAGCGCCGCCAGCACCATCCGCTCCCACACCGCGACGTCGCCCGCCGCCGCCATCGCCCGGTCCGGCTCGCGCATGGTGCGCAGGACGGCGGCGGCGTCGGGCAGGTGGTCGCGCCAGCTCGCGTCCACCTCTGCGGAGGCGGAGGTCGTGCTGCCGCCGGCGTTGGCGCTCAGCCGCTGGCCGGCCAGCACGCGGGCGATGCGTTCGCAGATGTTGCCGGTCGAGATGTCCATGCCGTTTCCTCCGTTTCGCGCGAGCGTAACGCGTGCTACCGGCGGCCGCCATGCTGAACATCAAGGACATCACGGTGCGGCTCGGCGGCCGCGCGATCCTCGACCGTGCCACGGCACCGCTGCCGCCGCGCGCGCGGATCGGGCTGATCGGGCGTAACGGCGCCGGCAAGTCGACGCTGATGCGGGTGATCGCGGGGCAGCTGGAGCCCGACGAGGGTGTCGCCGAGATGCCGCGCGGGGCGCGGCTGGGCTATGTCGCGCAGGAAGCGCCGGCGGGCCGGGCGACGCCGTTCGACACGGTGCTGGCGGCCGACATCGAGCGCGCCGCGCTGCTGGACGAGGCGGAGCATGCCCAGGACATCCACCGCATCGGCGAGATCCAGGAACGGCTGAACGCGATCGACGCCCATGCCACGCCCGCGCGGGCGGCGCGCATCCTGGTCGGCCTGGGCTTCGACGAGGCGGCGCAGCGGCGGCCGCTCGACAGCTTCTCCGGCGGCTGGCGGATGCGGGTCGCGCTGGCGGCGCTGCTGTTCTCCGGGCCGGACCTGCTGCTGCTGGACGAGCCGTCGAACCATCTCGACCTGGAGGCGACGCTGTGGCTGGAGAACTTCCTGCGCTCCTACCGCGCGACCATGCTGATCGTCAGCCACGAGCGCGACCTGCTGAACAATGTCGTCGATCATATCCTGCATCTGGAGCGCGGCCGGCTGACGCTCTATCCCGGCGGCTATGACGCGTTCGAGCGGCAGCGGGCCGAGCGGCAGGCGCAGCTGTCGGCGGCCAAGGCGTCGCAGGATGCCCAGCGCGCGAAGTTGCAGGACTATGTCGCCCGCAACAGCGCCCGCGCCTCCACCGCCAAGCAGGCGCAGAGCCGGATCAAGATGCTGGCCAAGATGCAGCCGATCGCCGAGCTGGTCGACGATCCGACGCTCTCCTTCGGCTTTCCCAGCCCGTCGGAGCTGCGCCCGCCGCTCGTCACGCTCGACATGGCGGCGGTCGGCTATGGCGACGTGCCGATCCTGAAGCGGCTGAACCTGCGCCTCGATCCAGACGATCGGGTCGCGCTGCTCGGCCGCAACGGCAACGGCAAGACGACGCTCGCCCGGCTGCTGGCGGCGCAGCTGGCGCCGATGGAAGGGGCGATGGCGGCCTCGGGCAAGATGAAGGTCGGCTATTTCACCCAGTATCAGGTGGAGGAGCTGGACGCCGACGACACCCCCATCGAGCATATGGGGCGGATGATGCGCGGCAGCACGCCCGCCGCCGTCCGCGCGCAGCTCGGCCGTTTCGGCTTTTCCGGCGACAAGGCGACGACGCGCGTCGGCAAGCTGTCCGGCGGGGAGCGGGCGCGCCTCGCCCTGGCGCTCATCACCCGCGACGCGCCGCATCTGCTGATCCTGGACGAGCCGACCAACCATCTCGACGTCGATGCGCGCGAGGCGCTGGTCCAGGCGCTGAACGAGTATTCGGGCGCCGTCGTGCTGGTGAGCCACGACCGGCACATGCTGGAGCTGACGGCGGACCGGCTGGTGCTGGTCGACGACGGCACGGCGCGGGAATATGACGGCAGCCTGGACGACTATATCGCCATGGTCCTGAAGGGCGACGGGGCCAAGGCGGGCGGCACGAAGGCCGACCGCAAGGCGGAGAAGAAGGCGGCCGCCGAGGCGCGCGAGCGCGGCGCCGCGCTCCGCCGCCGGGCGAGCGAGGCGGAACAGGCCATCGCCCGCTGGACCGCGCGGCGCGGCGCGATCGACCGCGCCATGTTCGATCCCGCCGGCGCCGAGCCGGGCGACCGCGGCAAGACGATGACCGCGCTGATGAAGGAGCATGCCGAGGCGGCGGCGTCGCTGGCTGCGGCGGAGGCCGCCTGGCTGGCCGCGAGCGAGGCGCTGGAGGCGGCGTAGGCGAGATCGACGTTGGCACCTGTTTCCTTCCGACATGGAAGAGGTGGTTCCCCGGCGCAGGCCGGGGTCCAGTCGGGGGACGCTGATGATCGGCTTCGCGCTCCGTTACCTTGGCCTTCCCGACTGGGCCTCGGCCTGCGCCGGGGAACCGTCTTCAGTTACATCCGAAGGGATGAGTGCCGAACAGGAAGCAGGCATCCCGGCCAACTTAGGCCCGAACCGCCCTTGAAAGCCCGAGGACGCAAGGGCCATCTTCCCCGCTCCCCATTTCGCGAGAAGCCGTTGGCCAGCATCATCCCCCCCGCATCCGACGTGGCGCGTCAGGTCGACGTCGCGCTCGGCTTCACCATCGCCGCGCGCCACGCGCGCGGGCGGCTGGTGCGGCTGGGGCCGGCGCTGGACGCGATCCTGGCCAACCATGCCTATCCGCCGGCGATCGCCGACGTGCTGGCCGAGGCGCTGGTGCTGACGGCGCTGCTGGGCGCGACGCTGAAGGATGCGCGCGGACAGCTCACCCTCCAGGCGCAGACGAAGGGCGGGGCGATCGACCTGCTGGTCTGCGACTATCGCGGCGGCGAGATGCGCGGCTATCTGCGGCATGATCCGGCGGCGGCGGGCGCCCTGGCCGACGGGGCGACGCTGGCCGAGCTGTTCGGCGAAGGCTATCTGGCCATCACCTTCGACCAGTCCGCCACCGGCGAGCGCTATCAGGGGATCGTGCCGCTCGACGGCGCATCGCTGGCGGAGGCGGCGGAAAGCTATTTCGCCCAATCCGAACAGATACCCAGCCTGGTGCGGATCGCGGTGGCCGACCGGGGCGCCGCCGGCCATGTCGCCGCCGGCCTCCTCGTCCAGCATCTGCCCGAGGGCGAGGAGGGGCGCGAGCGGCTGCACACCCGGCTCGACCATCCCGAATGGGGCCATGTCGCGGTGCTGGCGGCCAGCATCCGGCCGGCGGAGCTGACCGACGACACGCTGCCGCTGGCCGACATCGTCTGGCGGCTGTTCCACGACGAGGGGGAGGTGCGCGCGACGCCGCCGACGCCGCTCGTTCGCGGCTGCCGGTGCAGCCCGGAGCATTTCCGCGACGTGCTGTCGCGCTTTCCGCCCGCCGAGCAGGCGGACATGGCCGATCCCGACGGGATGATTCGCGTCGATTGCCATTTCTGCGCCCGCGTCTTCCCGATCTCCGCGACACGAACCGCCTGAAACCGTTCCGGCGACGAACATGTCACAATCGTCGACGAAGATTCGACCAATGTGCGCCGTGGCACAACGAGGCGCGGGCGGCCCGCTAGAGACGATCCGTGGTCGGCGGTAGAAACGCCCAAGTCACACGGAAAGGTCTCGAACAGTGGAAAAGGCGCTCGGCAACCTCCTTCTCATCTCCGCCACCCTCGTGGTGCCGGGTCTGATCGGGTTGAGCGGCGCGACGTCCGCCTCCCCGGTCCGTGCGACGCCGGTTCCCACCGTCGTGGCGACGCCCACCGCCTCCCCCGGCGCGCTCGACGGGGTGAAGCCGGGCCTGTGGACGCTGACCCCGGACGAGCCCGGCGCCGTGCCGCAGCGGCTGTGCGTCGGCGATCCGGCGATGCTGATCCAGGTGCAGCATGCCGGCGTGCCGTGCAGCCGGCTGGTGATCGCCGACAGCGGGCATGGCGCGACGATCCATTACAGCTGCCCCGGCGCCGGCTGGGGCCGCACCTCGCTCCGCGTCGTGTCGGCGACCGACGTGTCGATCGACACTCAGGGCATCGCCGCCAACGCCCCCTTCGCCTATCGCGCCACCGCCCGCCGCGAGGGCGAATGCCATCGGTGAGGGCGATCGCGCCGACCCGTTCAGCTTTCATATACCATTTGGCTGCTAATCCCGGTCGCTACAGCGCATCCGCGTTTCGCGTTGTCCCCAAGGTGGTCCATCGAGACCCAACTGGGCCGTCCGTCATCGGGCGGCCCGTTCTTTGAGGCCCTCTTCTCTTGGGGAGCTTGCCTCCACGGACGGCGCCGCGTAGCGCGCGCCGCATGACCACAGCTTCGACCAACGGGCGCGTGGGCGTCGTGCTGCTGTCCGGCGGCCTCGATTCCATGACCGTGGCCGGGATCGCGCGGGAGGCGGGCTGGCGCATCCTCGCGCTCACCATCGACTACAACCAGCGCCACCGGATCGAGCTGGAGGCGGCCGCCCACATCGCGGCGAGCATCGGCGCCGCGGCCCATGTCGTCCTGCCGATCGACCTGCGCCGCTTCGGCGGATCGGCGCTGACCTCCGACATGGCGGTGCCCAAGGACGGCGTCGGCGCGACGATCCCGGTCACCTATGTGCCGGCGCGCAACACCGTCTTCCTGTCGCTGGCGCTGGCCTGGGCGGAGGCGGAGGGCGCGCGCGACCTGTTCCTCGGCATCAACGCGCTCGATTATTCGGGCTATCCCGATTGCCGACCGGATTTCGTCGCCGCGTTCGAGGCGATGGCCGACGTGGCCACGCGGGCGGGGGTGGAGGGCGCGCGGTTCAAGGTCCACGCGCCGCTGATCGCCATGACCAAGGCGGACATCGTGCGCGAGGCCGCGCGGCTGGGGCTGGACGCGGGCGAGAGCTGGTCCTGCTACGATCCGGTCGGCCCGCTCCATTGCGGGCGGTGCGACAGCTGCCGCCTGCGCGCCAAGGGCTTCGCCGAGGCCGGGCTGCCCGATCCGACCCGCTACGCCGACGCCCCCGCCTGATGGCCGGCTATGCCGTCAAGGAGATGTTCCTGACCCTCCAGGGGGAGGGGATGCAGGCGGGGCGGCGGGCGGTGTTCCTGCGCTTCGCCGGCTGCAACCTGTGGTCGGGCCGCGAGGCGGACCGGGAAAACGCCGACTGCCGTTTCTGCGACACCGACTTCGTCGGGCTGAACGGCAGCGAGGGCGGGCGCTATGCCGACGCCGGCACGCTCGCCGACAAGGCGGCCGACCTGTGGCGGGAGGGGCTGGAGGAGCAGGCGCCCTGCGCCTTCGTCGTGCTGACCGGCGGCGAGCCGCTGCTCCAGCTCGACGGCGCGCTGATCGACGCGCTGCACGATCGCGGCTTCGAGATCGCGGTGGAGACGAACGGCACCATCGCCGCGCCGGCCGGTATCGACTGGCTGTGCGTCAGCCCCAAGGCGCGGACGACCGTCGTCCAGCGGTCCGGCGACGAGCTGAAGCTGGTCTGGCCGCAACCCGGCATCGATCCCGATGCGATGGAAGACTGGGACTTCCGCCACCACCTCGTCCAGCCGCTCGACGGCCCCGATCGCCTCGACAACCGCCGCGCGGCGATGGCCTTCGTCTTCCGCCACCCGCGCTGGCGGCTGACGTTGCAGGCGCACAAGCTGATCGGGTTGCGATAGGCGTTCGGATACCTATTCCTTCGAACACGATGAAATAGTTTTCCGGCACGGGCCGCCAGTTGGGGGACGCCGGTGATGGCGCGGCGCTCCGTCACCTTGGCCGTCCCGACTGGCCCCGGCCTGCGCCGGGAACCGCCTCTTCCATGTCGGAAAGGATAAGTACCGGGCGCTTGCCGGCTGACTTGACC
>CAXTHU010000056.1:0-13727 GCA_964244125.1 uncultured Sphingomonadaceae bacterium
CGGTCGACATGACGGTGCTGGCCAACGAGCAGGTCATCGACGGGCGCGGCTGGCGATCGGGCGCGGTGGTCGAACGGCGCAAGCTCAACCAGTGGTTCCTGCGCATCACCGCCTTCGCCGAGGAACTGCGCGCCGGGCTGGACGCGCTGACCGGCTGGCCCGACAAGGTGCGGCTGATGCAGGCCAACTGGATCGGGCGGAGCCGGGGGCTGCGGTTCGCCTTTGAATTCCTCCCCGGCACGGGGAGGGGGACCAGCGAAGCTGGTGGCGGGGTTGGCGCAACGTCGGTAGCGGGCGACCCCTCCACCGCCTGCGGCGGTCCCCCTCCCCTTGCCGGGGAGGAATTGTTGTCCTTCGAGGTCTTCACCACCCGCCCCGACACCATCTTCGGGGCGAGCTTCGCCGCGCTCGCCGCCGAGCATCCGATCGCCACGGCGCTGGCCGAGCGCGATCCCGCGCTGGCCGCCTTCGTCGCCGAATGCCGCGCCACCGGCACCGCCGCCGCCGATGTCGAGACGGCGGAGAAGAAGGGATACGACACCGGCCTGCGCGCCGCCCATCCGCTGCGGCCCGGCGTGACGCTGCCGGTGTTCGTCGCCAACTTCGTCCTGATGGGCTACGGCACCGGCGCGGTGATGGGCGTGCCGGCGCATGACGGCCGAGACCTGGAGTTCGCCCGCAAATACGCCCTCCCCGTGCCGCGCGTCGTGGCGCCGGCGGGCGAGGAGGGGGTGCCGATCCACGACGACGCCTATACCGGCCCCGGCCTCATCATGGCGTCGGACTTCCTCGACGGCATGACGGTAGACGACGCCAAGGCCGCGGTCATCGCGCGCGCCGAGGCGGAGGGCTGGGGCAGCGGCACCACCGTGTGGCGGCTGCGCGACTGGGGCGTGTCGCGCCAGCGTTACTGGGGCACGCCGATCCCGATCGTCCACTGCCCGTCCTGCGGCGCCGTGCCGGTGCCGCGCGGGGAACTGCCGGTGGTGCTGCCCGAGGACGTCGTCTTCGATCAGCCGGGCAACCCGCTCGACCGTCATCCGACGTGGAAGCATGTCGCCTGCCCCACCTGCGACAAGCCGGCGGTGCGCGAGACCGACACGCTCGACACCTTCGTCGATTCGTCGTGGTATTTCATCCGCTTCGCCAGCCAGCCGAAGGACCGGCCGTTCGATCCCGCCGTTGCCGCGCAATGGCTGCCGGTCGGGCAGTATATCGGCGGGGTGGAGCATGCGATCCTCCACCTGCTCTACGCCCGCTTCTGGACGCGGGCGCTGAAGCATATCGGCATGCTCGACATCGCCGAGCCGTTCGCCGGCCTGTTCACGCAAGGGATGGTGACGCACGAGACGTATCGCGCCGCCGACGGCCGCTGGCTGGGGCCGGACGAGGTGAAGGACGGCGTCGAATTGGCAAGCGGCGCGCCGGCTACGGTCGGCCGCGTCGAGAAGATGTCCAAGTCGAAACGCAACACCGTCGATCCCGGCCCGATCGTCGACCGCTACGGCGCGGACGCGGTGCGCTGGTTCATGCTGTCGGACAGTCCGCCCGAGCGCGACCTGCCGTGGAGCGAGGCGGGGATCGAGGGGGCGTGGCGCTTCGTCCAGCGGCTGTGGCGGCTGACGCAGGGCGAGGCGGGGAACGGTGAGCCGGACATCGCGCTCGACCGCAAGCGCGACCGCACCGTCGCCGGGGTGGCGGCCGATATCGAGGCGCTGTCGTTCAACAAGGCGGTGGCGAAGATCTACGAACTGGCCAACGCCATCGACAAGGCATCGCCCGGCCCCTCGCGCCGCGCCGCCGCCGACGCGCTGCTGCTGCTGGTCGCGCCGATGACGCCGCATCTGGCCGAGGAGGCCTGGGCGCTCGCCGGCCGGCCGGGGCTGATCGCCGACGCGGCCTGGCCCGAGATCGATCCGACGCTGCTGGTCGACGACGAGGTGACGATCGCGGTGCAGGTCAACGGCAAGCTGCGCGACACGCTGGCATCGCCCAGGGGCGCGGACCGGGAGACGCTGGAGGCGATGGCGCTCGCCAGCGCGAAGGTGCAGGCTCTGCTCGGCGGCAACCCTCCGCGCAAGGTGATCGTGGTGCCCGACCGGCTGGTGAACGTCGTCGCATGAGGCGGCTCGCGCTTCTCGCGCTGCTGGCGCTGTCCGGCTGCGGGCTGAAGCCGCTCTACAGCGGCGGCGGCAAGGGCGCGGTGGCGCAGGCGCTTGCCGGGGTCGAGGTCGCGCCGATCGCGGGGGCGGCGGGCTGGCTGATGCGCAACGCGCTCGACGACCGGCTCACCCAGGGCCAAACCACCGCAGGCGCGCGCTATCGGCTTGAGGTCGAGCTGGACGACGGCATCATCGGCTTCGGCGTGCGCGCCGACAACGCCGTCACGCGCGAGCGGCGGACGCTGCGCGCGCGCTTTCGCCTGCTGGAGGCATCGCGCGGCACCGTGCTGCTGGACGCGACCGCCGGATCGGATGCGGGCATCGACGTGGTGAGCTCGGCCTATGCCACCGTCGCCGCCGAGCAGACCGCGCTGGAGCGGTTGTCGCAGGACGTCGCCGACCAGATCGTCGCCCGCGTCGCCCTCTATGCGTCGCGGCGGGCCGCCGTCCCGCCCAAGTGATGACAGCGTGAAGGCCAGCCGCGCCCAGGCGGAGCGCGCGCTGCGCCAGCCGGGACCGGACGTCCGCCTGATCCTGCTCCACGGCCCCGACGAGGCCGGGTCGCGCGTGCTGGCGGCCGAGCTTGCCGCCGCCATGGGGCCGGAGGCGGAGCGGATCGATCTGGCGCCCGCGATCCTGAAGGCCGACCCCGCGCGGCTGGCCGACGAGGCGGCGGCGGGATCGCTGTTCGGCGGGCCGCGCCACATACTGGTCGAGGGGGCGGGCGACGAATCGCTGGCGGCGATCGAGGCGCTGCTGGCGGCGTCGGCGGCGGGCAATCCGGTGGTGGCGATCACCGGCACGCTGCGCGCCACCTCCCGGCTGCTGAAGCTGGTCGTCGCCGCGCCCGACGCGGTCGCCTTCGCCAGCTATCCGCCGGGCGCCGACGAGATGGAGAAGCTGGCGATGGCCATGGGCCGCGGCCATGGCCTCAGGATCGACGCGCAAGTGGCGCGGCGGCTGGCGGTGGCGGCCGGCGGCGATCGCGCGATCCTGGCCGGCGAGCTGGAGAAATACGCGCTCTATCTCGACGCCGCGCCCGAGCGGCCGATGGAATTGGACCACGACGCGGTCGACCGCCTCTCGGCCGACAGCGGCGATGCCGATCTCGACCGGCTCGTCGGCGCGGTGCTGGGCGGGGCGCCGGGCGCGGCCGAGGCGGAGATCGCCCGGCTGGCGGCGGTCGGGACGAGCGGCGTGCCGCTGGTCCGCGCGGTGCAGCGGCGGCTGCTGCTGCTCGCCGAACTGCGCGGGCAGGTGGAGCGCGGCAACGCGATCGGCACGGTCGTCGGCCGCCCGGCCAGCGGCGTGCGCGGGCGGGATCAGGAGGCGGCGGTGTCGCGCCAGCTGCAATTGTGGACCGCCGACCGCCTCGCCACCGCGCTCGCCCGCATCGCCGAGGCGGGACGCGCGGCGATGTCCGCGCGGGGGCCGGGGACGCTGGCGATCGACGTCTCGCTGAACCTCATCGCGCGGAACGCGGCGCGGGCTCGGTAGGGGCGAGCGCACCCGACCTCCTCACCTCCGTCCATTCGAGCGAAGTCGAAGGACGTGCATCTTGCGCCACATGGAGAGGGCGCCTCGACTTCGCTCGGCATCACGGGCGTGTGTTGAGCCGTGCCCGCCCCGTACCCTCCGCCTCACCCGGTCGGTGCGTTCGCGTCCGGCGCGGCGGCGGCGTCGACCAGCAGGTCGAGCTGGGCGGTGCATTTGTTGCCGATGAGGTGCGAGGCGAGCGTATCCAGCGGTTCGTCCTTGCCCAGCATGACGAAACGCACCGTCGCCGGGGCCGCTTGGCCGGCGGGCGCGATCCGGTAGTCGACATTGCCCGCGACCGGCAGCGTCGCCGGCCATTTCTGCGCCGACTGGCCCTTCAGCCACACGACGGTGCCGGTCCTGCCGCCGCCGGTGATGGTGTAGGTTTGCGCGGTCGTCATGTTCGGACGCCACAGCATCACGTTCGCCGGATCGGCGACGCAATGCGCGCCCGAGCGATCGGCCTCGACATACCAGATGTTCGGGCTGCGCGGGGCGGCGCCGCCGACCGAGCGGACCGCCCCGATTCGCGCGCGGCGCTCGGTCGGCTGGCCGACCAGCGCGGCGAGCGTCGTGCCGGTGCCGCCGGCGGCACCGGCCGAGGCGGCGGCGGGATCGAAGCTGCCCGGACCCTTGAAGGTGCGCGTGCCGCGCGCGTCGATGATCGTCACCTGGTCGTTGGCGGCCAGCGCGATCTTCCTGCCGTCGGGGATCGCCCGGCCGGGCGGGTAGTTCTTGGCGGACGGGCCGCTCGACCGGACGACCAGCGTGCCGGCCGACGCCGCGCCGGCGAGGCCGAGGAACGCGAGCGTTCCGATCGTCGCGGGCATGGCCCGCTTACTTGGACTCCAGAACATAGCTTCCTCCCGGCCCCACCTGTTGCAGGCGATAGATAAGGTTGGCGATCGCGCGGTCGCCCGGATGACCGGCGGCATACTCCTCCATGTCGGTGAGGGCCAGCCAGTCTCCTTCGTCGAACCGGCGGTACAGCGCGACGAGCATGTCGAGCTCGGCCCCGTCCAGCCGCGGCACGGGTTCGTAGAGCGCGAGCGGGGTGGAGCGCCCCGACACGACGATGCGGCCCATCGGGCGGAACCGGCCCTCGGTCGCGCGGGCGGCGGCGGTCTCGCTGACCAGTACCGTCGTCTTCAGATATTTGTTCGCGCCTTCCAGCCGCGCGGCGGTGTTCATGCTGTCGCCGAGCGCGGTATACTGGATGCGGTCCTCGCCGCCGAAATTGCCGACGATGGCGTCGCCGCAATGGAGGCCGACGCGGGTGACGCCCAGCGGCGGCACGCCGGGCGGCGCCTGTTCGCGAAAGCGCTCGCCGGCTTCGTACATGGCGACGGCGGCGCGGGCGGCGCGGTCGGGATCGTCCGGCCGGCTGATCGGCGCGCCCCAGAAGGCGACGACCGCGTCGCCGACGAACTTGTCGATCGTCCCGCCATGTTCCAGCACGATGTCCGACAGCATGTCGAGATAGCTGTTGAGCAGATAGGCGACCATCTCCGGCTCGATCGCGTGGCTCAATTTGGTGAAGCCTTCGAGATCGGAGAACAGCGCGAAGATCTCGCGCTTCTCGCCGTTCAGCGACAGGCTGTCGGGATCGCGCATGATCTGGTTGGCGACGTCGGCGGGGAGGTACTTGCCCAGCGCGGACTGGGCGAAGCGACGCTGCTGCGACCCGACCGCGCGCGCCGCCGTGCCGACCGAGGCATAGGCCAGCACCCAGCCGACCAGCCAGCCGAACATCGGCAGGTTCCGCGTGTCGATCTGCCAGTGCTGCAACAGGAAGGGCAGGCCGAAGATCAGCGCCGCCTGGGCCGCCATCACGAGCGCCAGGCGCCACACCGGCATGTCGGCGATGGCGGTGGCGGCGCCGGCCAGCACCACCAGGATCGCCGCCAGCCAGAGCGCGGGTCCGGGGATCGCCCGGAACATCCGGCCGTCGAGCATCTGGGCGAGCAGGCTGGCGTGGACCTCCAGCCCGGTGGTCTGCTTGTGGGTGATGCGGGTGGCCGGCGTGTCGAAGCGATCGACGTCGCTGATGTCGCCGCCGATCAGCACGTAGCGGCCGCGCACGAAGCCCGCCATCGCCGCCGCGCCTTCGTCGGTGCCGAACAGGTCGATGGGGAGGCTGAGGAACACCGGCCGCTCCAGGTCGCGCGGCAGGCGGTAGCCGATGCTGCCGGTATAGCCGCGGAACTCCGCATGGACCGCCGGCGCCAGCGCGTTGGCCAGCAGCGGCGGCAGCGAGGCGGGCTGCGTCGGCCAGTTGCGCATCACGTCGTCGGTGTCGGACTGGACCCGGATCGAGGCGGGGCGGACGTCGCCCGGCGCCAGGCGCTTCAGGAAGCCGGTCAGGAAATCCTCCTGCCAGCTCTGCATGAAATTGCCGTTGGTGGCGTTGGAGGCGAAGCCGAGGAAGGTCGGCGTCCGCATCGTCCGGAAATCGGCGACCAGCAGCGGGTCCTCGGGCTGCGGCTGGTCGATCAGGATGTCGATGCCGATCGCCCTGGCGCCCATCGCGTCGATCCGGCGCAGCGCCGCGCCCAGCAGCTTGCGGTCCAGCGGCGAGCGCTTGCCTGTCGCCGCCAGCGTCTCGTCGGTATAGACGACCATGACGATCCGCTCGTCCTGGTCGACATAGGGCATGGCGAGGAGGGCGCGGACGTCGTAGAGCGCGCGCTCGGCATCCTGGGCCAGCAGGATGTTCCAGCCGTCGCGCGCGAACCACAGCGCCACGGCCAGGAACAGCGCGGTGCCGACCAGCCGCAGCAGGCCGATCTGGCGGGTCATCCGGCGCCACCGGCCGATTTCCGGCTTGCGCGGACCGGAGATCAGGAGGGCCGGCCGGCCGGGAGCGTTCATCGGCGGTCTTCGTGACGCGGGCGGAACGGCCCGTCCATGATCCCCCTCACCGCGCGCGCAGCACCGGCTGCGCGCCGTCGCCGACGATCGCGAAGCCCGACCAGTAATAGGGGTGGGAGGTCTCGGGCGCCTTTTGCAGGTCCAGCTCGGCGATGCGCAGGGCCTCGGCGATCGAGGTGCCGGGCCTGGCGTCGAACAGCCCGGAGATCAGCCGCCCGGTGGCGCCGAAATCGTCCGGCGCCGGCCAGTGGCTCGCCACCACCGAGCGGCCGCCGGCGCCGACGAAGGCGCGCACCAGCCCGTCGAGCGCCGAGCCGCCGCCCGACGTCACCCCCGCCTCCCGCGTCGCCGCCACCGTCGCCTTGCCGGCGGTGTCGCAGGCCGACAGGATGACGAGGTCGGCATCCAGCTTCAGGTCGTAGATCTCGCGGAAGCTCAGCAGCCCGTCCGACTGCGCATTGCCGAAGGAGGTGAGCAGCGCCGGCCGCGCCGGGCATTCCGGGCGCGGCGCCGTGACGAGGCCGTGGGTGGCGAAGTGGAGGATGCGGAACTGGTCGAGATCGGTCCGCTGGATGACGGCGGTGTCGCTGAACGCGGCCTGCGTCACCACCTCGGCATCGCCCGCCCGGCCCTTGGCGATGATCCCCTCGGCGGTGTGCAGCTCCCTGGCCGAGATCGGCTTGTTCCACTCGCTGAGCGGCCAGTCGCAATCGACCGCGCCGGCGCCCGACATCCCGCGCGTTGCCGAGACGGTGGTGACGTTCGACACCGGCTGGTTCTGCCCGAAGCCGAGATAGTCGCGCTTCGCCGCCGAGGGTGCGGCCCGCCGCGTGTCGCGAAAGGCGCGGGCGGAGACGGCGGTGGAAATGTCGGCCGCGGCGCCCAGCCAGCGCGTGCCGGTGAAGTCGAACTCGTCGGCGCCCTTCGCCTTCTGCCGCGCCGCGTATGACGCGACCGAGCCGTCGTCGGTGACGAGCAGGTTGATCGGCAGCCGCAGCATCGCCCCGTCCGGCTCGAACACGATCGACCGCGCCCTGGCCAGCCGGTCGGCGACGGGGCCGGCGAGATCGACGAACAGCCGGCGCGCGGCGACGATGTCGAAGGGGAAGGTGAGGAGCTGGCCGTTCTCCTCCTTGGCGATGCTGTCGCGCACCGTGTCGACGAGCGCGTCCAGTTCGGCCGCACCGCCGAAACCGGCGCGATAGGCGGTGGCGTCGCCGGCGGTGGCGTAGATGCCGTAGACGGTGTCGCCGACGATCGCGAGCTTCCAATAGGCCTCGCCGGGACGGAGCGCCGCCTGGAGGTCGGCGAGGTTCATCGCGGTGGTCGCGACCGCGCGGTAGCGGGGATAGCTGGCGAGCTTCGCCTGGGTCGCGACCTGATCGGTCGCCAGGCCGGCGAGCTGGGCGCGCAGCGTCACGACGCGCGCGGTCTCGTCGGCGGTCGGCTGGGCCAGCGCGGTCAGCCGGGCGACGTCGATCCGCACCCGCTCCACCTCGCGGGTGAGGTTCACCGACTGGCGGAACAGGCGCGACGCCTCGTCGCTGCCGCCCGACAGCTCGCGCGCCAGCACCGCCGAGGTGTCCGCCACGCCGGGCCGCACCAGCGTCTCGGCGGCGAGGAAGAAGTCGGCGACCAGCGCCGGCCGCGTCCCGATCTGTTCGGCCAGCAGGGCGAAATAGGGCGACAGCAGGTTGACGAGGCCGGTGGTCGATGCCCCCGCCTCGGTCGCGCTCCTCACCACCTCGGCATAGGCGGCCAGCGCGGCGTCGACCTGGCCGTTGCGGGCGAGGAAGGCGGCGAGCCGCGCCTTCTGGCCGTTGGCGGCGGCCGAGCGGGGATATTCGGCCTCGATCGTCGCCAGCGCCAGCCGCAGCAGCCGTTCCGCCCCGGCCCTGTCGCCGCGCGCCTCCTGCACGGCGGCGCTTTCCGAGATGGTCGTCACGCGCAGCCGGGTGATCGAGGAGACGCGCCCCTCGCGGATCGTCGCCAGCGACTGTTCGGCGCCCGTCAGCGCCGCCTGCGCGCCGTCGAGATCGCCCTGAAGGCGCAGGATCGTGCCGCGCATCTGGCGGGCCTGCGCGTCGAGGATGGCGGCGCGCTCCTCCGGCGTCAGGTTCGCCGCGTCGCCGCCGAGCTGCGCCGCCGAAGAGCGGCTGTTCAGCTCGGCGGCGGTGATCCGGTCGATCTCCGGCCGGGCGGCGTTGGCCTGAACGGGTCTTGGCGGCGCGATCGGCGTCACCGGGCGCTGCAATTCGGCGAGCGCCTCGCCCGGCCGGCGCTGGTTCAGCAGGTGGAGGGCGACGAAATTGCGGCGCAGGCGCAGCTGCACCGGATCGGCCGTCGGCATCCTGGTCAGGCCGGCGAACAGCGCGTCGGCCTCGGCGAACTCGCCCAGGTTGGATCGTTGCAGCGCGCGGTTGGCGACATATTCGCCCATCATCGACATGTCGCCCTCGCCCGGCGCGGCGCGGGTGAGGAGGGCGTCGAAGAACTCGGCGGCCTCGGCATAGCTGCCCGAATTGTTGCGGCGATAGCCCTCGGCCAGCGCCGCCCCGAGGTCGAGCGTGCCGGCCTGGACGCGGGCGAAGGCGGCGGGATCGGCGACGTCGGTGGTCGCCGCCGAGATCGATCCGGGCACGGCATGGTCGGCGACGATGGTGCGCAGGCCGAGGCGCAGCGCCGAGTCGTAGCCGGCGAGCCC
Organism: uncultured Sphingomonadaceae bacterium; assembly: GCA_964244125.1. Taxonomy (GTDB): domain Bacteria; phylum Pseudomonadota; class Alphaproteobacteria; order Sphingomonadales; family Sphingomonadaceae; genus Solisphingomonas. Next base: position 9,274 of record CAXTHU010000056.1, read on the forward strand.
CTCGGCGACATAGGTGATCCGCCCGCGCGGGAGCGCGTAGACGCGGTAGCCGACGCCGCCCGCCGGCGTCGTGCATTCGGCGACATCGACCGCGCCGAGATCGTCCACGGCGCCCCTCGCCGGGGCGGCGCAGGTCGCCTGCGCGGCCCGCAGGGCGGCGAGCCGCGCCAGCGTCTCGGCCGCGCCGGCGCGGATGGCGTAGAGGCGGCCGACGGCGGTGGCGGCGTCGCGGCAGACGATGGCATAGCCGCGATCGAACATCGATTTCAGCGCCGCGCCGCCGGCCTGGCTCTGGACGCGGCACAGCACGCCCGCATCGTCGCCGATGCGGAAGCTGTCCTGGAGGCTGATCGGCGGCGGCGCGGCGGCGGGGGCCGTTCCGCCCATCGCGGCGATGCCGAGCAGCGCCGTCGCGACGCGTCCGAACTGTCCCCTCATCCCCACACCTGCCTCCCCAAGCACGAGCGCTTCCCCCTAGCGCAGCTTGCGGAGTCGCACCAACGTTAAGGCGAGGTCGCCGTGGCGAAGCGGCGGACGGCGGCGGCGGCGATCGAGAGGGCGATCTCGGCCGGGCCGATGGCGCCGATGTCGAGCCCCGCCGGCCCCTCGATCCGCGCCAGCGCCGCGGCGTCGAAGCCCTGGCCGGCCAGGCGTTCGATACGGGCGGCGTGGCTGCGCCGCGATCCCAGCGCGGCGATGTAGCCGGCCGGCGAGCGCAGCGCCGCGGCCAGCGCCGGGTCGTCGATCTTCGGGTCGTGGCTGAGCGTCACGACGGCGGTGACGCGATCCGGCCGCGCGGCGGCGACGGCCTCGTCGGGCCAGCGGTCGTCGAGCGCGGTGGCGGGGAAGCGCGCGGCGGTGAGGAACCGGCCGCGCGGATCGATCACCGTCGCCGCCATGTCCAGCTCGCGGGCCAGCGCCACCAGCGACTGGGCGATCTGCACCGCGCCGACGATCAGCAGGCGGCGCGGCGGGGCGTAGTGGTTGACGAAGCGGTCCGCGCCCGGCCGGTCGCCCGGCTCGGTACGGCCGGTGACAAGGTCGCTGGTGACGGCGATGCCGTCGCCGGCGGCGCGGGCGGCGGCGATGCGGCCGAACAGCGCCGGATCGAAGGCGCCGGCGCCGACCGGCTGCACCAGTATCTCGATCTCCCCGCCGCAGGGCAGCCCGGCCTGCCAGGCGGTGTCGTCGGCGACGCCGTAGCGCAGCCGCCGCGCCGCGCCGTCGCCGATCGTGCTGGCGGCGGCGGCCAGCACCTCGCCCTCGACGCAGCCGCCCGATACCGATCCCTCGAACCGGCCGTCGGCGTGGACCAGCATGTGGCTGCCGCGCGGCCGCGGCGCCGAGCCCCAGGTGGAGGTGACGGTGGCCAGTGCCAGCGGCGCGCCCGTCCAGTCGGCGGCGGCGGCGAGGATGCGGTCGAGATCGGCCATCGGCGCTCGATAGGGCCGGCCGCGCGATCGCGCCATCCCGGCTTCAGCTGCCGGCGCGGCTCGGTTCGGCGAGGCCCACGGGCGCCAGGCCCTTGGCCATCAGGGTCATGGCGGCCGCCGTCAGCGCGACGAAGGCGGTGGCGGCGGCGTCATCGCCGGCGTCGCCCTCATCCTCGCCGGCGAGCATCAGCGACAGGGTGGCGCGGGCGTGGTCCGGGCGGTCCAGCGCGTCGGCCCACAGCCGCAGCAGCACCGCCTCGATGTCGCCGACCAGCGGATCGCCCATGGCGGCGACCGCCAGCCCCTCGTCCTCGGCGCCGGCCAGCAGCGCGAACAGGCGGTGGATGTCGGGCAGCGCGGCGATCGCGCCGCAATGGAGGAAGGCCGGGGCGACCGCGCCTGGCGGGCAGCCGCCGTTCGCCCGCGCATGCGCCCAGCCGCGCGCCGCCCACAGGACCAGCCGGCTGCCGGGGGCGAGCGAGGCGACCGGGCGATCGACGAACTGGTACATGGATCGGCTCTCCTGATCTGCGAATGATCCGCAATAGCAAACAAGAGCAAAATCCGGAGCGCGTCAAGCCCCGGCGATGCGATCAGGTCAGGACCGGGAAGCAGGCCGATGCGGCGAGGCTCGCCGGCGGCACCGGCAGCAGCGATCCGACCGCCTTGCCGTAAGGCATCAGGATGACGACCTTGACCATGTTCGCCTGCGCCTCGCAGGTGGCGGCGGCGGTCGGGGTGATCGCCGCCTCCGCCACCGTCACGCCGCTGCCGGACGCGCGGGCGGCGGCCCAGGTCTTCACCGTCGCGGTGCTGGTGCAGCCGGTATTGCCCAGCGCCATGCAGCGGGCGGAGGCGAAGGCGACCTCCTGCAACACCTGATGCGTCCAGATCATCCGGCCGCCCTCGATGATGAGGAAGATGAACGCCATGAGGAGCGGCGCCACCAGCGCGAACTCCAGCATCGCCGCGCCCCGGCGGTCGCCGCGCAGGCGGCGGATCATTGCAGCCGCACCGTCACCTTGTCGGCCATCGTCTTGCCGGTCAGCGCGGCGTTGGCCACCACCACCGGCGTGTAGGGCACGGTGGCGCTGATCGTGAGATAATAGCCGGCGGTCGTGCTGTCGCCGCAGGCCGCGCCGCAGGCGGCCGCGACATAGGTCGGGGTGGAACCGCTGATGCAGGCGCATTGCCGGCCGGTGGCGACGCACGCGCCGCTGGCCGTGCCGTTGGCGCAGGTGGCCTGCACGGTGACGTCGCCGGTCGGCACATGGGCGGCGGCGATGATGTAGGCCTTGATCGCATCGGTGTCCGCTCCGTTCAGCGTGGCGCGGTTCTTGAACGCCATCATCGATCCCTGTTCGACCGCCGATGACAGGCGCAGCTGGTAGGTGCGCCACATGCCGAAATCGAGCGCGATCAGCATCCCCATGAAGAAGACGGCGGACCAGGCGGCGAACTCGATCGTGGCGACGCCGCGCGTGTCCCGGCCAAGCCGGCGGATGCGGCGGATCATCGGACGAGGCTCACGACGGCGGGGGTGCCGCTGGTCGTCGTGCCGGTCGTCGCGCCCGGCGTCGTCGCGGCGACCCCGCTGCACGCCAGGGCGGCGGCGCCGCTGCCGGTGACGGTGATCGTCGCGCCGACCGCGCCGAAGCAGCCCGACAGCGACCCCGAGCCGCTGAGCGTCAGGGCGGAGTTCGGGAAGTAGATCATGCCGGTATAGGTGTTGGACGTGCTGCCGGTCCAGCTGGTGGGCGACGTCGTGCGGCTGGCGAACAGGATGTTGACCAGCGCGTCGCCCGCCGCGTCCGCCGTGCCGGTCGGCGCGGAGAAGACGCCGCCGGAGGCGCCGGACCAGCTGAGCGCGCCGCTGAGGAAGAAGCTGATGCCGGAGCCGCGGGCATACATGCTCGCCGCCTTCGTGAAATCGCCGCGCACCGTATAGGCGCCGGCCGGCACCGTGCCGCTGCCCGACACGGGCGCGAAGTTCACCGATCCGTCCAGCTTCATCGTCCCGCCGATGAAGTGGTTGGCCGATGCCGGCAGCGTCAGTTCGCTGCTGCCGGCGGTGGTGATGCCGCCGGCGGTCGTGAAGGTCCGGCCAAGGCCCGTGCCGCTGAACGACAGGACGCCGCTGCCGCCGACCGAGATCGAGGTGGTGCCGCCGATCGCGATGTTGCCGTCGCCGAAGCTCAGATTGCCCGATCCGCCCTTGGTGAGCGCGCCGACGATCGTCAGGTCGCCGTCGCCGAAGCTGCCGCTGCCCGAGCCGAACGACAGGGAGGCGAAGCTGTGCGCGCCGGCGCCGACGGTGAGCGTGCCGGAACCGTCGAAGCTGGTCGCGCCGTTCACCGTCAGATTGCCGGCGCCGATGCTCACGTTGCCGCTGCCGCTCATCGCGAAGGCGCCGGCGAAATGATAGGTGCCGCTGCCCAGCGCCAGGGCGTAGCCGGCGTTGCCGCTGCCGCCGATGGTGACGCCGCCGTTCACCTTCCAGTTCGCGCCGTTGCCCACGCTCAGCTGCCGGCTGCCGGCGACCGACAGGCCGTTGCTGATCGTGACGGTCGAGCCGGCGGCGAACTTGACCATGCCGTCGCCGTCGATCGTGAGCTTGCGCAGGTTGTAGGTGCCGGCCGGGATGTTCCAGGTGGAGCCGACCTGCCATGCCGTGCTGATCCCGGTGCCGCTGCCGCCGCTGCCGTCGAACTTCCAGTCGACCGAGCTGGTCGGCGTCGCGGGCGAGGCCAGCGCCGCGGGCGTCGGGAACTTCGCCGCCGCTGTCGTCTTGTCCAGCGACGCCGACAGCGCGGCGTTGCCCGCCAGCGGATCGGCGACGGTTACGGCGGTGTTCTGGTATGCCTTGCTCGAATCCGGCGAGGCGGCGATCTTGGCGGAGCCGCTGGTGTTGAAGGTGCCGCTGGCGGTGATCTGCTTGGCGCCCACGTTGGCGGTGCCGGTGGCGACGATGTTGCCGTTGACGATGATCGTGCCGGCGGCGATCGAGGCGCTGCCGGACAC
>CAXTHU010000057.1:0-13574 GCA_964244125.1 uncultured Sphingomonadaceae bacterium
GCGGTTGCAGCAGCACGTCCTCGCCGCTCGCCCGCACCCGATCCGACTGGTCGGCCAGATAGGCCGCCGCCTCGGTATCGATCAGGCCGCGCAGCGATCCCGGCCCCCAGTTCTCGGCGGTGATCTGGTTGTGGGCGCGGGCCAGCGCGTGGATGCGGCCGTCCACTTCGCGGACGTAATCGTCGATCGTGTCGGCCGAGCCGCGCGACTGGCGCACCAGGCTGCGGATCAGCGACAGGATGTTGCGCACCCGGTGGTTCAGTTCGGCGATGAGCAGCTCCTGCCGCTCGGTCGCCAGCTGGCGCTCGACATGCGCCTCGTCCGACATGCGCAGCACCACCTCGATCAGCGTCGCGCGCAGCGTCTCGGCGACGCGGACCTCCTGGGTGGTGAAGGGCGTGGACGAGCCGGAGACGAGCTGGGTCCAGGCGGCGAAGCTCTTGCGCGGGGACAGGCGGACGCCGTCGCCGGCGGGCTCGACCGGCTTGTTCGGATCGCCGGCCCATTTGACCGTCCGCGCGACCTCCTGCCGGAACAGCACGACATAGTCTCGCGGACTGCGCGAGATGGGCAGCGCCAGCATCCCCGCCGCGCGATCGGCATAGTCGGCCGCCTCGGGCAGCAGGTTCGCGATCCGGTCGGTCGCGTAGACCTTGCCGGCCGGCGTTCCGTTGAGCGCGCGGACCAGCCGGGCGAACTCCGCCTCCTTCGGCGCCAGCCCCGCGACCACCGAGCGGCCGTTGATCGAGACGCCGACCCCGTCGGACGGCACGACGCTCTCCAGCATGTCGCCGAGCCATTGCGGATTGTCGAGCAGCCCGGAATCCCCCGCCACGGCGGTGAGGATGCGATCCGACACCAGTTGGGCGCGGCCGAGATAATCGCCGACCGCGCGGCGCTCGCGGCTTTCCAGCTTCATCGAGAACATCTGGCCGAACAGCTCGGCCAGCGCGCGGCGCTCCAGCGTCGGCAGGCGCCGCTCCTGATGGTGGCAGGCGAACAGCCCCCAGAGCCTGCCCTCGACGATGATCGAGATGGAGAGCGAGGCGGCGACGCCCATGTTGGCGAGATATTCGATGTGGACCGGCGACACCGCCCGCGCCATCGCCAGCGACAGGTCGATCGGCTCGCCGGCCGGCGACAGTCGCGGCACGATCGGCACCGGCGCCGCGGCGACGTCGGCGATCACCCGGAACGGGCTGCGCAGGTAGAGCGCGCGCGCCTGCGCGGGGATGTCGCTGCCCGGGTAGCGCAGGCCGAGGAAAGTGCCGATGCCCGATCGCGCCGCCTCAGCCAGCACCTCGCCATGGCCCTCGTGCAGGCGATAGACCATCACCCGGTCGAACCCGGTCAGCGCGCGCACCTGCCGCGCCGCCTCGCGCAGGAAGACGGTGAAGCCGGCCGCCTGGTCCAGCCGGCCCATCATCGCGCGGACCATGCCGATCGAATTGACGTCGCTGTCGCCGTCGCCCTGGCTCGGCTCCGCCTCGATCACCACCTGCGGCCCGGCCAGGTGGACGGCGACGTCGAAGCGCCGGCCGTCGCCCGTGACGTCGATCCCGAACAGCCGCTCGGTGGCGTCGTCGCCGCGCAGCGTCGTCAGCCGGTTGCGGATGGCGTGCACCGCTTCCTGGGCGAAGACGTCGAGCAGCGGCCGGCCGATCATCTCCTCGGCCGTCCGGCCCAGGAAGCCGGCGACGTTGGCCGATGCGCGCGCCACCAGCCAGTCGGCCGACAGCACGAGCAGGAAGGCGAAGGGCTGGATCGCCCCCGATATGTGGATCGGCTCGCGGTCGCAGGTGGTGAGATCGACGGTGACGGTGGCGGTCATGCGGTGGCCTCGGCCGCCGCCTCGAAGACGGCGAAGGTCGCCAGCGCGCCCCGGATCGCCGTCGCCCGCGCCGCGTCGGCGTCGAGCGCCGCGTCCAGCCGGCCGAGGAACAGCCGCCACGCGCCCTTGGGCAGCGGCGTCGCCAGATAGGCGCGCGGGGCGTCGTCGGCCACCCGCCGGGCGAGCATGGCGCCGCCGAGCCGCGATCCCTCGACGACATAGGCGGCGCCCCAGGCTGCCGCCATGTTGGCGAGCGGCGCGACGGGAACCGGCGCCGGCATGGCCAGGCCCAGCGCCGCCAGGTCGGCGGCGATCAGCGCGGCGCGGCGGCGCGCCGGCCAGTCGTCGAGCAGCGCCGCCATGCCGGCCGTGTCAAGCGCCGCCTCCACCGGCATCAGGGCGGCGGCATGGGCCTGGAGGAAGCGGCCGTAATCCCGCGTGTCGGCCAGGTCGAAGACGCCGAAGCGCGCGTCCAGCCGCTCGTGCGCGATGCCGGTCGCGGCCCTAAGCAGCTGATGGGCGGTCGGATCGTCCTGGCCTGGCGGCATCATCGCTGCAATGTCCCTAGATCGCGATCGATCCGCTCAACCGCCGAAAACCCGCGCGAAGATCGTATCGACGTGCTTGAAGTGGTAGCCGAGGTCGAACTCCGCGTCGATTGCCCGGACGTCGAGAAATGCCGTGACCGCCGGATCGGCCTTGAGCAGTTCGGCCAGCGACAGCGCCCCGTCGGCTTCCCACACCCGCATCGCGCTGCGCTGGACCAGGGCATAGGCCTGTTCCCGGCTGGCGCCGGCCTGGGTCAGCGCCAGCAGCACGCGCTGCGAATGGACCAGGCCGCCCATGCGGTCCAGGTTGCGCCGCATCCGCTCCGGATAGACGACCAGCCTGTCCATCACGCCGGTCAGCCGGGCCAGCGCGAAGTCGAGCGTGACGGTGGCGTCCGGCGCGATGCCGCGCTCGACCGAGGAATGGCTGATGTCCCGCTCGTGCCACAGCGCGACGTTCTCCATGGCCGGGGTGACGGCGGCGCGGACCAGGCGGGCGAGGCCGGTCAGATTCTCGGTCAGCACCGGATTGCGCTTGTGCGGCATGGCCGACGAGCCCTTCTGGCCGGGCGAGAAATATTCCTCCACCTCCAGCACCTCGGTCCGCTGGAGATGGCGGATCTCGGTCGCCAGCCGTTCGACCGAGGAGGCGATGACGCCCAGCGTGGCGAAGAACATCGCGTGGCGGTCGCGCGGGATCACCTGGGTGGAGACCGGCTCGACCGTCAGGCCGAGCTTGTCCGCGACATGCGCCTCCACGCGCGGGTCGATGTTGGCGAAGGTGCCGATCGCGCCCGAGATCGCGCAGGTGGCGATCTCGGCGCGGGCGGCGACCAGCCGGGCGCGGTTGCGGGCGAACTCGGCATAGGCCTGGGCCAGCTTCAGGCCGAAGGTGGTCGGCTCGGCATGGATGCCGTGGCTGCGGCCGATCGTCGGCGTCAGGCGATGCTCCTCCGCGCGCCGCCGCAGCACGACGAGCAGCGCGTCGAGATCGGCGAGCAGGATGTCGGCGGCGCGCGCCAGCTGCACCGCCAGCGCGGTGTCAAGCACGTCGGAACTGGTCATGCCCTGGTGGAGGAAGCGCGCCTCCGGCCCGACATGCTCGGCGACGCTGGTCAGGAAGGCGATGACGTCGTGCTTCACCTCGGCCTCGATCGCGTCGATCCGGGCGACGTCGAAGCCGCCCCTGGCCCATACGGCGGCGGCGGCTTCCGGCGGGACGACGCCCAGTTCCGCGAGCGCGTCCAGCGCATGCGCCTCAATCTCGAACCAGATGCGGAACCGCGTCTCCGGCGTCCAGACGGCGACCATCTCCGGGCGGGCATAGCGGGGGATCATCGGCCAGTCCTGTCGGATATGCGGCGGAACGGGCGCCGGCTGGGAACCAGCGGGCCGCATCATGCTTTATGTTGCCTGTCAACTGCCCTGCGGCCGCATGCGTGGCCCCATCGGAGACGAACCATGATCCGCCTGAAGCTGCTGGCCGGCGCCGTCGCGCTGGCGCTCCCGTCGCTCGCCCCGGCGCAGGGCGATCCGTCCAATCCCGGTGGCGTGCCCCTCGCGCCGTCGGCCGGCACCGCGAACCAGCCGCAGCAGGGCGAGCCGCTGCCTGCCAGCCGTGCGCCGGATGTGCGCGACCCGGCCCCGCCCGCGCCATCGCCCGCCGACGCAGCTAGAACGGAAGAAGATCGCGTCACCCGCGAGGCGGCGGCTAGGCCGAAGCCGGTCCGCACGGTCCGGATGGGCGAGCGGACGGTCGCGATCGACGAGACCGCGTCGCGCTGACGATCGGTTCCGGGGGATATTTCCAGGGGGTTCCTCAAGCCCGCAGCAAGCATGGAGACTATCATGACCAAGGCATTCTTGATCGCCGGCACCGCCTTCGTGGCGATCACCGGCGCCGCCGTCGCCCAGACCGCCAACACGCCGACCGGCAACGATCCGGCCGCCGTCTCGCCCGACGCGCCCGCGACGGACGTGGCCCCCGCCGCGAAGGACGCGATGACCACCGACAGCGCGACCACCCGCACCGATCCGGGCACGGCCGATGCCGCGACGACCACGGACACCGATACGACTGCTTCGGCCACCACCGATACCGCCGTGTCCACCGCGCAGGCCCAGCCGGGCGCGACGCCCGATGCGACCGCCCCGACCCGGACCGCCGCCACCGGCACGACGTCGGCCGCCGTGCAGGCCGAATGGGCGAAGTATGACAAGGACAACAAGGGTTCGCTGACGCCGCTGGAGTTCGGCGAATGGGTGATGGCCGCCAACGGCCAGGACATGGCGACGCAGGTCGCCAGCACCCGCACCTCCAAGCGGGCGAACCTCCCCGCCGTCAAGGTCCTCAACGCGACCGCCGGTGCCTTTTCCAAGGCGGACACCAACAAGGATCGGACCGTCTCTCCCGACGAGCTGACCACCTTTCTCAACGGCTGATCCGGATCGGCGAGACGAAACGGCCGTCCCGCAAGGGGCGGCCGTTTCGTCGTGCGATCCTCATCCCGGAAGGACCTAGGCCGCCGCCCTGGACAGGCGGTCGTTGATCGCCGCGCCGAGTCCGGCGGTCGGGACCGGCGCCACCGCGATCCCCGCGCGGCCGCTGGCGTCGGCCCGGTGGAGCGCGTCGAACAGCCGCGTCGCCGCCTGGGTCAGGTCGCCCGTCGCCGAGAGCGTGTCGTCGCCCGCCACCGGGCCGAAGCCGATCAGCCACTCGTCACCCCGCCGCGCCGCCGCGCCGAGCCGAACGGGCAGGCGCGGCGCATAGTGGCCGGCAAGCTGTCCCGGTGCCTCGATCCCGCTGCCGCCCGGCATGACCGGCAAGCCGGCCACGGTCGCCAGCGCCGCCGTATCCACCGGCCCGGGCCGCAACAGCACCAGCCGGTCCGCCGCTACCCGCACGATGGTCGATTCGATCCCGAGCTGGCATGGCCCGTCGTCCAGCACCAGCGCCACCCGCCCGCCCAGCGAGGCGATGACATGGGCCGCCCTGGTCGGGCTGATCGCGCCGCTCGCATTGGCCGACGGCGCCGCCAGCGGGCGATCCGTGGCGGCGAGCAGCGCGCGCATCGCGCGATGCGCCGGCACCCGCACCGCCACCGTCGGCAACCCGGCGCGGGCGAGCGAAGCGACGGCGGCCTCCCGCGCGGGCAGGACAAGCGTCAGCGGCCCCGGCCAGAAGGCCTCCGCCAGCCTTCGCGCCACCGGCCCCACCTCGGCGATCCGCTCCGCCGCCGCCAGGTCGAGGACATGGACGATCAGCGGATTGAACGCCGGCCGGCCCTTGGCGGCATAGATCGCCGCCACCGCCGTTCCGCCGGTGGCGTCGGCGGCGAGGCCGTAGACCGTCTCGGCCGGCACCGCGACGGGCACGCCCGCCAGCACCAGCCGCGCCGCTTCCGCCACGGCGGCGTCCGAGAAGGGCAGGACATGGGCCATCGCCCGCCTCTAGGCCGCGCGGGCGCTTCGGTCTATCGAACGGCGTCGCTCGCGATCGGAAGGCCTACCCAGTGACGCGCAGATATTTCGGCACCGACGGCATCCGCGGGCGCACCAACCAGCCGCCGATGACGCCGGAGATCGCGATGCGCGTCGGCCAGGCGGCGGGCGCGCATTTCGTCCGCGGCGAGCATCGCCACCGGGTGGTGATCGGCAAGGACACGCGGCTGTCGGGCTACATGATGGAATCGGCGATGACCGCCGGCTTCACCTCGGTCGGCATGGACGTGGTGCTGGTCGGGCCGATGCCGACGCCGGCCGTCGCCATGCTCACCCGCTCGATGCGCGCGGACCTCGGCGTGATGATCTCGGCCAGCCACAATCCCTATCAGGACAACGGCATCAAGCTGTTCGGGCCGGACGGCTACAAGCTGTCCGATGCCGACGAGGCGGCGATCGAGGCGGCGATCGAGCGCGAGCCCTGCCTCGCCCCCCCCGCCGCGATCGGCCGCGCCCGGCGGGTGGACGACGCGCAGGGCCGCTATATCCACGCGGCGAAGCTGTCCTTTCCGGAGCATCTCCGCCTCGACGGTCTGCGCATCGTCGTCGATTGCGCCCACGGCGCCGCCTATCAGGTCGCGCCCGCGGCGCTGTGGGAGCTGGGCGCCGACGTCATCCCGATCGGCGTCAGCCCCAACGGCATGAACATCAACGACGGCGTCGGGTCGACCGACGTCGCCGCCATCCGCCGCAAGGTGGTGGAGACGCGCGCCGACATCGGCATCGCGCTGGACGGCGACGCCGATCGGCTGATCGTCGTCGACGATCGCGGCAAGGTGGTCGACGGCGACCAGCTGATGGCGCTGATCGGCCTCGCCTGGGCGCGGCGCGGGCTGCTGACCGGCGGCGGCATCGTCGCCACGGTCATGTCGAATCTGGGGCTGGAGCGGCGGCTGGCGGCCGAGGGGCTGAAGCTGGCGCGCGCCGCCGTCGGCGACCGCAACGTGCTGGAGGCGATGCGTTCCGGCGGGCATAACGTCGGCGGCGAGCAGTCGGGCCACATCATCCTGACCGACCACGCCACCACCGGCGACGGGCTGGTCGCGGCGTTGCAGGTGCTGGCCGAGCTGGTCGAGGGCGGCCGGCCGGCGCACGCCCTGCTCCACCAGTTCGACCCGCTGCCGCAGCGGCTGAAGAACGTCCGCTTCGCCGGCGGCCGGCCGCTGGAGGCCGAGGCGGTGAAGGCCGCCATCGCCGCGGCCGAGGCGCGGCTGGGCGGCACCGGGCGGCTGCTGATCCGCGCATCGGGCACTGAGCCGCTGATCCGCGTCATGGCCGAGGGCGAGGACGTGGCGCTGGTCGAGACGGTGGTGGACGAACTGTGCGACGCGGTGCGGCGGGCGGCATGACGATCCCGCGCATCCTCGTAATCGCCGGCTCCGATTCGGGCGGCGGCGCGGGCATCCAGGCCGATATCCGCACGATCACCATGCTCGGCGGCCACGCCATGACCGCGATCACCGCCGTCACCGCGCAGAATACGCTGGGCGTGCAGGCGGTCCACCCGGTGCCGACGGCGACGGTGCTGGCACAGGTCGATGCCGTCCTGTCCGATATCGGCGCGGATGCGGTGAAGATCGGCATGATCGGGTCGGCCGGGACGGCCGAGGCGCTGGCCGACCGGCTGGCCGGGCTCGACATGCCGATCGTCTTCGATCCGGTGATGGTGGCGACCAGCGGCGCGACGCTGGCCGATCCCGCCACCGTCGCCGCCTTCGCCCGGCTGCTGTCGCTGGCGACGGTGGCGACGCCCAACGCCCCGGAACTGGCCGCGCTCACCGGCCAGGCGGTGGACGACATGGACCAGGCGATCGCCGCCGCGCGGCTGCTGGTCGGGCGGCATGGCTGCGCGGTGGTCGCCAAGGGGGGGCATCTGGCCGCCGATTTCGCCGGCGTGCCTGTCATCCGCGACGTGCTGGTGACGGCGGACGGGGAGCGGCCCTGGTCCGGCGCCCGCGTCGACACCCGCCACACCCACGGCACCGGCTGCACCCTGGCCAGCGGGATCGCGGCCGGCCTCGCCGCCGGCCTGAGTCTGGAGCGGGCGGTCGGCCGTGCGCGCGGCTATGTCCGCCGCGCGCTACGGCACGCGCCGGGGCTGGGCGCCGGCAACGGACCGATCGGCCACGCGCTGGGCGGCGTGCCGTTCGACGTCATGATGCCGATGGGGGAAGCGAGGGCGGGGGCGAGCTGATCCGTCCGTTCCCCGTCCGACGCCGGGAGCGGACGGGTGCCGCCGGTCGACGGATCAGTGGCTGTTCGCGCGGTCGGCCTCGGCCGCCTCGTCATAGCCTGACGAGGGCGCCGGGTCCTTGCCCTTGCCGGGCTGGGTGTTGGACGGCGGGTCGGAGGTCGGGAAGGTCTCGTCTAGCGCGATGTCCAGCTTCGAGCTGTCGTCCGACGGATCGTTGCGCAGCGTCTTGCTGTCGCGGGCATCCAGGCCCTCGCGGATTTCGGGCGTCGTCCGCCTGATCGCGGCGGCATCCCCGTCGCCGTCGGCCGGCGGCGGGGGTGCCACGGCGAGCGCGTCCAGCGCGCCGCTGTCGAGCGCATTCTTCTCGTCCCGGGCGTCCATGCCATCCTCCTGAATTGTCCCCTGACGAACGAAGCGCCCGATGCTCCGTTCCGAGCCCGCTTTCGACGAAAGCCGCCTCTCCATCGACGAACCGGCACCCGCCGCGCCCGCGCGCCATGCTAGATCGGCCATCATGGCATCCGCTTCCCCCGTCGCGCCCCCCCGCGCGATCGACCTGCCCGCCGCCCTGGTCTCGATCGTCGGCTTCTGGCTGTTCTATTTCGCCATCGTGTCGTTGCGCGCCGTCGTCATGGGTTTCGACGATCAGCTCGTCATGCTCGGCCGGCGGATCGTCGTGTCGCTCGTCGGCATGGCGCTGACCTTCGGCCTGTACGCCGCGCTCCTGCCCTTCGCCCGGGCGACGTTGCGCCGCCAGGTCGCCGCCGCGGCGCTCCTCGTCGTGCCGTTCGCGGCGCTGTTCGCCGGGTTCAACTATGCCGCCTTCTACGTCTACGAGCCGATGGAGGCGAGCAAGGCGATGGAGAGCAAGGACGACGGCCGCATGGGCCGGGCCGGCACCCGCTGGGGCGAGGGGGACATGGCGCCCCGGACGATGATCGCCGACGGCACGGTGACGTGGTATTTCTTCTTCGCCGCCTGGGCCGCGCTCCACCTCGCCATCGGCTATGCCGGCCGCGTCCGCATCGCCGAGCGCCAGGCGGGCGCCTTCCGCGCCGCCGCGCGCGATGCCGAGATCCGTGCGCTGCGCTATCAGGTGAACCCGCACTTCCTGTTCAACACGCTCAATTCGCTGTCCACCCTGGTGATGCGCGACCGGCCGGAGGAGGCCGAGCGGATGATCCTGAACCTCGCCACCTTCTTCCGCACCTCGCTGACCGCCGACGCCGCCGACGACCTGCCGCTGGCCGAGGAACTGCGGCTCCAGCATCTCTATCTCGATATCGAGGCGGTGCGCTTCCCCGACCGGCTGCGCGTCGCCGTCGACGTGCCGGATCATCTGAGCGACGCCTGCATCCCCGGCCTGCTGCTCCAGCCGCTGGTGGAGAATGCCATCAAGCACGGCGTATCGCGCGCCGCCCGCCCGGTGACGCTCGCCATCCGCGCCCGCCCGCTGGACGGGGAGCGCATCGAGATCGCGGTGATCGACGACGGACCGGCGGCCGCGCCCGATCCCGCCGACACGCTGTTCGAGGCCGCGCCCGCCGGCACCGGCACCGGCCTGCGCAACGTCCGCCAGCGGCTGGCCGCGCGCTTCGGCGACGAGGCGACGATCCGCTGGGGCAGGCGGGCGGGCGAGGGGTTCGAGGTGGTGGTGGCGCTGCCGCTGGTGCGCCATGGCTGCTGAACCGCCGTCCGCCCCGGACGCCCCGCGCCTGCGCACGCTGATCGTCGACGACGAGCCGCTGGCGGTCGAGCGGATGCAGATCCTGTGCGCGCGACTGCCCCGCCTCGACCTGGTCGGCACCGCCAACGACGGCGAGGCGGCGCTGCGCCTGGTCGACGCGCTGGCGCCCGACCTGCTGCTGCTCGACATCGCCATGCCCGGCCTCGACGGCATGGGCGTCGCGCGCGGGCTGGAGGGGCCGGCGGCGCGACCGGCGATCATCTTCGTCACCGCCTTCGACCAGTTCGCCGTCGCCGCCTTCGACGTCGCGGCGGTCGATTACCTGCTGAAGCCCGTGTCGGCCGATCGCCTCGCCCGCGCCGTCGAGCGCGTCGCGGAGAAGATCGCCGCCCCGCCCGCGCCGCCCGCCCCGCCGACGCCCGAGGTGCATCATGCCGAGGAGTTCTGGGTGCCGTGGCGCTCCGAGGTGATCCGCGTCGCGGCGCGGGACATCGATCGGATCGAGGCCGAGCGCGACTACATGCGGCTCCACATCGGCGCGCGCTCCTTCCTGCTCCACGAAACGATCAGCGCGCTGGAGCGGCGGCTCGATCCCGCCCGCTTCATCCGCCTCCACCGTTCCGCCATAGTCCGCCGCGACTTCATCGCCAGGCTGGTCCATGACGGCCTCGGCGCCTGGTCGGCGACGCTGGCGGACGGGACCCGGCTGCGCATCGGGCGGACGTATCTGGCGGCGGCCAAGCAACTGGCGGGGCGATAGGCCGCCACACGGAAACCCGGTGTGGAGGTGGTTGGAACCCACCGCCCCCCAAACCCGTCTCACCCCCCATGCGCACCATCGCCCATATCTCCGACCTCCACTTCGGCGCGCACGAGCCGGCGGTGGTCGAACAGCTGTTCGCCGCGCTGATAGCGGCGCGGCCCGACCTCGTCGTCATCTCGGGTGACCTGACCCAGCGGGCGCGGCGCGATCAGTTCGCCCAGGCCGACGCCTTCCTCCGCCGGCTGGAGGCGGCGGGGCTGCCGCTGGTGGTGGTGCCGGGCAACCACGACATTCCCCTCTACGACATCTTCCGCCGGCTGTTCGCGCCGCTCGGCCGCTATTGCCGGATCGTCGCGCGGGGGCGGACGGCCAGCTACCGCGACGCCGAGATCGCGGTGCTGGGGCTTCATTCCGCCCATGGCCTGACGATCAAGGACGGGCGGCTGACGCGGATGCAGATCGACCGCATCGCCCACGCCTTTGACGACGTGCCGCCGCGGGTGCTTAGGCTGCTCGTCACCCATCACCCACTGGTGCCGCTGCCCGGTGACGAGGAAGGCGAGGTGAACGAGGCGCTGCGCGGCGCCCGGCGCGCGCTGGCGGCGGTGCGCGACGCCCGTGTCCACCTGCTGATGGCCGGCCACCACCATGCCGCCGCCGTCGAGGTGGGCGGCGCCAAGCTTTCTACCGACGAACAGGTGATGGTGGTCCAGGCCGGCACCGCGACGAGCTATCGCCGGCGAGGCACGCCGAACAGCTTCAACCTGCTGAAGATCGAGCTGGGCCGGCTGGAGGTGCGCGAGATGGACGCGGAAGATGGCCCCTTCGCGGTGGCGCGGACGCGATCGTTCACGCTGGACGAAGGGGGCTGGCGCGAAACCTGATCCTCCCCGTGACGGGAAAGATTCGCATCACGCGATCCGCCCGGCGAGCAGTGCCATCAGCGCCTCGCAGCCGGCTTGGTCGTCGGCGTCGAACCGCCCGGTCGCGGGACTGTCCAGGTCCAGCACCGCCTCCACCCGGCCGCCGACGAGGATCGGCACGACCAGTTCCGAGGCCGACGCGGCGTCGCAGGCGATGTGTCCGGGGAAGGCGTGGACGTCGGCCACGCGCTGCGTCTCGCCGGTCGCCGCCGCCGTGCCGCAGACGCCCTTGCCGAGCGGGATGCGGATGCAGGCGGGCTTGCCCTGGAACGGGCCGAGCACCAATCCGCCGTCGACCACCCGGTAGAAGCCGGCCCAGTTCAGCCCCGGCAGATACTGCCACAGGAGCGCCGCCGCATTCGCCATGTTGGCGACGGCGTCGGGTTCGTCGGCGGTCAGCGTGTCGAGCGCGGCGTGCAGTTCGCGATAGAGGTCGGCCTTGTCGGCGGCGTGGATGTCGAACTGGTACATGGGTGGCCTCGCGCAGTTACCTTCCCATCTCCGTTCGGTTCGAGCCTGTCGAGGCGGCTCGAACCGAACGGAGTGAGGATTGCCTCACTCAACCGCCGGCCGCCCGCGGCCCTGCTTCACCGCGCCGCGCTGGGCCTTCGCGTCCGTCCGCCGCGCCTTCGCCGCCTTCGACGGCTTTGTCTTCACCCGCCGCGCTTCGCGGACATGCGCCTTGGCCAGCATCGCGGCCAGCCTTGCGCGCGCCTCGGCGCGGTTCGCCTCGCGGGTGCGGTGGGCGCGGGCCATCAGGACGATCTCGCCGGCCAAGGTCATGCGCGTGCCGGCGATCGCCTTCAGCCGGCGATAGGTGTCGGGGGCGAGGCCGAGCGCGTGGACGTCCAGCCGCAGCTGCACCGCCGTCGCCACCTTGTTGACGTTCTGCCCGCCCGGGCCGGTGGCGGCGAGGAAGCGTTCGGACAGCGCCGCCTCCGGGATCGGCCAGTCGTCAGGCGGCATCCCGCAGCGCCCCGGCGAAGACGGCGAAGGCCGGGGGCGGCGGCGCCTCGGCGGCGACCGGCGGCTTGTCGCCGCGCGGCAGGCCGATGCGATGCGCGTGGAGCATCATGCCGCCGCCCGCCCGGCCATAGACCGGATCGCCCAGGATCGGGACGCCGATGCCGCTGGCGGCATGCACGCGCAACTGATGGGTGCGGCCGGTCTCCGGCACGAAGCGGACGAGCGCGCGGCCGTCCACCACCGCCAGCACGCGCCACCCCGTCGCCGACGCCTTGCCCCCGGCGTCCGGCACGATCCGCCAGCCCGCCGCCGCGCTCGACACCTTGGCCAGCGCCAGCGCGACCCGGCCCGCCGCCTCGGCCGGCACCCCGTCCAGCACCGCGAGATATTCCTTGCGCACCGTCCCCGCCGCGAAGGCGGCGGCGAAGCGCCGCTGCGCCTTGGGATTGCGCGCCAGCAGCAGGCAGCCCGAGGTGTCGCGATCCAGCCGATGGACGATCGCCGGCCGCCGCCGGAACCCCAGTCGCAGCGAATCGAGATGGTTCTCCACCGCCAGCGCGCCGTCGCGCGGGGCGTCGACCGGAAGCCCGGCCGGCTTGTCGATCACCATCGCTTCGGCATCGACGAACAGGATGCGATCGGTCAGCATGGCCTGGCTCCTGCCCGTCCGGTCCGTTCCGGACAATCCCGTCCCGTCCATACGGGTTTAAAACCGTTAATCCATTTATCCGCCGTTAACCTTTTACCGCCATTCGGTTAAGGAAGACGAAGGACAAGCAAACGAGGGACCTGCGACATGCGCGTGCTGCTGATCGAGGACGAACCGACCACCGCCAAGAGCATCGAGCTGATGCTGACCGTGGAGGGCTTCAACGTCTATACCACCGATCTCGGCGAGGAGGGGCTCGATCTCGGCAAGCTCTACGATTACGACATCATCTGCCTCGACCTGAACCTGCCCGACATGCACGGCTACGACGTGCTGAAGAAGCTGCGCACGGCCAAGGTGCAGACGCCGGTGATGATCCTGTCCGGCATCGGCGAGATGGACTCGAAGGTCCGCGCGCTCGGCTTCGGCGCCGACGATTATGTCACCAAGCCCTTCCACCGCGAGGAGCTGGTCGCCCGCATTCATGCGATCGTCCGTCGCTCCAAGGGGCA